>DYPF01000023.1 GCA_020720105.1 Chloroherpeton thalassium
AAAATTGAGCAATGAGAAAAATATGTGTAGTTACTGGCAGCAGGGCTGAATATGGACTTCTTAGCAGATTAATGCAGTTAATAAAAGAAGATCCAGAACTTACATTGCAGATTATTGCTACCAATATGCATCTTTCTCCAGAATTTGGACTTACATATAAGGAAATTGAAAAGGACGGATTCCGAATTGATAAGAAAGTAGAAATGTTGCTTTCTTCAGATACAGCCAATGCCACTACCAAATCTGTAGGTTTAGCAACTATTGGATTTGCCGATGCTTATGAGGATTTAAAACCCGATTTACTTCTTGTACTAGGAGATAGATTCGAGATACTTGCAGCTGCAACTGCCGCATTATTCTATAAAATACCGATTGCACATTTACATGGAGGAGAAATTACTGAAGGAGCCTATGATGATGCCATTCGACATGCCATCACAAAGATGAGTCATCTGCATTTTACTTCAACAGAAGAAAACAAGAATCGTGTTATTCAATTAGGTGAAGAACCAAGTAAGGTATTTAATGTTGGTGCTATTGGGATCGACAATATTAAAAACATGCAATTACTATCTAAATTTGATCTGGAAAAGAGTCTAAAATTTCAAATTGGAGAAAAATGTGTTCTAGTTACTTTCCATCCAGTAACCCTAGAATCAAATTCTGCAGAAGAGCAAATTGATAATTTATTAGAAGTTTTATTATCAATTAATGATTTGAGAATAATTTTCACTTTACCCAATTCGGATACTGATGGACGTGTGATAATTAACAAGATAAATAAATTTGTAGAATATAATAGTAATAGATCAATTGCATTTACCTCCCTTGGGCAAATACGATATCTTTCGGCTTTGCAATTTGTTCATGCTTTAGTTGGTAACTCATCCAGTGGTATTATTGAAGCTCCTTCTTTTGGAATACCAACATTGAATATTGGAATGCGTCAGCAAGGTAGGAAAAAGGCCGATTCTGTGGTTGATTGTGAACCAACAATGGGTGATATCAAGGAGAAGATCCAATTAATATTATCATCTGCATTCAGAGAAAAATGTAAAAACATAATAAATCCGTATTATATAGAGAATACTGCAATAGAAATTTTTAAAAGAATAGAAAATATTGATTGTGAGAATCTTACAAAAAAAAAATTTTTTAATTATGATAGATTTTAGTAAATATACTATCGATAAAACGGCTACATTAAATCATGCATTGGTTCAACTAAACAACCTATCGAGTGATATTTTAACACTTTTTGTATTAGATGGCAAAAAATTGTATGGTACTCTCACAGACGGAGATGCTAGGCGAGCCCTCATTTCTGGAGTATTACTAACCGATTCTCTTGATAAAATTGTAAATAAAAATTATCATGCTATCCATTCAAACGAAAATCCATTTTTAAAATTAAAAGATATGGGTAGTGTTTCCTTGTTACCATTTGTAAACTCAATTGGAGAAATAGTTAAGGTTTATAATTTAAAACAACTTAACTCAATATTACCTATTGATGCTATTTTAATGGCTGGTGGAAAAGGAGAACGATTGCGACCACTCACCGATAACACACCAAAACCATTACTTAAGGTAGGAAGCAAAGCCATAATAGATTACAATATTGATAATCTTTTACAAAATGGAGTTGAGAGTATAAATGTTACTGTTAATTATTTGGCTGAGCAAATTGAAAAACATTTTGAAGCGCCAATTGACGGAATAAAAGTAAGGTGCATAAAGGAACCAAGGTTTTTTGGAACAATGGGTTCTGTAAAACTAGTAAATGATTTTAAGCACGATACAGTCTTAGTTATGAATTCTGACTTATTTACAAACATAGACTTAGCTGATTTTTACCGGCATTTTTTGGAAAATGGGGCAGATATGGCTGTTGCTTCAATACCATATACAGTTAATATCCCCTTTGCTATTTTTGATCTGGAGGGTAGGAATATAAAGTCGCTAAAAGAAAAGCCTACTTATAATTATTATGCCAACTCAGGTATCTACCTATTTAAAAGAAAATATATTGATATGATTCCAAAAGATGAAAAGTTTAATGCCACTGATCTTGTAGAACTTCTAATAAGCGAGAAGAAAAATGTAATTCGGTACCCGCTTCTTGGATACTGGGTTGATATTGGTAGACCTGAAGACTATAGCAAAGTACAAGATTTCGTTAAACATATTCAATAAAAAACTATTTAATAAGGTTTATACAAATCGGAAATGCTTTCCGAGTACTCGGTATGGATATTACAACTAACAATTAAAAATATAATTATAAACAGATGAAAACCCTAGTAGTAATTCCAGCGAGAGGTGGGTCAAAAGGAATACCAAAGAAAAACATTAAAAATTTTTGTGGGAAGCCATTGATTTATTATTCTATTGATATTGCTAGGAATTTTGTTAGCGATGACGATATTTGTATTTCAACTGATGATGATGAAATAATAAAAATTGTTGAAAATTACGGATTGAAAGTACCATTTATTCGACCTGAACAGCTATCAGGGGATCAGGCCCTCACAAATGATGTATTGGTACATGCTATTGAATATTACAAAATTAATGAAAAGAAATATTACAATAATATATTACTTTTGCAACCAACATCGCCTCTGAGAACAATACAAAATGTTCAAGATGCTTTTAATTTATATAATGATACACTTGATATGGTTGTTTCAGTAAAAAAATCACATGCTGTGAGTGTTTTATGTAAAGAAAATTCTGAAGGAAAAATTGAATTAGTATTTAATAAAGATTTAATTGGACGGCAGAATTATAATGAATATTTTGAGTATAATGGAGCGATTTATATAATGAAAACTGAATCCTTATTGGATAAAGGGATGAGTAAGTTTGAAAGAATTATAAAAACATTAATGTCTGAAGAAGAATCAATTGATATTGATAATCCAACAGATTGGATAATGGCTGAAGCAGTTTATTCTTCTAAGTATAAAATAAATTAAAATTGATAAATGCATAATATAAGAATTATACCAAGAATTGATATTAAGGGACCAAATTTAGTGAAAGGCATTCATCTTGAAGGGTTGAGGGTTTTAGGAAAACCGGAAGATTTTGCCAGATACTACTATGAAAATGGAGCTGATGAACTATTTTTTCAAGATACAGTTGCCAGTTTATATGATCGAAATAGTTTGCATGATATAATTACGAAAACAGCCAAAGAAATTTTTATTCCTTTAACTGTTGGTGGTGGATTGCGCACTATTGAGGATATTCGTGATGTATTAAGATCAGGTGCGGATAAAGTTTCAATCAATACGGGAGCAATTAAAAACCCAAATTTTATACGCGAAGCTTCATTAAAATTTGGATCATCAACTATTGTTGTTGCAATTGAAGCTATAAGAAATTCAGATGGTAAATATTACGCATTTATGGATAACGGAAGGGAACATACAGGATTAGAGGTAGTTAAATGGGCCCGTAGAGTTGAAGAATTAGGTGCTGGTGAAATTGTAATTACTTCGGTTGATAAAGAAGGGACAGGTGAGGGATATGATTTAGAACTAATAAGAACAGTTAGCGAAGCCGTGTCTATTCCAGTTATTGCACATGGTGGTGCATCAAACCCTGAAAATATTGTTGAGGCAATAATAAAGGGTAAAGCAGATGCAGTTGCAATTGCTTCGATCTTACATTATTCAGTTATGCAATCATTTGGAAATAACTCTTCGGATTACAAAGACGAAGGAAATATTTCATTTTTAAATAGTGGAAAAACTCCAAAAAATATTTATCAAAGTTCCTTGCAAGAGATTAGATTAGCGTTATTGAATGCAAACATTCCAACAAGAACCTAAAATGGTAGCAAACAAAAAAATTCTCATAATCGATTACAAACTTGGTAATCTGTTTAGTGTTAATCAGGCATTAACCAATATTGGTTTGGATGTTAAAATAACTTCTGAAGCAAAGGAAATTGAATCGGCAGATGCAATAGTTTTGCCTGGTGTTGGTGCATTTAGAGATGCAATGAATAATTTGGAAGAACTAAATCTTGTAAATCCTATAAAAAGTTTTATTGATTCAGGTAAACCATTTCTTGGAATTTGCTTGGGTCTTCAATTGTTATTCTATGAAAGTGAGGAATTTGGATATGCTAAAGGATTAGAAATAATTAAAGGTAAGGTAAAGAGATTCAATATTCATAATGCTGAAGGTGAAACAAGAAAAATTCCCCAGATCGCTTGGAATCAAATTCATGAATTAGAAGGAAATAAATGGAAAAATACTCCATTAGCTCCTATAAAAAACGGTGAATTTATGTATTTCGTTCATTCGTTTTATGTAGAACCCGACGAACCAGTAGCGTTATCTCTCACAAATTATGATGGACATAATTATGTTTCAAGCATTCAAAAAAATAATATCTTTGCCTGTCAATTTCATCCTGAGAAAAGTGCAAAGGAGGGATTGAAAATATACAATACTTGGGCAGAAATTAATAATCTTAAATAATTATTTATATGAGTCAAAATAATTTAGAAGCCTATTATGGTCTTCCACAAAATGTGCAATTTTGCACAAAATGTGTTATGAGTAACCAAAGACCAGCATCTACTGTCGAATTTAAACATACAAAAGATAGTAAAAAGACTACTATGAATTTGGATAGTGAAGGAGTTTGTGATGCATGTAGGACGGCAGAGACTAAGGAGAGAATTGATTGGAATAAAAGAGAAGAAGAATTACTTCAATTATTAGATAAACACAGGAGTAAAGACGGTAGTTATGATTGTTTAGTTCCGGGAAGTGGTGGAAAAGATAGTGCTTTTCAAGCACATGTATTAAAATATAAATACGGAATGCATCCTTTAACAGTGACCTGGCCACCCATACTCTATACTGATTACGGGTATAAGAATTTCAAAAATTGGATAGATAGCGGTTTTGACAATATTTCTTTCAACCGAAATGGAAAAACCATGAAATTGTTAACTAAACTTTCGATTGAAAATTTATTTCACCCGTTTCAAACGTTTATATTAGGCCAAAAAAACTTAGCCCCAAAAATAGCTAGTAAATATGGTATTCCACTAATTTTTTATGGTGAAAATGAGGCAGAGTATGGTAATCCAATAGCTGATAATTCTACTTCTTTGCGTGATAAATCCTATTATAGTTTCAAAAACCTTGATGATATTTATTTGGGTGGTGTTTCCGTTAGAGAATTACAAGAGAAATATAAAGTTCCGTTAAATGATTTACTCTCATTTTTCCCTGCAGATGCAGCAGAACTTGAAAAATCTAAAATTGAGGTACATTATTTAGGCTATTACTTGAGATGGACCCCACAAGAAGTATATTATTATGCCGTTGAAAATACGGGTTTTCACGCACGTCCATTTAGAACTCAAGGTACGTATAGCAAGTATAATAGTATAGACGATAAAATCGATGATTTGCATTATTTTACAACCTATATCAAATTTGGCATTGGTAGGGCTACTTATGATGCATCGCAAGAAATAAGGAATATGCACCTTACCAGAGAAGACGGTGTTGCTTTGGTTAAGAAATTTGATGGAGAATTCCCTGACCGATATTTTAATGAAATAATGGAATATTTGGAGATAAATCCCGAATATTTTAAAAATGAACTCACTAATAGGTTCCGCTCACCCCATCTTTGGGGCAAAAATGGGGATGGAGAATGGCAATTGCGTCATAATGTATGGCAAAAAGGGTTGGATGATAAAAATAGTAACTAAATCATTTAAATTATGAAATATTGTACAAAATGTGTGATGCCAAATACTCGTCCAGGTATCACATTTAATGAACAAGGTGTTTGTTCTGCGTGTCAGTCATATGATAATCGTAAAAATACAAACTATGATTTACGATTTGAAGAGTTGAAAAAGCTTTGCGATAAATATAGAAGGATGAATGGGCCAAATGGTTTTGATTGTATGATTGCTGTAAGTGGTGGAAAAGATAGCCACTTTCAGGTTCATGTAATGAAAGAACTAATGCAAATGAACCCTTTATTAGTGACTGTAGAGGATAATTTTCCGATGACTAAAGCAGGTATAAATAATATCAAAAATATTTCTGAAGAGTTTGGTTGCGATATTATAAGTATGAAACCAAATATTAAAGCTCAAAAAGTAATTATGAAAAAAACTTTTGAGAAAGATGGAAAGCCTACTTATTTTATTGATAGATATATATATAGCTATCCTCTTCACATGGCATTAAAATTTAATACACCTCTGCTGGTATATGGTGAAAACATAAGTTATGAATATGGAGGTGATCAAAAAGTGGAAACTCCATCAGCAAAAGAACAAGTTTCAAATGGAGTAGCTTCAGGAATTGAAATTAATGACTTAATTGGAGATGGTGTTTCTGCAAAAGATTTGAATTTTTTTGATTCCCCAGCTGGAAGAGAATTAGATAAGTTAGATCCAATATATTTGAGTTATTTTATAGAATGGAATAGTTATAGCAATTTTATTTTTGCAAAAAGTAGGGGGTTTCATGATTTAACGCATGAGTGGAAGAGAACTCATCATATTGAAGATTTTGATCAGGTGGATTCACGCGCATATTTAGTGCATCCTTGGATGAAATATCCAAAATTTGGTCATGCTACAGCTACTGATTATGCTGCCAGATTTGTGAGATACGGTTTATTAACACGAAAAGAAGCTATTGAACTTGTTCGAAAACATGACCACAAGTTAGATGTTTTATGCGTGAGGGATTTTTGCGAATTTTTAGGCTATAGTGAAAGTGAGTTTTGGGAAATAGTTGAGAAGTTATACAATAAGGATATATTCAGGAGAGACGAAATTGGTCAATGGGTACTGAAAAGTCCAATTTGGGAATAATTAATTTAAAGCGCAATATAGTGTCCATGTACTGCGGTACAGGGTAGTTCAAAAAAAAATAGCTCAGTTATTATATTGATTCTGTTCATTTTTCAATTTGTGATTTTTTTTTCACATAAAAGAACATTGTATAAATTTAATAATGGTTATTATATATTTTAATAAAATAAAAGGTTATGAAAGTTCTAATTTTTGGCGCTGGACGAATGGGGATTCGTCATTTGCAAGGTGCAATTAGCATTAAAGAGGTTAGCGAAGTTTTTGTACTTGATATTAAATCTGAAGTGATTGAAGCGGCCAGCAAAACATTCGCTGATAATAAAAAGGTAAAATTTGGGTTGTTTAAAGATTTTAGTACAAATTCAAAGTTTGATTACGGTATTATTGCTAGTACAGCAGGAGATAGAATAGAATTATGCAAACTTGCATACGTTGCTGGTTGCAAAAATTTAATGATAGAAAAACCCTTAGGTCAAAGTTATAATCAAGTGGTCGAGTTATGTGAGTATTTAAGCACTGTTCCTGAAATGGAAACTGTGGTAAATCTAAACATGCGGATGTATGATACCTTTATTAAACTAAAAAAGGATATTAATAGTCTATCTCAATTTGATGGTGAAAAAATATTTACAATCAATACCGGTACTATTGGTATTGGTTGCAACGGAATTCATTACCTCGATTTAATCTATTTTTTACTCGATGCAAATAGAAGTGAAATAGTAGCTGCCGATATAGATGATACCCTAATCCCAAGTGGAAGAGGTGCTGATTTTGGCGATTTTGGAGGCTGGGCTGTTATTAAGTATTATAATAATAGTAAATACTTAGGAAAGGCGATGCTTTCTTTGGCATCAGGCAGTGCGGTATTTGGAAGTTGGGATATTGTTGGTTCGTTCGGAAAGATTATGGTTGATGAAATTTCGCAAAAACGAATAAATTGGCTAAGAAAAGAAGATAGTCAAATGCCTGTTTCAAGATATGCTGCTGATTTTTTACAGCCTACAGAAGAACCGTTTGCATCACCTTTTCTAGGTGATTTAACTGCACGTTGGATTGAAAACCTATTGATAGGAAAGAATACATTGCCTAACATAAAAGAATCGTTACCTGTCCATAAATTAATGTTTGATTGGTTATCTCGAAGTCGAATATATAAAGATACTTTTCCTATCACTTAATGGATAGTATTGATTTTGCAAGTTCTTATTTTCTCTGGGAAACACATTCCGGAAGCCTAGGTAGGTTTCAAGTTGAAAGTATTACAATATTGCAACACGAAGATGATAATTTTATATGGCTGCTTACTCCTGCAGTGGCTTGTGAGGTATATGGCAAAAATCCTTTGTTTTGCGAACCACCCTATTTTTTTACTTCCGTATTTAATAAGGATATGGTTAAAATATTCAGGAACTATAGAAAAAAAAATGCAGACACAGTAAATAAGGTTTCAGATATTTTTTCGTCTATTAAACCTTTGTTGCATGAAGCTCTTCGACAGAAGATAGTATGTATTGAGGACTTAAAATTAGCAGTTACATCCGGGAAACAAATTATTGGGAAGTTTCGGGTTGAAACAAAAGAAATACCATTTCAAACAATTTATTTCCCTGTAAAGCATATAAATATTTCTGTTAATACCAATGAATTTCAAGTAGAAACAGGACTAGTATTATATCATCCTAAATTATTTAAAAATTCTGCAGTTGCTTTTATTGCATTTAATAATTATACAACAGTAGATTTTATGATTTTTGAAAATAATTCATATATTCAAAAAAGTTTGAATGGAACCGTAGAACTTTATTTTACTTAAACAAAACAAAAATGAAAACTATCTGGTTAATTGGCACTGGTTTAATGGGAATTGAATACGCAAAAGTATTAAAAGCACTCAATGTGGAATATATTGCTATTGGAAGGGGAATATCTAGCTCCGACAAATTTACCCAAGAAACTGGCCATGAAGTTATTATGGGAGGATTAGAAAAATTTCTTGCAACTAAACCACAGTTGCCTAACGGAGTAATTAATGCTGTAGGTATTGAAGCTTTAACCGAAACGGCAATAAAACTACTTGAATATGGAGTAACCAATATTTTGCAAGAAAAACACGGAGTTGGTTATATTTCGGAAATCGATTCCTTAACTTTGGCAACTAAGAAGAACAATGCAAATGTTGTTTTAGCATACAATAGACGTTTTTATTCATCGGTACTCAAAGCTCAAGAAATTATTAAGGAAGATGGTGGGGTAACATCTTTCACATTTGAGTTTACTGAATGGTCGCATGTAATTAAAACACTTGCCAAAACTCAAGTAGAGCACAATACCTGGTTTTTAGGAAACTCGACTCATGTAATAGATACAGCTTTTTATTTAGGTGGAAAACCCGAAAAACTGGCTGCCTTTTATAAAGGTGGACTGGATTGGCATCCGGCTTCATCCATATATAGTGGTGCCGGTGTTAGTAAAACAGGAGCCTTATTTTCATATCAGGCAAACTGGGAATCACCAGGCCGTTGGGTACTTGAGGTTTTAACCCAAAAGCACAGACTCATTTTTAAACCAATGGAATCATTACAAATTCAGAAAATAGGTAGTGTAGCTTTAGAACCCGTTGAAATAGATAATTCTCTAGATAAAGAATTTAAACCGGGTCTATATTTACAAACAAAATCATTTTTAGAAGGGGATATGCAAAATTTTTGCTCAATTAAGGAACAAAAGGAAATGATTGATAATTATTACCGTCAGATGAGTGGATATTAGAATCCAATGCTAAATTAGATATCAAAAAAATGAGAGATGGACGTTTTTAACGTAGCTTTTTAGAACTTCTATCTCTTTTTATTAGTTTAATACTGAAATTTTCACTTAGTATAATTATTTCGTTCAATTAAGTAGTAATGACCAATTTTAGCGAAAGAGTCAAAAAAAACTTTCATGACATTGATGGTTTTTTAGAAAAAAAAACAACTAATTTTAATTTATACTGGTTATTATTTTCAATAAGAACTCACTATTCTGTTATAGACGAATTAAATATACAGAAAGGGGAAGTCTCTCTATCTTATGAATTTAAAAATTTAATTCGAATTTTTTATTTAGTACTTATTTACCCAATTACTACAATTGCAATTGGCGCAAAAGAGAATATTTCAATATTAGGCCAATGGCGGTTTGATAGGGAATTATCTAAGGCCGTGAATATACCGCAGTTAGAACTAAAAAGAGAATGGAGTTTTTTAAAATTAAATCGAATTAAACACCTTTTTTATTTTATTGTATATTTTAGCCAATTTTTTCGTGAAAAAAAATTTGATAAACGAAAACTTCTAAGAAACTTTTGCAACGCACTTTATTTTTGGAAATATTACAACGAAGCAGATTTGTCTGGCATAAAACTAATTATAGTTGAAGATGATTTGAATTCGGTACATGTTGCAATCCTATTAAGGTCTATGCAGGAATCTATTATTCGAGTAAAAACAGAGTATACCCACATTGATTCACTTCTGCATAACAATGTGTTTGCTGATTATTATTTTTATCCTACTACCTATAATAAAATAATTAGGGATAAAAGTAACTATAATGAAAATGTGAAATATATTAAAGGAGGTTATCTTAATGCTGCCTATCTAGGTTATCCTCGCGATATTAATAAAGTAGAAAAACAAAATATAGTTACTTATTTTACTGGGCACAGTAATTTATTTGCACAAGACGATACATTTTACATTGCTGAAATATTAACATTTCTCCCATCTAAATTTGAGCTAGTAATAAAAGTGCATCCATACGATAAAATCGAAAAATATGAATATTTAAAAACCAATCCACAAGTAAGGGTATGTCATTTTAGCGATATTTCAAATTTAGATTTAATTTTAAAATCAAAATTTTGTATATCAATTTTTTCAGGAATGTCTCTAGATGCAAAGGTTTTATGTAACAATTCCTATTTCATAAATTATACTTGGAAAGATTCTTACTTTGCGGAAGATTATAGGTCTCTCAATCTTTTTTTTGATACAATATCGTCCTCAGAAATGCTTTCAGACGTTTTAAGTAATAAATTTCAAGCAAAGCCATTGGATTTATTTAATGCAAACTTCAATATGACATATCCGGATACGTTTACTGTTTTTGATACTTTTATTAAAAATTTAATAAAATGAATAAAATGGTTTTAGTTTTAACTGATTCGCTTAATCTTCAATATAATTAGCCAGAGTGAGTATCTTATGTGGTAACGTGAGTATCAAATAGCCTTCATACGGTAATCTATTGATAATCAAATTTTAAAAAGGGCACCGTCACTTAATCAATATAATCTCTATTAATAATAGGTCATTTTGAAACAGTATGATATACAAGAGTAACATTACAACATTTAATTAATAACCAACAGTATGGGTTTTCGGGAGCAATCAAAACACTACCTTAATTATTTTTTCGCGCAATTTGCTACACGTGCATTGGGTTTTATTTCTATACCTATACTAACACGCTTACTAACCCCATCTGACTATGGCATAGTTAGCGTGTTTATTACCTATTCAAGCATTTTTGCTACCTTATTCACCCTAAATACCTATGTTGCGGTAGGTCGCTATTATTATGAAGAAAAAGATGATTTTAAAGAATTTCTGGGTACTACATTGCTAATTAATGTTGTGCTTTTTTTCTTTTCAGCTGCGCTAATTATTATCTTGAAAGATAAATTTCAAAGCTGGCTTAATATAGATTATAACTTACTTTATTTACTATTCCCTGTAGTTGGCATAACTATTTTGTCCTCCATTTTTGAGCAAGTGTTTTCTCCTCGTAGAGAAAGTAAAAAGATTGCGATTGTAAATTCATTGCGTGCATACATTGGATTTGCGCTAACAGTTGTAATTATTTTATTACTTAACGAAAAAAAGTACTTAGGGCAAATTTACTCTTTAGTCCTCACTGGAATTGTTGCTTCAATTTACTTTATTATCCAGTTACGGCCTTACGTGAAAATTACTTTCAGGAAGGATTTGATGGTTTATATTTTTAAATATTCCATTCCTCTAATCCCTTATTTCTTAAGTGGAATAATCTTAGAACAATTCGGTCGGGTTATGATTGCCGATTACACAGGTTTTAACGATGCGGGCTTGTTTAGCTTTGCCTACAACGTGGGCGCCTTAATGGCAATGGTTGTAATTGTAACCAACCAAGCATGGGTTCCATATTATTATGAATACATGAATGGCAAAAATTACGAAAAACACGATCGCGAAATGAACCTCATATTACGGGCAACCTTGGTTATTGCTTTTGCCTTGATTTGTTTTGGATATGAGATTGGATACATTTTAGCAGCAAAACAATTCCATGAAGGATTGGTTATGGTTCCATTAATTGTATTAGGATTTGTATTTTTTCAAATATTTTACATCTATGCCCGTAATTTTGAATTTCATAGAAAAACCGTTTATCTCTCGGTTACCATATTGTTATCCGGAGTAGCTGTGATAGTTTTGAACATGATATTTATACCCATATATGGGTATATTGCAGCAGCAGCAGCAGCAAGTGCGTCTTATTTACTCATGGCATTTTTAGCCTGGTTAGTAAATAGATTATTAAAATTACGCGGATACCCTGTAAAAAAAATCTTTATTCCTTTGTTCGTTTTTTTTGCATTTACGGCTGTTTATTACTTACTTTTGACATTGCCTGCATATTGGATGCAGTTGACATTAAAAATAATTGCAATAGGACTTATTGCAATTGCATTATTCTGGCAAGAGCGGCATACTGTAATACAACTTTCGATGGAATTGTACAGTAAAACAAAAAAATAAACAAAAAAAATAAACAAAAAAAATTAGTACAATAGTATCTATCAGCCACAAACTGCATACTGATAGAAATAAACATTTTTTTGTATTGTTTATTATTTGTTAATAATTTGAAGATAAATGTCTGGATTTCAATGCCGTGCCCATTCAATAAGGGGAATTAATGGCAAAAAAACAGTAGTTTTTGACCAATACTTAGTAGTGTTTGTTCCTTTTTATAGTTCAATTTGTTATCAAGTTATTTCTACTTGGAACTATACTTATAATACTTTTTTGGTAAGATATAAAGTTAATCATAGATTTGCACGAAATTCTAACGAGTAAAAATATTAGAGAAGCAATACAATTAGATGAAAAAAATAATATTCATAGGCCATGAGCCACTTACTGTAAGGACTAGACAGATTTTTTTTCTGGAATCTTTTATTAAAAATAATTTTGAAATTGAATATTGGGATTTGTCAAACTACTTTTATAAAGGATTAAAATTGACGGACATCGTAGATGAAAAGTATATCAAAAAAATACATAAGTTTGAGGAATTAGTCAAAGAACTGGAATGTATTGAAATTTCGAAAACAATTTTCATTATTGAAATATACAATATTTGGAAAAATAGAAAAATATTTAAGTTATTAAAGAAAAACGCATGTTATTCAGTACATATTGAAATGTATGCTACCGCTATTTTGCCGTTATCAAAAAAAGAAAAATTTAAAAATGCAAACATTGCTGTTCTTTCTTCTGCATTAATAAATAAAATTAAGAACACTCTTTATAAGCTATATCAGAAATTACATAATTTCAAACCTTATGACCTATCTATTACCTCCAACCCTAACACTGCCCGCACTGAGAGTGTAGTTCAAGTCAATCACATCGATTTTGAACGAGCTTTATTGCTTAAAGATACTGACAAAATTGTGCAGGAAAAATACATCGTTTTTATTGATGATTATTTTCCAAAACATCCTGATATTGTGACAGTTTATGGAATAAAACCTATTGGTATAGATAAATATCGAAATGAGTTAGTTACATTTTTTGAAAGGGTAGAAATGAAATTTGGGGTCATAGTTGTGATAGCTTCGCATCCAAAATCTAGATACGACTCAGAATTTTATAAGGGCAGAAGAGTAATTAAATATCTCACCTGTGAATTAGTGCGTGATTCGGAAGCAATAATAATGCATAGTAGCGCAGCAATTAGTTTTGCAACTGTTTACAAGAAACCTATAATTCTGACTTACACAAATTTGCATCAAAAAAGATATAAATTCTTGTATAGTATTGTTAAACATTATTCGGAATATTTCAATATTCCTGCTCATAACATTTCATCGGAAACTGATTTTCCAAACAATTTGCCTCAAATAGATCAAAAAAACTACAATTTGTATAAATATACTTATTTAACAAGTCTTTATTCTGAAGATAAAAAAACAGAAGACATTATTTTAGAGACTTTTAAAAATTTATAATCTTTTTGACGTAACTATTTTATGAAAATAGCAATAATAATAGGAGACATTACCAATTCGGCTGGAACTGAAAGGGCAGTAACCAACTTGGCAAATTCTATGTGTACCTTTCATAGTTATGACGTTACTATAATAAGTACCGGAAATAATTTTAAAGATCCGGCTTATGCATTACATACTGACGTAAAATTGGTATTTCTCAATTATAGAGCTTTCTCAAAATATGGTCTTTTTAGTAGATTCTTTGTTTATGTTAAGCTCATCCTTTCTGTACGAAAAATTATAAAATCAGAGAATTATAATTTTGTATTGGGAACAACTCATGCATTCAATATGCTATTGCCAATAATCACTGCAAAAGCTAAAACTCGTTCGGTGGGTTGCGAACATATGTCCTACGATGCAACACCAGCTATTTCAAAAAGTTTAAGAACTTTAATGTATCGCTTCTTAGATTCGGTGGTAGTGCTTACCAACGCTGATAAGATGCGTTTTGATAAGCATCATAAAAATGTTTGGGTTATACCAAATTCGATTTCATTTTTACCCAAAAAACCGGCAAACTTAACATCAAAGACAATGTTGGCTGTAGGTAGGTTAACTCGACAAAAAGGATTTGATATTTTACTTGATATTTGCAAACCTGTATTTGAAAAATATCCTGATTGGAAATTGAATATATTTGGTGATGGTGAAGATAAAGAAGATTTAGTTAACAAAGCTTTACGATTAGGTATTAATAAAAATGTGAATTTTTTAGCTTCCACTTCAAAAATTCAAGAGGAATTTCTAGCATCATCAATCTATCTTCTTTCTTCAAGATGGGAAGGATTGCCAATGGTTTTATTAGAAACAATGGCAACCGGACTACCACCTGTAAGTTTTGACTGCCCAAATGGTCCGGCTGATGTTATTACGGATGGTATTGATGGCTATATTGTACCAATGAATAACCATGAATTATTTGTAAAAAAAGTAGGCCTTTTAATCGAGAATAAGAAATTGCGAAATGAAATGGGGTTAAATGCACGAGAAAAAGTGCAAAAATATACACAAGTAAACATTGCAAGTAAATGGGCTTATTTTTTTGAAAATTCATTGAAATGATATACTATATTATTTGGGTAATCTTGTTTTTTCTAGCTTTTTTAGATGTTTTTTTTAAAATTCCAAAACGACAAAAACAATATCTATTATTTACAGTTTTTGTTTTTTTTGTTTTTTTTGTAGGTTTAAGAGTGGATACTGGTTTTGATTATGAAAGTTGGAGAGATGTATATAAAAATATTAACCTAACCTATTTTGATCGATATATTGTTTATCATGGACAATGGTATTATGGCCCTCAAAATCAATATTTATTTGTATACGAAACGCCAGTTGAACCAGCTTATGCTATACTTAATTTAGTATTTAAATATTTATCTTTCCCTTTTTGGTTTTTGTTACTTTTATTTGCTTTTGCATCCATAGGAATAAAATATCGCTTTATAAAACAATATTCGCCTTATGCTTTTTTCTCTTTTCTTATACTATTTATTTATATTCTATCGGGAGATATGGGCCAATATAGGCAAGCACTTGCCGTTAGTATTCTGTTATTTGCAGCAGAGGCTATTTATACAAATAATTTAAAGAAATTTTCTTTATTAATATTAGCGGCCTCTTTTTTTCATTTTTCGGCTTTATTGTTTTTCCCGATGTATTTTATCTCACGAAAAAATTTCTCGATCTGGTTTTATATTATTTTTCTAACTTTAGTTATAATTTTTAATATAAATTCTGCATTCCTGAAAGAATTTTTATATTCGAAAGCTTCAGTTTTCCCTCTTTATATATCAGCTAAACTCCAATTTTATCTTAGTAGAGAAAATTTTACTTTGGGTCTATCCTTAACTAGTTTGTTTCGAATAGCTACTTTGGTTATTTTTGGCTATAGTATTAGAATATCAAATAGTGAATCTCGTCAGTTTCAATATGTTTTATTTAATATTTATTTTTGGGGAATTATTTACTTTTTTATATTTGGATTTTTACCACAGCTAGGAAGCAGGGTAACTCTCTATTTTAAAATATATGAGATAATTATAATACCATTAATATTATATAACTTCCAGTTAAAATTTAATAAGTTAGTATTTTTTGTTTTATTTAGTTTGTATTTTTTAAGAAGCATAATTGAATTTATGGCAAGTTGGTCGGCAGATTACTTACCCTACAGAAGTATATTTTTTTAGGGAAAATATATGTTATTTTATGTAAATTTAAAATAATATACATTTTTTAATAAATGTATCTCAGTTAAGGAAAGTGGCTATTTTGACAATTCTAAAGCAGTTTTTAAATTCGATTAAGCATGAAAAGAGTTAAAATTTCAATTTTGAACTCTATAAAATATGCCGATAGAATTCGGTTTATATTCGCTTTAATTGCATAGTGCCTGAGTAATCATTAAATATTAATCCTTCATGTTTTTATTTAAAGAAACTAATATAAAGAAATATCGTTCTGAAATTCATTTATATGGAGTTTCCTTTTTATTAGCTCTATCTTTCTTTTATTCAACTTTTTCACTATTTAGGTTTTGCTACTACCTTTGCTTGTGCATTTATACTTTTCTTATTGCCTATAGGTTTGTTTTAGATAGAAAAAAAATAATAGATGCATTGATTCCTTTTTGGTTGTATGGGGTATTGTTATTATTTTTTTTGTATGGCCTGATTGTAAATTCTCGTATTGCTGAACCAATTTATTTATATAAAGAGCTTTCACATGGAATTATTATAGCTATACCTATAGTTTTTATTAGGATGCAGGCTTCTATATTATTAAACAAGGATAGGTTTTGGCTAATTTGTGCAAATTTTATTATTGGAATGACTTTAATAATATCTATAGTTTTTTTTTACAAATTAATTGTCACAGACTTGCAGCGATTAGTATCAATAAGGAGGGATTATAATTTTTTGGCCTTAAACCTACTTTTTGGATTAATCACACTTATCTATATGTCATTTAAGGGCAAACTTAAGATTAATAGTTTTATAATTCAGTTATTTATTGTATTAATTATTGCGAATATCGTATTATTATTTTCACGAAGAGGAATAATTGCGATAATCGTAATAATTGGTTTTTTACCATTAATCTCAGTGAAAGTTGGACTTCGAATTTTTTTAAAGAAGTTTTGGTTAATCTACCTAGGAGTATTGGTGGTTATTACGAGTTTATTTGCTTTTATTTTAGTATCTTCTGATACCAGAGTAAAACTGTTTGATATGGCTGGCTTAGATAAAGCAACACAGGGTGTTATAGTTAAAAAAACCTTTAGATATTACAGTGTTTTGTATAATGGCGATTACACATACTATAAGACCCTTTTTTTACCAAAAAAAGCAAACAATACGAATTTTATAATCTATGAGAATGATACAAAAAAAGTTGAGCTTAAGCAGATATATGATTTATCACCGCCATTCAAGGCAGACTCAGCGTATTTAATGGATTCTAGTAATACTGCTTATAATTATGGTGAAAATGCTTTTTTAAGTGTTCCATTTGACTCTAGTATATATCAAATAAATAGTGGAGACACTTTAGTCGTTTCAGCATATTGTTATGTGAGTAAAAAATTCGATCATGAATGGAGTACTATTGGTATTGAAGCAGAAGGAAAAATTGGAACATCATACAACTTAAAGTCAATAGGAACATGGCAATTTCTGACTTATACATATACGGATATTAGTCAAGTTATTGCCCCGAAAATGATGGCAGCATTGTATGGGACTTCTAGTTTTAAGAAATTAAACGGGTATATTCTTTTTGCTTCACCTAAACTGAAATTTATTAAGAATAAAGAAAATAATTTAGCTGAAATTCCTACTGAAACTATTATTATAGATAAAAATAGTGGATTAAATAATCGATTTTCCCGATGGCTTTTTGCTTTTAGAATTTGGAGTTTTAATTATAAATGGCATGAAAAAATTTTCGGAAAAGGCTTTACGTATATAAATGTTTTTGTTAAGGAATTTGCAGTTCGTGAAAATGTGGATTATCCTCACAACCCAATAATTTCGTCTGTTTTATATTCAGGAATATTAGGTGGCTTATTTTATATTTATTTTCTAGGTTTAAGCTTTTTAAGGTATTGGAGATTGAGAAAAGAGCTTACATTATTTGCATTGCTTTATCTTTTAGCATTTTCATTTACAATGTTTAGTGGCAATAGTCATTTTTCTATACCAGCATTTGCACTACTATCTTTAATTCCATTTGTATTTGAAATGCCAAAGAATATGAAGAATGAGACTGATTAACTGACTCCTAGTGTTAAGCTAAATTTAAAAATGGCTTATCATATTTGTATATTTGTTGAAAACAACAAATAATTGGAATTATTTCTATAATTTTGTTCTCATCTTTAAAGGGGGATTTATTTCATAGTATTAAACGATATTTTATCAAAAAAAATGATTTTTAATTAAATACTTTTAAAACGATTTCGTTATTAGATATTATAAAAGAAATGCAAAAAAGTATATGCATTCTCGATATTGAACTTACTTACCAATCGGTTCTTACAATTAGGACAATTGAATCTATTGGTAGCATAGAAAACTAAAAACTACAAACAAGGATATAGTCAATTATGATTTTTATGATGCTAATCGTATATTGGTTATAGATCGGGCTAATCCAATTATACCCATAAATTTTATTATATGAACCAATGAAGTTATATGATACTAAAATTCTAAATAAATATTGTTTATCGGATTGGGTTACAGATATATTTAAAAATTAGTTATAAGAATTATTTTTCTTAATACAATAACCTTGTGAAGACTGTTTTACAAATTAATACTGTAGTAAAGTATGGTGCTACAGGTAGAATTGCAGAAGAAAATGGACAGACCGCCATCGAGAACGGATGGACAAGTTATATAGCCTTTGGAAGGTATCAAAGTCAAAGACTAAGCAAATCGAATTTAATAAAAATTGGTAATAATTGGAATAATTATTTGCATGCTTTTTATACTTTATTATTTGACAGACATGTTTTTACGTCAACGAAAAGCAACTAGTATCAATCAAATAATAAATTAAAGTTAGATATTATTCTTTTACGTAATTTGCATGGATATTTTATTAACATTGAATTGTTATTTTCATCTTTAGGGAAATTTCAAGCACCAGTTTTATGGACAATAGATGATTGCTGGCCAAAGAAGGCACATTGTGTATATTTTTTTATTAAGAGACTTACAACATGATAAATCTTATTTTGGATAATATTATTTTCTCACTTCAAAAGGCTGGAGGAATATCTTCAATTTGGAATGAACTAGTAAAACAAGTAAATTGTAGTTCAAACTTCAATAGTTTTTTTATTGAATACCCCAATGCTACAGATAATCTCTACAGAAAAGAAGTAATTATTAACAAAAAAAAAATTATTGAGAAGATAGCAAATCCCAAAATTAATCATTTTTTTAATCCATATTTAAAATTTGATGAGCCATTTATTTTTCATTCTTCATATTATAGAATAAGTAAAAATAAAAATGCCAAAAATGTTACAACTGTTCATGATTTTATTCATGAATATACTAGAAAAGGAATGCCAAAATATTTTCATCACTTAAAGAAGAAAAGAGCAATCTATTCATCTGATGCAATTATTTGCATTTCGCAAAATACAAAAAAAGATTTGTTAAGATTTTTTCCGAAAGTAGATGAAAAAATAATATCTGTAATTCATAATGGAATTTCAAAAGAATTCGATATTAGAAATAAGAAAAGTGAGGAATTGATACTTCAATATGGCAATTATGTATTATTTGTTGGTGCAAGGCATGTCCCCCATAAAAATTTTACACCTGTAGTGGATGCATTAGAGAATCATAGAAACCTAAATTTGGTGATTATTGGCGGGAATTCTTTAGATGATAATGAAATAGCTTTTATGAATAAAAAAATTAAAAATAGATATTTTCATATATCAGGTGTATCGAATCAAAAACTGAATGAATTATATAATGATGCCTTTGCCTTAATATACCCTTCGTTATATGAAGGATTTGGTATTCCAATAATAGAAGCACAAGCATCTGGATGCCCTGTTATTGCTACTAATGCATCAAGTGTCACAGAAATAGCTACAGGAAGTGCTCTATTAATAGAAAAAGGAACTTCTGAAGAAATTTCAACTGAATTGAATAAATTATATAATTTTGAATTCAGAAAGTCGATAATTGATTTGGGTTACAATAATTCCAAGCGCTTTACAATGGAGAAAATGATAAGTGAAATACTAAAAGTATATAAATCCTTGTCATCATGAAATCTATACTTTTAATATCAGCTGTTTTTCCACCTGAACCTGTCGTTTCAGCAAAGTTATCTTATGATTTAGCATGTGCTTTATCAAAAAATCATAATGTTGTTGTAATTACTCCTAAACCAAGTCGACCATTAGGTTTTTTATTTGAAAACATTAATGTTGATTATAGTTTTAAACACATACAAGTGAATTCGTATATCTATCCAAAATCGAATTTGTTAGGAAGAATTAGAGAAAGTTACAGTTTTGGAAGACATTGCTCTAAATATATAGTGGATAATTATAAGACTATTAAGATTATATACGCTAATTCATGGCCATTACTATCGCAATATTTTATTGTAAAGGCAGCAAAAAAATATGATATATCAATAATTATACATGTTCAGGATGTTTACCCTGAATCTATTACAAATAAGGTTCCAATAGGGGGTTCAATAATTTCCTTTATACTTTTACCAATCGATAAATTCGTTTTGCGAAATGCAAATAAAATCATAGCTATTTCGACTAAAATGAAGAAATATCTTGTAGATAGTCGAAAAATAGATAGCGATAAAGTAACTATAATTCAAAATTGGCAAGACGAAGAGGAGTTTCAAGCCTACGATAACAGACTTGATCATACTAATTCATTACCTTTTACATTCATGTATCTGGGCAATATTGGACCGGTTGCTGGAGTTGAATTACTTATAAACTCATTTATTGAAGCAAAGATAAGCGATAGCAGACTAATCATTGCTGGATCTGGTTCAATGAAAAATTTATTGGAAAACAAAGTTAAGGAACAGGGTAATACAAATATTGAATTTTGGTCGGTATCAATTGGAAAAGTTGCAGAAATTCAAAGTTTTGCAGATGTTTTATTACTTCCCATTAAAAAGGGAGCTTCATCAAGTTCAATACCATCAAAGCTTCCTGCCTATATGTTTTCAAAAAAACCCATAATAGCATGTGTTGAAGAGGATAGCGATACAGCAAATGCAATTTTAAAAGCTAATTGTGGATGGATATTGCCTGCTGAAGATATCCATTTACTTGCGGAAGCCATGAAAAAAATAGTTTTTCATGACATTGATGACATGAAAATGAAAGGAGAAAATGGCTTCGATTATGCTGTGAAATATTTATCAAAAAAGAATAACCTTCAGAAATTAGTTGATGTTATTTCATTAAATCAAAAATATGATTATTAGGGAAATTCATAAAAACGAATATAAGGAATTATCATATATTCACTTGGAATCTTTTAAAGACTTTTTTTTAAGCAATTTAGGTAAAAGCTTTCTATATGCTTATTATAGAGCTTGTCTGAATAGTCAAGAGACAATTGCCTTTTGTTCAATTAATTCGCAGAATGAGCTCCAAGGATTTTGTGTCGGATGCACAGAATCCAAAGGATTTCACAAACGCCTTTTAATAAAAAATATTTTTGTGTTCTTATTTCAGGGTATTATCATTTTATTTACAAAGCCAAAAGCCATTTTACGTTTAGCTAAAAACTTGGATAAAAAAACTGATAAAAAAGATAATGGTCTTTATGCAGAATTATTATCTATTGGTGTTTCATCATCCATTAAAGGAACTGGAGTTGGAAAAGAACTGATAAACAGATTTGAAGAAGAAGCAAAAGAGCGATTATGTAAAAAAATTGCTTTAACGACTGATTATTATTCAAATGAAAATGTAATATCCTTTTATGAAAAAATGGGATATAAAGTGTTTTATGAATTTACAACTTATCCAAATAGAAGAATGTATAAATTAATTAAAGAATTATAAAATGAATATTCCATTTTCTCCACCATATATCGATGATGATGTCCTTTTCGAAGTAGAAGATTCATTGAAGTCCGGTTGGATTACAACAGGTCCTAAAACAAAGGCTCTTGAAGTTGAAATTTCAAAAATTAGTGGGGTTGATCATACTCTTTGTGTTAATTCTGCCACTTCTGGCTTAATGCTTGTTTTGAAATGGTTTGGTATCGGACCTGGTGATGAGGTTATTGTGCCATCATACACTTATTGTGCCACAGCATTAGCTGTTCATCATTTGGGTGCTATCCCTATTATGGTAGATGTTAAGCCCGATTTCACCATTGATCCTGATAAAATATTAGCAGTTATAAGTGATAAAACAAAGGCTATTATTCCAGTAGATATTGCAGGATGGCCTGCAGACTATGATACTATAAACAAGATAATATGTTCAGCTGAAGTTGTTAAGTTATTTCATCCAAATTGTGCTCAGCAGCAACAACTTGGACGTATTCTTATTCTTTCAGATGCCGCTCATTCAATTGGGGCATTTTATAAAGGGAAACCCACAGGATGCTTATGTGACATTACGGTTTTTTCATTGCATGCAGTAAAAAACATCACTACTGCAGAAGGAGGTGCAATAGCAATTAATCTTCCTAAACCATTTATTGGTTTTGATGTATATGCCCAGATGCGGTTAATGTGTTTGAATGGCCAAACAAAGGATGCCTATACTAAAACCAAAGTAGGAGGTTGGCGCTACGACATAATTCTTCCAGGTTTTAAGATGAATATGCCAGATGTTTGCGCTGCCATTGGGTTGGCCCAAATTAGGAAATACAAGTCTTTGTTGCTTCCAGAAAGGAAACGGGTGGCAAAATTATACCAAGTAGAGTTTAGTAAGTATACATGGGCTCAGCTTCCTCTTTTAATGAATGGTGACACAGAATCAGCCTATCACATTTTTGCGTTGCGAATTAATGGAATTAATGAGACTCAGCGGGATGCAATTATTGATGAAATAGCATTACATCAAGTTGCTGTAAATGTTCATTTTATACCAATGCCAATGTTGACTCTATTTAAAGATATGGGATATACTATGGAAAACCATTTAGTAGCATACGATAACTATTCAAGGGAAATTTCATTGCCTATCTATCCACAACTCACGACCATACAAATAAAGTATATTGTTGATGCAGTGGTAGTTTCATATAATAAAGTTATGGGGGTATGATTAGATTTTGTGATATTTTATTTTCTTGTATTGGTATAATACTATTTTCCCCTCTTGTTTTCATTTTAGCTGTTTGGATTAAGTTAGATTCTAAGGGTCCTGTTTTTTATAAACAGCAACGAGTTGGTATTGCTGGAGTTGACTTTTCATTATTTAAATTTCGGTCGATGCATTTAGATTCTGATAAGAAAGGGTTAATAACAGTGGGAACACGTGATCCAAGAGTTACTTATTCGGGTTTTTTTATTCGAAAATATAAACTGGATGAGTTACCTCAATTAATTAATGTATTTTTGGGTGAAATGAGCCTTGTCGGTCCTCGCCCTGAAGTTCGAAAGTATGTTGATCTTTATGATGAACAACAAAAGGTAATACTTTCTGTAAGACCAGGTATTACTGATTATGCTTCTATTGCATTTAGAAATGAAAATGAATTATTGTCCAATGTATCAGACCCTGAACAGTATTATATTAATGTCCTTATGCCAGAAAAAATAAGATTAAATATGGTTTACATTCAGAATCCGAATATTATTCAATACTGTAAAATTATTGCAATTACTATAACTAGAATTTTTAAATAAGATTTTTTTGAAAATTTATTGTGATTAAGTATTTTTTTGAACTTAAACTATGATCAAAGATTAAAAATTAGTAGAAATTTTCGTACTTGTTTATAATTTTCTTATGTTATTTAAAAAATATTGCTTTTAACCAGCTCATATTATATCAATTGAGTTGTAACAAAGTTATCACAAACATTTTTTTATCAAGAAATGATATTAAGAATTGAATTGCACTATAATTGATTGAACATATTATTAGTTGGGTTTGTCTTGGTAAATCTTTATTTTTTAGATCAGGATATT
>DYPF01000219.1 GCA_020720105.1 Chloroherpeton thalassium
AAATGTGTGATTTTTATCAGAACCTCCCCCTTCGTCCCCCTCACAGAGTGGGAATTATTTATCAGAACCTCCCCCTAACCCCCTCACAGAGTGGGAATTATTTTTCCGAGCCTCCCCCTTAATCCCCCTCACGGAGTGGGAATTTTTATCAGAACCTCCCCCTAAATCCCCATCTCGGAGGGGGAATAAAAGGGGGAGGCTTTGTCAGGGCAGAGCAAGCTCTGCCCCTACTGATTTGGTTGGTGGAGTTTATCTAAATTATCGTCTTCAACACCATTTTAATACTAAATATTCAATTTTCTGATTTCTATAATAACATCATTCCAGTCAAAACATTCTGCATTTGCACGAGTGTGTGGGCTATTAGGCTTGGCAAAGGTATTAGGATCGCGACTAAAACGAATTGCCTTCATTCCCAGATTTACCGCACCGTCTATATCGGTTTTCTCGATATCACCTATATGCAATGCCTCGTCAGGCTCGATATTCAATTCGCCTAAAATGCGATGATATGCTTTTGGATGCGGCTTGGAAACTCCCGTTTCGTCACTAAAACTAAATGCTGAGAAGTAATCAAAAACTCCTGCTTGTTTCATCACTTCTTGCAGAATATATCCGGGCGAAAATCCAGTATCAGAAATTATTCCCAGCTTAAATTCCTTGCTTAATTCTTTTATAGCATAATCTGCATTATTCATTAATTTTGGTGGCAATTTTAGCACAGCACTTGCGAATGCGTCCACAACTTGATTAATTGCATATTCATTATTTGGTAATTTAAGATAATCCCAGAAAAATTCCACTGACTCGCGGGGCAATGGCGTTCGCATTTCGTTCAACCATTTATCATTGAAATGCGCCCAAGATGCCGAAATTGCACCTTTGATTTGCTTCTCGGTTATCGTCAATTCTGCCTCTGCAATTGCACGATAAATCGCTTCGTTGCGAATTTTGTTCCGCTCTTGTCCGTTGCTGGAATCGAATAATGTATTCCAAAAGTCTATTGTAATTACTTTTAATGGCATATTATTTTTTATTATTTATTTAACTATTTATCAACTATTTATTTCACTGATTTCAATTTATCTATTCCACTTAAAAGCGTGGAGTCTTGTTTTGCAAAGCATAATCTCAGCAATGTTTTGCCTTCATCGGACTTGCTGTAAAATACTGATGGAGGTATTGTAGCTACTCCATATTCTTTGATTAACCGAATTGCAGCATCTTGGTCGTCAGTAAATGTATTTGGAAATTCTGCCATTATAAAATAACTTCCTTTGGGTTTGAAGAAATTGAAATTAGTTTGTTGCAACCCATCAATCATCAAATTTAGTTTATTTTGGTATAATTTGCGGAAATCGGGCAAGTATTCCTCTAATTTATCAAAAGCATTAGCCATTGCGTGTTGTCCGGGAGTATTCACTGCAAAAGTTGTCCATTGATGTATGCCGTGAATTGCCTCAATCCATTCGGGTTTTGCCAAAGCATAGCCAATTTTCCAACCCGTAAAGCCAAATGTCTTGCCGCTGCTGGAAATAGTTACGGTTTTTTCTCGCATTCCCGGAAGCGAAGCAAACGGAATATGCGATGCACCATCATAAGTTAGAAATTCATAAACTTCATCAGAAATGACCATCAAATCATATTTTACAACCAATGTTGCTATAAAGTTCAATTCCTCTTGGCTATACACCTTTCCAGTTGGATTATGTGGATTATTCAGGACAATTATCTTTGTATTTGGTGTGATTGCTGACTCCAATTCAGCATAATCAAATGCAAAATCGGGTTTATGCAAAGTAACATATTTGGGTATTCCACCTGCTAATTGTATATTGGAGTGATACGAATCGTAATATGGTTCAAATAAAATTACTTCATCACCTTTGTTGATAAAAGCAGAAAAAGTATCGTAAAGAGCTTCGGTAGCACCAGCGGTTACAATCACTTCTGATAAATCATAATCAATATCATAATATTTTTTCTGATAATTAGCTATAGCTTTTTTTAGAGTTAGAATTCCATAAGATGGAGCATACTGATTTTTTCCTTCCTTCATTGCTTGCAAAGCAAAGTCAAATATCCACTCTGGTCCATTAAAATCTGGAAATCCTTGCCCTAAATTTACTGCATTATGTTCGAGTGCTAATTTGGAAATAGTTGAGAAAATTGAAATTGGCATATTTTGTAATTTGTCTGAAATAAATTCTTTCATAATTTTACTATTTTAATTAATTTTCATTTTATTAATTTCAAAATTAACAAGAAATAAGGAGAATTTAGCAATAATTGATATTTTAAAACTTCAATAATTAGATTAATTTTCAATTTGAAACAATGAATTTATATACATTTATAACCGGCCCGCTGGAAAATAATTCCTACTTGGTAGAATATTTTGGTAAATGCGTCTTGTTTGATGCTCCAATCGAATCCTTCACTCCAATTAGTAAGTTCATTGAAAGCAGTAATTGGCATTTGTCTGCAATTATTCTTACTCATTCACACTTTGACCATATAGTTGATTTACAGAAATTTAAAGCCGAATATAATCCCGAAATATACTTACATAAAGATGATGAGTTTAGACTGATAAATCCAGGTTTGGAATTGCCACCTTGGGCAAAAATTGAGATTGAACCTTGCCGAGAATATACTTTTGTTGAAGATGAGCAGATTTTAGATGTAGAAAATATGCACTTTAAGATTCTGCACACTCCGGGACATACTGCGGGCGGTATTTGCATTGAATTGCTTGGTGAAAATAAGATAATCACAGGCGACACCCTATTTAATTTAAGTGTAGGTCGGACTGATTTTGAAGGTGGAAATGGCAAAGAGTTGATGGAATCTATTACAAACAAACTGATGACTTATCCCAATGATTATGAAATATTTCCAGGGCATATTGGTAGTTCCACAATTGGCACCGAGAAAAAATTCAATCCATTTCTGAAGAAAATGAAAATTTAGATAATTGCTATTTTTATCGGGAAACGATAATTTTTTGGGTAATAACTTGATCGTGATATTTAAGCTGGAAAATATAAATTCCTTCAGCTACTCTTTTATTCTCATTATTTGTGCAATCCCAAGATAAATCATTGAAACCTTTTTGAAGAATAAATTTATCGTTAGATTTTACTAAATTCCCTTCACTATCAAAAATTGAAAATGAAGCATAAGCCTTCGTTTGCAAAGTAAAGTAAATATTAACCGATGAATTGCTTGGATTAGGGAAAGCATATAATTTATGGAGTTCGTCGTATTCCCCAAGATTGTCGTTTTCATTTGTATCTACAATTGAGGTTGTTGTATCAATTGTGTCTATCGTGCAAGTAAAATTTAAATTATCCGAAAATTTTAAAGTATCAATTTTCCCATTTTTTAACTTGATAATAATATTTTGTTTTTGCGGATTAACAGAATACGCATTAACGGTAAAAAAGAATACTATCAAAAACGATATTAACTTCATAAAAGATCCAATTGTTTTTACAAAAATAGAAATTAATAATGAATTATCCAAATATTTTTATTAATTTAGTAATATAATTGTTTTTGTAAAGGATTTCGAAATGAAATTAAAGATTAATATTTTTTTCGTCCAAATTCTAATAATCTTTTTTGCTACTTCAGCACCTAATGTTTTTTCTCAAATAGTTGGACCACATTTAACTTATGAAAAGGCAGATGGAACAATAGTAAAGATCGCATTAAAAGATTTAGAATCTATCAAAATTGACTCAATATCATGCTATGATCACATTGATATTATTCTTAAAAATGACTCAGTTTATTCATTGAGCATAAAAAACTTTTATAGAATTTATTATTGTGCAAAAGATAGTTCAATTGTTGTAGTAAATATTCAATATGGGTCAGATAACTATCCACATTCTGTAGAAACTCCTTATGATTTTGGAAGTATCGAAAGAATTAAAATTTATAAAAATTATGATCACCTATATAAAGGTGAGAGATTAACTGGAGCAACAGTAAGTTTGAATGGACTTAATTATAAAACAATTCATGCAAATTCAACTTACAGTACAGGTTCAGGTGGAAGTTCCCAAACAACATACGATACTACAAATTCAAATGGATCATTTGGGGTATCAGTTAAAAACCCCGAAGATTGTTATAGTGCCTCGATTACGGATACTTCAATATT
>DYPF01000220.1 GCA_020720105.1 Chloroherpeton thalassium
ATATTGAGGTGTAGCTTAATCGTCAGGATTATTAATGAATAATCCGGGTTAAATCACCATTTGATAATTTATAAATTAAGTGTATATTTGAAAATATTATGTGACTTTAACTGCACAAAACCAACCAAATTTGGTTGTATATATGTAGTTTCACCACACATATATGCAAGTTATGGGCAAGGCTAAAAAAACGACACAACACATAATGACAATTTAAAATGGATAACAAAATGGAAGTAAAGATTCTTGAAATTATGAACACAGTCCTTGACAACAGGGCAAAAGAAAAGTTGACATCAATAACTCCTCAAATGCACCTAAGAAATGACATTGGATTTGATTCTCTTGATTTGGCAGAACTAACAGTGCGGATTGAAGCAGAGTATGACATTGACATTTTCGAAGATGGAATCGTGAACACAGTAGGAGAAATTCTTAAAAAATTGGAAAGTAAGTAATGAATATTTTTCTCAAAGATATTGATAACGACAGACTTGTTACATGGAACTTTCTGATTGATGACATCAATAATACATCAATTTACAATCCCTATTGTAAGTCTGCTGATTATTACACCGTATTTAAACAAATAATTTTATCGTTGCTGATAGATGAAGAGATAATTCTTCTTGATTCAGACTTTACTGAATCAGAATTGATAAATCTTACTGGTCATTCCGATTACGCAGAATTTATTAAACCTGTTGACAAAAGCAAAGTTTCAATTTTGGGTAATCAAAAGGAACTAATTGCAAAGTTGAGTAATTCCCCTGAAAATTGGGAAATAACATTGTTTACATCAGGAACAACTGGTATTCCCAAAAAGGTTAGTCATGATTTTAAATCAATTACAAGATTCGTAAAAGTTACAGAACGCAATAAAGAGAGTGTTTGGGGTTTTGCCTATAACCCCACCCATATGGCTGGTATTCAGGTTTTCTTTCAAGCATTGCTTAATGGTAATTCTATTATTCGGCTCTTTGGTTTGGATACAAAAGACATTTACACTGAAATTAAAAATAATGGAATAACGCATATTTCAGCCACTCCAACTTTTTACAGACTTTTATTACCATGTAATGAAACGTTTCTATCTGTAGAAAGAATAACATCTGGTGGTGAGAAATTTAATGAAAAGACCTTTAAGCAACTGAATCAAGTTTTTCCTAATGCCAAAATAACTAATGTGTATGCATCAACAGAAGCAGGAACATTGTTTGCTTCACAAAATGACATTTTTAGTGTACGACCAGAATATGAGAGTTTAATTCATTTTGAAAATAATGAACTCCTAATTCACAGCAGTTTAATGGGTAGAACAGAAACTAACATTGATGAATGGTACAATACAGGTGACGTAATTGAGATTGTTTCAAAAAATCCATTGAAATTTCGTTTTGTGAATCGCAAAAGCGAGATGATAAATGTTGGTGGTTATAAGGTAAATCCTCTTGAAGTTGAAGAAGCAATTTTAGCTCTAACTGGCATTAAAAATGTGCGCGTGTATTCAAAATCAAACTCAGTACTTGGAAATATTATTTGCTGTGAAGTTGTTGCAAACAGTAACCAAATAACTGAATCCTCTATACGAACATTTCTACAATCCAAAATTCAGGAATTTAAAATCCCAAGAATTATTCGATTTGTAGAAGAACTTTCAACAACAAGGACCGGTAAATTAAAAAGGAATTGAACATGAATATATTATTAACAGGCGCCTCCAAAGGCTTAGGTTTAAAAACAACTGAATCTTTATTAAAAAAAGGATGGACAGTCTATGCCATAAGTAGGAGCAAAACAGAAAATTTAAACGAATTATTGCTCCAATATCCAGACAATCTTAAATGGTTACAATATGATTTAGCCGATGGAGAAAATGTAAGGCAGACTGTATTCAAAGATTGGATTGGTTTTGACACACCAATTCATGGATTCGTCAACAATGCTGCACAGGCATACGACGATATAATTACAAATTTGAATCTGGTTCCACTTGAAAAAATGTATCATGTTAATGTATTTACTCCCATGATGTTGACAAAATTTGTGTTGAGACAAATGCTACTGCATAATATCAAAGGTAGTATCATTCACATTTCGTCAATAAGCGTTCATACTGGTTACAAAGGTTTATCAATGTATGCTTCGACAAAAGGGGCATTGGAAGCATTCTCAAAAAGTACAGCCCGTGAATGGGGAGAAAAAGGGATTCGCTCTAATTGTTTAGTGGCAGGTTTCATGGAAACTGAAATGAGCGCAACACTTTCTGAAAATCAGAAAACCCGTATTTATCAAAGAACTTCAATTAAAAAACCAGTTGAAGTAAATTCAGTTGCTGAAACTATTTGGTTTTTGCTGTCTGATGAATCAAAATCAATTACAGGGCAGAATATTCATGTTGATAATGGAACAATTTAATATTATGGTAAAAGAAAATTTAAAAAGATACATTTCAGAGAATGGCAATGGTCACATATTAATCCATTCAGACATTCTATTTGGTTTTAAAATCAAGTTTGAAAATCACGAGAATTTTTTGGAAGAACACTATAAAGAGTTGAAAGCTGTCTGTCAACCGCTAAAAATTATTATGCCCTCTTTTAATTATAATTTTTGTAAAGGAAGTCCATATAATATGAAAGACTCGGAGAGTCAAGTGGGTACACTTTCTGAATATTTTAGAAAAAACAAAGCAACTTGGCGTACATCCACACCTGTTTTTAATTTTTCAGGGATTGTAGAAAACCCTCTCCCAATTAAATATGGTAAAATTGACCCATTTGATGAAAGTTCTTTATTCGGTTTTTTTAATAGGAATAATGGGTTATTAATGCACTATGGTTCCGGTTTGCATACATCAACTCTAATACATTATGTCGAAAGAATTTCCAATAGGTTAATTTACAGATATGATAAAATTTTTAAAAGTCAAGTAATAGATATTAATGATGCTACCCATGAATGTGAGCTAATATATCATGTAAGACCTATGGGATATGATTTAAATTATGACTGGAATAAACTTGAAGAAGATTTATTAGAAAATGGTCTTATTGAAAAGTATAAGGAAAAGAGAACACAAATTTTAATTGGTAGAATTGATAAAATTGTCCCTTTCTGGCTTACATGTCTTAATAATAATCCATTTTACTTTCTTGATAAAGATACTCGAAATTGGGTGGAAGCCAAATTTAATGAATTGAACAGACCTTTTAAATTAACTGATTTTGAATAATATGAAAACTAAAATTGAAAAATACTTTGACAGGCTATGGCCAATAACAAGAAGCCTTACAGGTAACGGTAATAGGGAATCACTTGGAATTCTCTCTGAAATTATTGATTTAAAAATAACAGAAGTTCCATCTGGAACACAATGTTTTGACTGGAATGTCCCTCCAGAATGGAATATCAAAGAAGCATGGATTAAAGATAGTAAAGGGAATAAGACTGTAGATTTCTCAGTAAACAATTTGCATATACTTGGGTATTCGGAACCTTTTCAAGGGAAATGTTCATTTGAAGAATTGAAATCCCATTTATATACTTTACCTGACCAACCGGACTTAATTCCATACCTTACATCCTATTACAAAAGAAGATGGGGATTTTGCTTAACACATAATCAGTTCCTGAAACTTGACAAAAATGAAACCTATGAAGTTTTTATTGATTCTTCATTGGATAAAAACGGTTCAATGACAATTGGTGAAGCAATCATAAAAGGCAAATCAGATAATGAAATCTTGTTTTCAACCTACATTTGCCACCCTTCATTAGCGAGTAATGAACTATCGGGTCCGTTGGTTTCAGCCTTCCTATACAAGAGCTTAAAGGAATTTCAAAATCTGAAATACACTTATAGATTCATCTTCGTCCCAGAAACGATAGGCTCTATTTATAGTCTATCTGTTAAAGGAGAGCATTGGAAAAAACATTTAAAAGCAGGTTTTGTAATAACCTGTATTGGTGATGACGGCAAGTTTACTTATAAAAGGAGTAGAATTGGAAATAGTTTGCCTGATAGAACTGTTGAAACGATTTTAGAGCAATCAGAAAGTGACTTTAACATCATAGATTTTTTTCCTAGCGGTAGTGATGAAAGGCAATATTGTTCGCCCGGCTTCAACCTTCCAGTAGGTTCTT
>DYPF01000221.1 GCA_020720105.1 Chloroherpeton thalassium
ATGTTTTTAATAGGTAAATGGCTGAGATCAACCAGAAAATACAGGATAATAAACTACCTATAAATATATGATCCAGTGTTGAAGCATAAACCAAGCCTAATATATAAGAGTAAATCCAGCCGATTTTAATTTCAGAAAAAGTGGGGTTTTTTGCATAATCTGCCGCAACAATATGGAAGGTTAGAGCATCAAGATCAGCACCAAAGCTTGGGCCCCAAAAGCCATTCCAAAGAGCAATTATAAGCCTGAGAGTAAAGCCAAATATGATTAATTTATTTGTCATTATTTTTTAAGGTTTAAATTTTTTAAATGTTATAAAGTGAATTGCAATGACTAAAAATAATTTAAACTTTGGCTTTATCATAAACGCATAAATCAATGTAGAACCATAAGGTAAATAGTGCCTTAGGCTTAAAATAGCGTTTGAGTGAGAATGTCTTATCTCATTTAGAAATTGCGGATATTTTGAGAGTAAAATATTACAAGTGTTTAGGTGATCAATATGATTTTGCCCAATTGTTGAATTGTATTTATTTGTAATATTATTATCATGTCTTCTATATCTGCCTAAAATATCATCTATGTAATTAATTGTTCCACCATTTGCTAATGTTTCTATCCAATAAAGCCAGTCTGATGCTACGGGCAAAACTTGATTAAATCCATTTTTTGGAGTTTTTTCAGTTCGAACCATTGTTGAGCAAGCTCCATTAAATGTTCCAAATTGAATAGATTTTCTGACATCACCTTCATACTTATTTTCTTTGTTAAAAAAATAAAGAGTTTTGTTGCTTTTACTATCAAATGTATCTAAGTTATGGTAACAAATAGAACAATCTGGATTTTTTTCCATAAAGTCAACTTGTTTTGATAACTTTTCAGGTAACATTAAATCATCACCTCCCATCCAAGCAATGTATTTTCCAGAGCAAGCGAAGTGTGCAAGATTGGAATTAGCTGTTATTCCTTGGTTTTTCTTCGAGAGTTTTACAATGAATTTATTAGGATATTTTGCCTCATAATCACGAAGCATTTCTTGTGTCCCATCGATTGATGCATCATCAGCGATGACTATTTCAATATTTGAATAATTTTGTATCAGTATGGATTCAATACATTCACGTAAGTATTCTTTTTGATTGTATGTAATGATTGCTACGCTAACTAATGGATTCATAAATTCTTCGCCTCCCTCGACTAATGTACTTTTTTAAAATATATTTAACTATGGTTGGATTGAAAATTAATGCAGCAAGAAAAAACTTGATGCCAAGGTTTTTTTTGCCGTCGTTCAGCAAATAGATTGCTTGAGAGAAAAATATATTTCCAAATGAATCAGCTTGAAATTTTTCTGGCACTAACCTAGAAATTACATCTATTCGCATAGGGAATGTTGTAAAATATTTTTTATAAGTGTTGTCTTCGTGAAGTCTATAATAGACTAGAGGTTGATCTAAGTAACCTATCCTGTATTTTTCTAATACATATATTGCAAAAGTCCAATCATCACTTTTAAAATCTCTTCTTAGTTGTATTGTTTCTTGCATGATTTTTCTGTGAAATAGACCAGATTGTAGTAGTGGGGCAGAAAAATCTCTTTTGCAAACATATTCATAAGAATTATGATTATTGTAACTATCTTTGTAATCATCTAAAAAAGTTTCAGTAATAATTTTTCTTTCTGATACTGTGTAGACCCTTGAGTATACTCCATCCATAATATTCTTGTTTAAAAAATGCAATTGTTTTCTTATTTTTTCAACAACCAGATAGTCATCAGATGCTAATAATTGTATAAATTCACCTGTTGAATGTTGAAGTGCTACTTCTATTGAGTTATTCAAACCAAGATTTTTTTCTTTTAAAAAAATCTTTATTTCTCTATTGTGTAAGTTGTATTCTTTGTACTTCTCTAATATATATCTTGTATCATCAGTTGAATTATCGTCAACAATAATTATTTCTATTTCGCCAGAATAATCCTGTTTAATGCAGCTATTTATAGATTCTTCTATGTATAAGCAATGATTGTAACTAGGGATAATTATTGATACTTTATTATTTGTATTCATTTGATACCATGAAAAATATGCATACTGAGAAAATAAAAAACAATGCGTAATTTAAAAAATAAGCATATGTTGCCCCAATCACTCCATAACTTATTATAAAATAATAAGTCGAAATAAATGAAATAAAGTAAAAAAATATTTCTGAATAAATGGCTATCTTTATTTTTGCTTTTGCAGTAAGAATAGTGCTAAATAAAAACGAGATAAGTTTTAAAAAATCTCCCGCCAGTTGAAAAAAGAACAATTCCTGCATCTGTAAAAATTCTTTTGTAAATAGTGTTATAATAATTAAGTTTCTTAAATAATACACCAGCGCTATTAATATAATCAATATTGGGATAAATAAGTATAAGCCTTGACGTAGCTCAGCAAACAATAAGTCACGTTCATTTATTTCTGAAAGCTTTGGGAGGTAATAAGTACTGAAAATGCTAAAAAAAATTCCAGAATAAGTTAAGCTTATGAGTATCATGCCTTGCCATAGCCCAGATATCTCAATACCATTAGTTTGAATCAACAGATCTCTAGTAAAAAGAAAATATCCTTGGTAAAGAACAGAAGATAATATAGCTAGAGTTGAATATTTGAATAGTTTTCTGGAATCATGTGTGCTGAATTTTTGATTGAAGTTGTTATATCGGATTATATTGTGTTTGCGAATAAACCATAGTGTCATCAAGAAAATTATTGACTGATTTGTAACTAGAGCAATAAGTGCACCCTCTAATTCGAGGAAGATAATCAGTGATGTTGTGAAGATTAAGCTATATATTCCATTAATAACATTGATTAGAAAAAAAATTCGGATTTCTTTTAATCCATTGATTATGGATAATAATAAGTTGTTAAAAACAAAAAATATGATGGTGAATCCAAAAATAATGAAAATATAATCATAATTAACAGATTTAAGAAAATAAGTGGAGAGCTGGTTTGATAATAAAATTATTACTAGCCCGATTAAAATCGAAAAGAATAGACTGATTTTTGCAGAGGTACTGAGTAGAATAGAAAGCTTCAGGCTATCATTACTGTATTCGGCAGTATATTTTGTAACTCCAGAGTTAATAGCACCTTGTGCAAGTGTCATAACAAGTTGAGTGAAGTTTTGAAATTGCCCTATTAATGCCAAACCTGAAGGGCCTATATAAATAGCTGCTGCTTTATTGATCGCCAAACCTGCAATCATTCTAACGATGGTAGAAGCGAAGCTTAAAACTGATGTTTTTATCAGGGTCATAAAAAATAGTTTACTATATCTATAATATTTTCAATATCAATTTTATTAATTACTGGACTTATTGGCAGACTCATAACCTGTTGATGAATCGTTTCTGTAATCGGGAGGTGTTGCGTTGCCCACAAACGATAAGCTTGCTGCTTGTGTGGCGGAATTGGGTAGTGAATCATTGTTTCAATGCCATTCTCAGTAAGATATTTTTGTAGGCGTTCACGCTCACTTGTTTGCACCACGAACAAATGAAATACATGTTGTTCCTCTATATTCCAGTGAGATAAATTAATATGAGGGTTCTTGATTTTTTGTAAGTAAATTTTAGCAATTTGGCGGCGACTCTGAATTTCATTGTTCAAATATTTGAGTTTCACTCTGAGAAAAGCTGCCTGTATTTCATCCAGTCTGCTATTAACCCCTTGGTAAAGATTCTCATATTTTTTGTGACTGCCATAATTACCAATAGCACGAATGGTTTGTGCCAATTCTTCATCGCTAGTAGTGACTGCACCTGCGTCACCCAATGCCCCTAAATTTTTTCCGGGATAAAAGCTAAACCCAGCCGCATCACCCCAGTTACCCGCTTTTCTGCCGTTAAGACTTGCACCATGCGCTTGAGCCGCATCTTCCAACACTAATAGGTTATTGCGTTGCGCTATATCCAAAATGGCTGGCATATCTGCCAATTGCCCATAAAGATGTACAGCTAAAATTGCTTTTGTTTTTGGTGTAATTGCTTTCTCAACCAGATTGGGGTCAATATTATAAGTATTAATATCTGGCTCTACCAATATCGGCGTTAGGCGGTTCTCA
>DYPF01000024.1:0-5976 GCA_020720105.1 Chloroherpeton thalassium
CAGCATTTTACAAATCCTTAAGCGGGACTTCTCGCCACCTGATAGTACTCTAACTCTCTTATCTACTGACGAACCACTGAACAAAAATGCTCCCAGAATTGAACGAATCTTCTTGCGCATTTCACCTGTTGCAACTTTGTCGATTGTTTCAAAAACAGTCGAATCAGAATCAAGCGACTCAGCTTGATGTTGAGAAAAATAACCAATATTCAAGTTAGTTCCCATCTCAAGAATTCCATCATATTCCAAATTTCCTGCCAATATTTTGGATAAAGTAGACTTGCCCTCACCATTTTTACCTACAAAGCAAATTTTTTCACCACGCTCCACAGCAAAATCAATCTTGTTTAGAACAATTTTCTCGTCATATTTCTTGATTAATTGCTTAGTTTCAAAGATGACGCGAGAAGAACGTGGTGGTTCGGCAAAGAAAAATCTCATTTTGGCAAGATCTTCCTCTTCCACTTCAATCAAATCCATTTTTTCAAGTTGCTTAACTTTGGATTGAGTCCGTGAAGCAAATGAGGCTTTAGCTTTAAACCTTTCAATAAATCTTTCTTGCTGTGCAATTTGTTTTTGTTGATTATTGTATGCAGCTAATTGCAATTCCCTTTGAGTGGAACGTTCCTGAATAAATCGAGAATATGGATATGGCAAATCATAAACTTTGCCAAGCGAGAATTCAATTGTACGATTTGTGATATTATCCAAAAATCGCTTATCGTGCGACACAATCATTATCGCCCCTTGATAAGTTTTAAGGAATTCCTCTAACCAGCGTATAGATTCAATGTCAAGGTGATTGGTAGGTTCGTCTAATAGTATGCAATCATTTCGGTTTAGCAAAATCTTAGCTAAATGAACACGCATCTGCCAACCACCACTAAATTCATTCATTCCTCTATCAAAATCACTTCTATAAAAACCCAAACCGATGAGAACTTTCTCAATTTCGCCTTCGATTGATTGCCCACCTAAATGGTGATAAACTTCGCTTGCCTCGGATAAATTCTCAATAATTTTCATATAAGCATCTGTTTCGTAGTCAGTTCTTTCCTCAAGCTCCTTGGTGTAGCGATTAATATCATCTTCCAATTTTTTAAGGTCGGTCATAGCACTTTCGGCTTCTTCGTAGATAGTTTTGATGGAGTCGGTTTGAATTTCTTGGGGTAAGTAACCGATTTTGTAGCCGTTGGGCATATTGATTTTTCCACTTTCGGGAGTTTCTAAGCCGTATATTATTTTGAGCATTGTAGATTTGCCTGCGCCATTTCTGCCAATCAGTCCGATTCTATCATTTTCTCCTACAGCAATCGAAACATTATCAAATAAGAATCTATTACCAAAATTTACAGTTACATTCAAGATGTTTAACATAGTTATTTTATTTTTGAATTTGGAAAGAATACAAAATTCGTAATTTTTTTCCAAACTATGCTATTAAGCAAATGTTCTTGCATAAAAAGAAATCGAATTTGCAAATGTTTTAATAAGTTTAGAAATAGAGAAGCCATATAAATTAGACAGGAATTTGAATTGTTCTTTTTTCACTTCATTCACACGAATTGTTATAATTTCTGTTCCATAATCTAAAAAATAATTTTAGATAATAATCTATATTCAAATATACATATATATTTTGTACATACAATTACATTTCAAAAAATAAATGATTTCGGTTTTAATTTTTTTTCCATTACAGAATTTTCTAAGCGATTTAGAAGAATAAATAATAACAATAAAAACACAACAATTGCAATTAAAAATCAAGGATTTAGTTAATATTTCGAATTATTTTTGTAATTTTGTAGTCTATATAATCACAATTTTTCTAATAAAGGAGTTTTTGAAGTGAATATCGCTGCAAAAATCACAAAATCCCTCCGTAAGGAAGACGCTACCAGAGAATGGTGGATTGTAGATGCTGCTGGTAAAACAGTAGGTAGAGTTGCAACTGAAATTGCAGTTTTACTTCGTGGCAAGCACAAACCAACCTTTACTCCGCACGTAGACACAGGAGATTTTGTAATAGTACTTAATGCTGAATTAGTTCAGTTAGAAGGAAAAAGAGCTGAGAAGAAAGAATATTTCAACCACTCAGGTTATCCAGGCGGAGCTAAGTTCCGCAAATTCAAAGAATTGCTTGTAAAGCATCCCGAATTAATTATCGAAAGAGCAGTTTGGGGAATGATTCCTAAAAATCGTTTAGGCAGACAAGTATATAAGAAACTAAAAGTATACCGTGGAAATAATCATCCACACGAAGCACAGCAACCAAAGAATTACGAATTTAAGTATAATTAAAAGGACTTAAAAATGAAAGAATTTCAGGCAACTGGAAGAAGAAAAACAGCAATTGCACAAGTTAGATTGATGCTTGGAACAGGAAAAATCACTGTAAATAACAAAACATTCTTTGAATATTTCCCAGTAGAATCTAATCGTGAACAAGCAATTAAACCTTTGAAAATCACTGATTCATTAGGTAGATTTGATGTTATCATCAAAACTAATGGTGGTGGACAAAGCGGCCAAGCAGGAGCAATTCAATTAGGTATCGCTCGTGCATTAGTTGAATTCGAGGAAGAATTACGCGGCAAGTTAAAGCCCGAAGGTCTCCTCCGCAGAGATCCAAGAATGGTTGAACGTAAAAAATATGGTCAAAAGAAAGCACGTAAGAGATTCCAATTCTCAAAACGTTAATATTACAATTATCAAATCATGCTATTGGATTGTTTGATTGTGTTCAATTGAATGTTCAAACAAGATGAAGGTAGCAGATGAATAACAAGGAGACAAAAATGGAACATTATGTTTCGATAGAAAGCCTGCTAGAGTCAGGTGCACACTTTGGACATTTAACTCGCCGTTGGAACCCAAAAATGTCCAGATTTATTTTTGGCGAAAAAAATGGCATTCATATTCTTGACCTTAGAAAAACTCAAATCTTAGTTGATTTTGCTCGTAATGCTGCTTATAATTTAGCAACACAAGGTCGTAATATTATGTTTGTCGGAACAAAAAATCAAGCTAAGAATGTAATTGAAAACGAAGCTAAAAGAGCTAATTGCAATTATGTTTCAGACAGATGGCTTGGTGGAATGCTTACAAATTTCATTACAATTCGTAAAAGTATCAAAAGATTAAATGCCATTGATAAGATGGAAGTTGACGGTACTTTCGAAAGATTAACTAAGAAAGAAAGATTGATGATGAACCGCGAACGCGATAGACTCCGCAAAGTATTTGGCGGTATCGAGACAATGAATCGCACTCCTGGTGCTTTGTTTGTTGTTGATATTAAAAAAGAGCATATTGCTTTGAAGGAAGCTAAAGTTTTAGGTATTCCTATCATTGCGATGGTTGATACAAACACTGACCCCGACTTGGTGGATTTCCCAATTCCGTCAAATGACGATTCAATCAAAGCTATTGAACTTATTACTAAAATTATTGCTGATGCAGTAATTGAAGGTAGTTCATTACTTAAGATTCGCAATGCAGAATTAGCGGCTACAGAGGATAGAATTTCCAAAGAACAAGAAACAACTGAAAATTCAGTTAAAGAACAAAGAAAATTCCGTGGTAGAAAAAATCAAACTAAAGATAATGTTGTTGAAGAAGTAGTAACTGAAAATGTTAAAGAAGAAGTAACAACAGTTTCAAACGAATAATAATTAATTATAAATAAGGTATTAAATTATGGCTGATATTACTCCACAAATGGTCAAAGACCTTCGTGAAAAGACTGGTGCTGGAATGGGTGATTGCAAAAAAGCACTTGTTGACGCTAACGGTGATTCGAAAGAAGCAATCGAGATTCTCCGTAAAAAAGGTGCTGCTTCTGCTGAAAAAAGAGCAAGCAAAACTGCTAACGAAGGTATTGTTGCTTCTCGTATTAGCAACGACTATAAAAATGCAAGTATAGTTGAACTTAATTGTGAAACTGACTTTGTTGCTCGTAACGAAGAATTCATTAAATATGCCGATACTGTAGCCGATGCTTATCATAATAACAATGTTAATTCATTAGATGAATTATTAAGTGTAAATTTTGGGACTGATACTGTTCAAGGTATTCACAACGAAATTTTAGCTAAATTTTCAGAAAATATTAGTATCAGAAGATTTGAAAAAATCAATACAAGCAATGGCTTTATTGTTGATTATATTCACGCTGGTAGCAAACTTGGCGTTTTAATCGAATTTGAAGGTGATGTTGCAAATGTAACTGAACCTGCTCGTCTATTGGGTCGCGATATTGCTATGCAAGTTGCCGCTATGAGTCCAAGATTCGTTGACCGTTCAATTGTTAATCAAGAAACTTTAGATAAAGAAAAAGAAATTTACACTCAAGCAGCTATTGCTGAAGGTAAAAAACAAGAAATAGCTGAAAGAATTGCACAAGGTAAATTAGATAAATTTTTCAACGAATATTGTTTAATTGAACAAACATTCGTTAAAGATCCTAATAAAGTTGTTAATGATGTTGTTAGCGAAATTAGCAAAGAGTTGGGAACACCTGTAAAAATTAAATCTTATCGTAGATATTTCCTTGGCGAATCTACTGAGGAGTAATCAATGAAACCCAAGTATCGAAGAATTCTTCTAAAACTTAGTGGTGAAGCATTAATGGGCGAATTGAGCTTTGGGATTGATCCCAAGGCTCTTTATTCTTATGCCGAAGAGGTTGCTACAATCCACAAACAAGGTGTGCAGATTGGTTTAGTTATTGGTGGCGGAAATATCTTTCGTGGTGTGCAAGCTGCTGCTAATGGAATAACCAAAGTGTCAGGCGATTATATGGGAATGCTCGCAACTATGATGAATTCAATTGCTCTTCAAAATGCACTTGAATCTATGGGTGTTGATACTCGTCTTCAATCCGCAATTAAAATGGAACAAATTGCCGAACCCTTGATTCGTCGACGGGCTATTCGTCATTTGGAAAAAGGTAGAGTTGTTATCTTTGGTGCTGGTACTGGAATCCCATATTTCACTACCGATACTGCCGCTGTGCTGCGTGCTATCGAAATTGAAGCTGAAGCTATTCTTAAAGGCACTCGTGTTGATGGCGTCTATTCTGCTGACCCTGAGAAAGTTCCCAACGCTGAATTCTTTGAAAAAATTGACTACGACTTTGTAATCAATAACAATATTAAAGTGATGGATCAAACTGCTTTCACTTTATGTAAAGAAAATAATTTACCAATTATTGTTTTTAATATTAATCATAAAGGAAATTTATTGAACCTTCTATTGGGTGAAAACTTAGGTTCTATCATTTCCTTTAAAAAAGAGGTTTAAATGTCCACAAAAGAAATTCTTGATACTGCTCGTATAAATATGCAAAAATCTTTTGAACATTATTCATCGCAAATTACAAAAGTTCGAACTGGTAGAGCTACTGCATCTATTTTAGATGATGTTAATGTTGAATACTATGGAAGCCCTACTCAACTTTCGCAAACTGCTAACATTTCAGTTCCAGATGCTCGTTCTATAGTTATTAATCCTTACGACAAATCGATATTATCTAATATCGAAAAAGCTATTCAACAAGCTGATTTAGGATTCAATCCCCAAAATGATGGAAATATCATTAGAATTAATGTTCCTCCTCTTACTGAAGAACGCCGAAAGGATTTTGTTAAACTAACAAAGAAATATGCAGAAGATGGCAAAGTAGCTATTCGTAATCTTCGTCGGGATTATATGGAAAGTTTCAAAAAAGCAGAAAAAGCCAAAGAAATCTCCGAAGACGAAAAGAAGAAAGGTGAGGAATTACTTCAAAAAGCAACTGATGAATTTATCGGTAAAATTGATAAAGTTGTTTCAGATAAAGAAAAAGAATTATTAGATAATTAATTTTCTTATAAACAATATTAAAAAGGCTGTCTCACAAAAGGCAGCCTTTTTTTGTACATAGTATTTCTTCATTCAGATATTTTTTACAGTCTTTTAAACTAATAATTA
>DYPF01000024.1:6076-23908 GCA_020720105.1 Chloroherpeton thalassium
CATTACTTTTAATACTATAAATTGTATTTGCAAAGTAAAATATAATACTTTTAATCTTAGGAAATAGATTTTGTAAAATGGTTAATATATTTTCAAAGGAATATTTATTACTTTATATAAAAAATAACTTCCGAATGTTTAAAAAACTTTCAATCCTATGTTAAGCATAGTGTTGAAGGGAGAAAAAAAAACCTTCCGAAGGTTTAAAATCTTCGGAAGGTTGTGTTATTAAATTAAAAACTTATCGAGCAATAATTATATTATGAGTCTCAAGAATATTATTACCTTGAATAATTAAATTATACGAACCTAATGGAATATCTTTCAAATCAATTTCTATTGTTTTATTGCCATTATAGTAAAAATTATCAATAGAAATTGTCTTTATCCTTCTTCCCAAATAATCAATTAAGTAGATAGAAACTTTTTGACTATCAACCAGATTAAAATTAATTAAAGCTGAGTTTGAAATAGGATTAGGATAAACTTGAATAGAAAAATTGGAATTATCATCAACACTTGAAGGTTCAATCACTTCAGCTTTCAAATAATAATAGGAATCATTTGCAAATATAAATTTCTCAATTACATTTCCCATAATTAAATCAACAATGTTCAGAACTTTTAATTCTTTTTCTAAATTATCTGCCTTATCATAAATAATTAAAGATAATTCTTCTCCTTCGATTGCACCTTCAATAATGTCCTCGGTGAGAGGATTATCACCCCAAATTGTAATAGAAGTGAGCGGATTTGCGATAATTGCAGAGCCAACAACTTCTTTTTTAGAATTAATAATAGCAACTTCTCCCGAAATCTGTTTTTCATTTTGAATTTCAATAGATGCATTAGCGCTTGTTCCAGTTTGACTATATTTAGGATTATAAATTTCAGTATTTTCTTCGCTAATATCTTGATTAATTATTCCACCATAATAGAAATTGATGTTTGGATAAGTAAATACCACATTTTGACGAGCAATAAATTTATACCCTTCACCAGGATATAAAACACTAATATTATCAGTATTCGTTCCGGGGATATAACTATTTCCTTTTTCATCTTTAACTAACAAAATTGAGGAACTAATTGAATTAAACGCTTCTGAAGTTTTCATTTGATACATAGGTAAGAATGGGATAATGTACCATTTACGAGCTACAAAGCTTAAAGGATAATCTTCAGTTTCAACAATTTGCCCTGAAATAGTCATTGTGTAGGAATAATTATTGGAATTAGTTACAACAAGATAACCATTATTAATATCCCAATCACCAATTTGATTAACATTATATGAAGGTAAATATGTTCTACCATATCCATCAGTAACATAAGAAATATAGTCTTCGGTATCATTGAAAATACTTTCAATATCTGAAGTTTCGGGAATAACATTTGAAGAGATTAGGTTTATATAACTGCGGTATAAAGTTATATCAAGATTATTAGCGGTAGATAGGGAAGAGATATAACTTACTTTGTTGTTTGCATAATAACCGGGAGAACTTGAATTATTCGAGTAAGTCGCATTAGCAAAATAAGCAGTGCCAGTTTGTCCATCCCAAATTCTATAAATGTATTTTTCATTATTATCAAAACCATCTTTTAATTCAGTATATTGATTATCTCCCCAAACAGAAATAGAAGTGTTCTCATCCTCTGCCCATTTGATTAACCCACCACAATATAAAGTACCACCACGATTAAACCAAACTGTAATATAATCACCAGTAGAAATTTCACGAGCACCAATTTTTAAATTAACAGTATATGGCACTACAATTAACGCATTATCGCCAGTTTGCGAATTAACAAACCAATTACTTGGTGGAGGATATGAGGAATTAGTTCTTCTTATCTTAAAATTCTTCTCGCTATAATCAAAAATAGAATGATTGTAAGAATCGATCAGTTTAATTTTTGCTTCGGTTGAGGAAGTATCATCAACAGTCCACAAATATGTGTAATTAGTAGAAGTAACAGAATCGGCGATTAACTTATACGTGCTACCACCATCAAGAGAAAGGTAAATATCTAATTGTAGTGAATTAAGTGATGACCAATTAATTGAGTATGGTTCACCAGCTGTAATAACTTCATCTCCATTTGGAGAAAGAAGAACAATTCCATTACCAATAATTTTAAATAATTTACTATTTCTATCAAAAAACGATGAATTATCTAAGTCAAAAATACTAATTACACCTTCATTGGTGGGAGAATTAGGTATAGTCCATTCATATTTTTTCAAATTTGCAGGCACATTAGATGCAACAGTTTGCCAAGTAATACCATTATTAGTAGAAAATTTAATATTAACAAATTCTGTATTTAAATAATCCCAAGTAATATCATATTTTTGACCAACAATCAAGGTTTCGCCCCCTCCCGGAGCAATCAACTTAAGCCCTTTAATGCTGAAAAGTGTATCACTATCATCATAAATACTTGATTGTTTGGTATCCATAATTCTAATAGAGCATTCAGTAGAAGGTGTTTTGGGAACATTCCAAGAATAAACTCCCGAAAGAGCTGGATAATTATCAATAATTATATTCCAAGAGTTTCCATTATCCGTTGAGTATGATAATCTAATCGAATTAGTTCCAATACTTTTCCAAGTAATTGGCAGAATAGTACCAGCCATATAGTTTCCACTATTTGGAGTTTCTAAATGTAATCCAATAATTGAAAAGAGACCGAGAGTTTCGGAATAAATGTCTTTTGGAAATCTTTTTGAGATAATTTTAACTTTACAAGTTTCTGAAGGGCTTGATGGTACAACAAAAGTGTATTCTTCAACTTCAGCATCAACATTGGTAGCTAAAATAGTCCAATTATTTCCACCATCAACAGATAAATATATACTAAGTGTATCTATACCTATTGACTTCCAAGTAATTTTTTGATTACTGTTAATCTGCCATTGTTCGCCTGAATATGGCGTAAGAATTTGTAATGAAAAATCAGATTTATTATAAATTGCAAATTTGCCAGAAATTGAAGTTTTGGAGATATAATTTTCGTCTATGATTTTGACAAAGCACTTTTCGCTCGTAATATCAGGTAGTGAAAACTTATATTTTTTATTTTTAGAAGGAACATTTTCAGCAATTGCTGAGAAAGTTGCACCACTATCAGAAGAAAATGCAATTGTAATTGATTCGGAATTTTCATAATTCCATTCAATATCAATTTCATTACCAGAGAAATACGCATTATCTTCTTTTGGATTAGTCAAATCTAAACTTATAGTATTAGAATCGATAATCGAGAAAGTTGATGTTTTAGATTGATGGGAAGTATTGAAACTTAAGGCTCTTACAATAGCTTTTTTTGAAATAATATTACTTGGAATAGACCAAGCATATTGACCTAAAGTCGCATTGATGCTATCAGCAATTTTTGTGTAAGTCATTCCAGAATCTAAGGAATAAGCTAAATGGATTTTACCAATACCAAAGCTTGCCCATTTAATATTAATACTTTCATTAGCATAGTAGGTGAGTCCTCCACGAGGATCAAGCAAAGTTAAGTAAAAATCGGGCAAATCACATACTTCTAATAAATGAATTTCACCATTACTTGTACCTGCCAATAAATTCCCATTTGCCAAATAGGTTAATGCAGTGATATTTGTGTTGGAAAGTCCATTATTGTTTGGCTGCCAATTCATTCCATTATTAGTAGAAACAAAAATGCCAGAGCCTAACGAGCCAGCAATTAGCCAACCTGTTGTTTTATTATAAGCAAAAGAGGTGAAGGTAGTAAATGGAATAGAATTTCTACGGAACCAAGTAGAACCACTTGTAGATGAATAGAACAAGCCACTATCGCTTGCAGCAAGCAAATAAGTATAATTATAACTAATTAAACTATTGATATTATAATTTGTAATTCCATCATTCTTCTGATAAAATGGCGAAGGTTCAATCTTGCGGTATATCCCATTTCCTTTTGTGCCAACTAAAATATAACCGTTTGCAGTAAGTGTTACTGCCTGAATATTCCTGTTAACCAAACCAGAACTTGAATCAATCCATACTTCTGTATTTTTATCAAGAGTGAAGAAACCATCTCCAGTTCCACAATACAAACCATCGAATTGTTTGGAATAAATTGATTTTACATTTAGGTTGGTCAAGCCAATGCTATATCTCGTCCAAAGCGTTTGCCCAATTTTACGGCGATAAACACCACTATCAGTTGCGGCAAATAAATATCCATTGGAATTATAAGTTAAATCATTTACTGATAAATTTTTTAAATCATCATTATAACTTTGCCAAGTTTCTCCATTATTAATTGATAGAAAAACTCCCTTACTTTCAGTTGCAGCAAAAACAGTTCCATCAGAATATTGAATCAATTTATTGACTTTATCATTGTTAGTAATTGTGCTCAATTTTGACCAACTACATTCAGATTGAATAATATTCTTACTTGCTTTTTCCTTGGCAATTAATTGATTGGTAAATAAAATCAAAAAAAGCACAACAAACAAGTTGATAATATGCGATAAACTCGACTTAATTTTAAAAAGTTGATGATCAAACATATAATTTATCTCCTCAATTCAGTTTCATATATTATTAGTACCTATTTACTATCAAAATATTTGCCAAAACTATAAATTATAATAATTAAAGATAAATACCTATTTGTTCATTAGCGATTTTTACTAATTGATAATTTGAAAAGGAATTATCCCAATACCATTTTCAGAAACTAATTTTAAAAAATATATTGAAGTTGATAAATTTTTCTTAAATTCAATTCTTGAAATATTTTCCAGTAAAATACCTTTTTCCAAAATTCTTCCAAAAATATCATAAATTTCAAACTCCGAAAAAGTGTTAGGCTCTAATCCAAATACATAAAGAAAATTATCTTTATAATATGTATATATTTCTTTTTTCAATTCATCTACACTATTATACTCAGTTCTGGTAAAATCAATTTCGTATTTAGTTGCATTTGAAAATACAATTTTCAGTGTATTCAATTGTTGTGGAGAAGTAGATTCAGCAAGCACAACTTCAATTTTGACAGTTGAATCTACAGGAATTGTCTTCGAACTTGTGTAATCCAAAATGTTATTAATAAATGAACTTTTATGATTGTCATAGGTAATATTTTCAATTGATAGCTCTATATTGCCTGTGTTTGTAATATAAATTGGATAAATATATTCTCCATTAAAAGCATCTAACAAAACATCAGTAATTGCTACTTTATTTGCAGATACTTTCACCTTTTGTTCAATTGGAAAGTCATCATTAGTTGAAATACTGTAAATTCTATCAATTAACTCTGGATATTCAATAAATGGGTTGTATCTTTTTTGAATTGCAAATACTTTTTCGCCTTTGTAGGATTCTCTTTCACTTACTGGATCGAAGACCATCCATTCTCTTAACACACTTTCCTGATTTGTTAAAAATGAATATGGGTTGTTGTATCGTAATGAAAAATAGAATAAACTTCTTGCAACATCGCCCTTGTGTGAGTCACGTGGTTCAAATACTATTGTGCCATTTTTATCATTTCCCAGTTTGGAGTTACCTTCTTGATAAGTAATTCCAGAAACAACATATCCAAATGGTTTAACATCTCTTCTTGAATTTGCTGTTTCGTCAGTAGCATAAAGATGATACAAATCTGCTCTTGGAATATAGTCTTCTGCTCCCAACGATTTGGGCCAAGTATGTTCAGTATTAAAGTGAGTTGTATTAACATCTGGAATTACTGAAGTTTCAATTTTCCTACCAGTATAAACACATTCTACCCAACCATCAACATTTTGAATATCGCGGAACATCTCGGTACGTGCATCTTTGTAAGTTAAGTAAGTATGGTTTTGCAAATATTCAGTTAAAGCATTTTTTAGTTCAATACCGCTTTTATTTTGGGTAATTTCATTCAGTCCTGATGGGCTATGATATTTAAAATCAATCCTAAATAATTCAACCAAACTTGTTTGCATACTTGGAATTGTAAAATATACTAACATTGAATTTTTATATGTAAGATTATGTTTGCTTATCAAATCTTGAATTTGTATAGTATGATTTGAATTTGAACCGATGGTAGTATTCACATTTTGGAGTTTGAACTGCAAATCAAATCTTGGATTAACAAATACAATCGAATCAATAAAAACATCATATTTGCTAATATTTTGAATACTGGTGTTTTTGCTTTCGTTTTGATTAGTTGTGAAATTAAAAACCGAATAATTATCCTCAACCTTGAAAAAAGGAGAGGAAATGGCAAAGCTTGAAGTAATTACAAAGAGTAATATTATTTTGATAATTTTCATTTTTAGTCCTTTAATAATTAAAATTTGAAGCATTTCTAATGATTGGTAAAAACCAAATAAAAATTGCAGCAATTGCAATAAAATATAATAAAATTGAAACAATGATTATCACTTTCAGTATCCAAAATGCTCTTGCTTGTTTCTGAAATGCATCAGTTAGATTTTTAGTCTCCATAGTTTGAGCATAATTTTCAAAAGCCAAAGCAGATTCTCTAAGTTTTAGTCCGGCAAAAATGAACGGAACTCCAACTAACGCTCCAACTATCGTGATTGCATTGATTGCTCCATAAATTATCACAAAGACTGCCGAAAAATTCATATTCGAGCTCATCTTTGAAATTAAGATGCTTTCATTTTCATTTTGGTAATTATTTTCCATATTTCTTCCTATTTTTTTGTTGATTTTCTATATTCATTAACATTTTTTTGATGATTTGTATAATTTGATGCAAATTTATGTTTTTTACAATTTTCACATTCCAAAACGAAATACAAGTAATTTGTATTTGCTGGATTGGCAGCAGCATAAATTGCTTCTTTACTTGGAGAATTAATCGGTGTTGGTGGCAATCCGCTAATTTGATAAGTATTATATGGAGTTGCACGGCTTAAATCAGACTTTCGTATGCTCTTCCTCGGATAAATATCATACAAAATTGTGGGGTCGGCTTGCAATCGCATTCCAATTTGCAACCGATTATGATAAACCGAACTTATTATTGGCATTTCGTCGGTATTTGCGGCTTCGGATTGGATAATACTTGCTAAAATTAACAATTTGTAATCGCTTAAATTGTTCTTAACATTATTAGAATGAATAGATTTCAAAAATTCTTTTTGACGATTTACTAAAAATGCAAGAACTTCTTCCAAATTAATTTTCTGAAAAAAATATGTATCGGGAACTAAATATCCCTCTAATGTAGCTGAATTAAGTCCTAACTTCTGGCAAAAATCTTTTGATTTAACAAGTTTTAAATAATCATCTTTATTAATTTTAAATTCTCTGTTTAATACTTCTCCAATTTGATAAATATTCATTCCTTCTATAATCTGCAATTTATTTTGTTTAATTAACTTGTTTGTGAAAAGTTTATCAATTAGTTCTTTATTGGATATTGAATTTGGTATTTCGTAAACACCCGCTAAAATATATTTTTTCTTGGTTTTTGCAGTATATTTAAATAATTGTTGATAAACCCAAACTGGTTGAAAATAGCCTTCCTTTCCGAATAATTCTACAATATTATCCATTGATGTACCATATTCAATTTCTATTATAGTCGGAATATCTTTCTCAATTTTGGCATTATAATTGGAAAAAACCAACAAAATAAATGCTGTTGAAGTAAAAATAATTAATAAAAATATAATTAAGATAATTTTTTTCATTGTAAATTTACATTTTTATGAAATAACCAACCTTAGGCTCTGTCCATAAGTCAGACTGAACTTCAATCTTAAAAGTATAAATTCCCGCAGGTAATTCATTACTTTCATTATCAAATAATTCCAAAATTAAGTTATTTTTTCCATTTCCAATTTGTTTTTGGAAAGTTTTAATCAATTGTCCTTCTAAATTTGATATTTCAATTGATGCGTAACTCGAATTATACCTTGTTAGATAATCAAATGAAAGATTAATTTGATTGGTTTCAACTGGATTTGGATAGATTTTAATATTTTCAATTGAGTTATTTTGTCTGACATTTAATTTGTAAATTAGTGTATCTGCGTTACCTATAGCATCTCTCGCAATAAATTTAAAATAATTTGCTGGGAGGTCTATATTATCACCAAACTCCAAATTATTTGGGACAAATATACATTGATACTTAAATTGCTCTGATGAAATATTGAAATATCTGTAATAATAATCAGGTAAATCACTTGTAATAAACTGACCATTGATAAAGATTTCCACTTGATTAGTATCAGAAAACTGAAATGGAGAATTATCATAAATTTGCAAATTTATAGTTGGATTAAGAGCAATATAATCGCCATCCTTCACTTCCTTCCCATCAAACATGACTTTAATATTTGGTTTTTGATTATCATTTATTATTTTGTGTGTAATTTTGCGTGAATTATTGAATAAATAAAATTCCTTGCTTGAATTATTATTATTAATTTCGATATTAAGATTATTATCGTCTTCAAGTAATTCACTTTTTAATGAAATATCCAAAATCTCTTTCGAATTTGCTTGAATTGGCTGTTTAGTATCTTCGTAAATTAATACACTATTATTATTCCAAATCCTTATTTTCAATGAATCAGAAGTAATTCTTGGCGATAAATTTTCTACAATGATATGAAGTGTATTATTTTTGCCACGAATTGTTGAAGAATCATCAATTAGAGTATTCGACTTTTTAATTGCTAATTCGTGTAGTGGCTTCAATTTCAAATCTATACTTTGCAATTTTGGTTCAGAAAATTCATTTAATCGCTCTAAATGAATTTGTATTTGCATTTTGTCAAATTCTGTTAAAGCCTGTAGTTGAAAATTGATTTCTTGAATATTTTCTGTTAAAGTAATCTGATAAATTGTATCAATTTGTGTTGGAGTTTGATTTAATATTAATAAATTCATTCTATATTTTTCTAAGGAATCGATGTGAGCATTACTATTTACAATAATCTGCATCAAATTCTGTAAATTTTGCAAATTATTTAAAGTTAAATCTCCTTTATTAACTAAAAATTTAATATCAGCATTTACTATTGCAGAATCACCACTTGGGTTATGAGCCTCTATTGCTTCGCCAGACGCCCAACCTTTTTTCCCAATCATTGCGTAGGAATTTGTCCAGCCATCCCACGACACAGCAGGATAAGTGTAAATTCCATTCACACTATCAATCAATTTTGCACCAAATTTCCTCAACTCAGCACGTAATGTATCATAAGAACCAATAGAAGTGGAATCATACATTTGACGGAGAACTGGAGTTTTAAAAGACTTTCCATTTGTGGCTATCATCAAATAAGAACCATCGGGGATGGAATCACGAATAAACCGAACTAATTGAACTGGTGTGGAGTCTTGTATCCAAGTATCTCCATCTATCCATGTATCAAATCTACGGTAAATTGGCTCTTTTGTTGAATATTCAGGTGGGAATACAAGTAAATTGAATCCACGGAAATACCTTGCATCTAAATAAACTTTGTCGCCAACTTCCATAATGCCCCATTCAATAATATTCTTTGAATAGTCGCCAGAAACACTTACTAATTGTACTTTTTTAAATACATCATCAAGTTTTATCTCTTCATCTTTTAAAATTAAATTACTAAAATCAAACTTGGTGAAACTTTTGGAAGTTGAGAATTTCATCGAAATTGTATCATTTATTTTTGTATTAATTGCATTGAAATTAATTATCAATGGATTGCTTTTTTTGCCATCTTCATTTTCATAAAAGGCAACAAATTTATATTCACCTTCGGATAATTTGACTTGTGGTTTCCATTCCAAATAATTTTCAAATAATCCAATTTCGTCTGTGTTTGAAATATAAACTAATGTGTCGTTCTCATAAATTGAAAAAGTATAATTAGTTTTTTCATTATGTTCCTTATTAATTACCCTAAATAATGGACTTTCTGTATCCATATTCCAATTTTGTTGAGGTTCAATAGGTAATAATGTTGATGAATAGATAAAAGTAGTAATCTCAAATTGATTATTTTCAAAATTATAATCATCAATTAGTTTATTTGGATCAATAATTATGTTGATTACATTTTCACCTAACTTTTGTGAAATATCCAATTTTTCTTCAAAATCAAAAAATGAACACACTTCAGGAACATTGATATAAATTGTATCAATATTGTTTTGATGACTGTGAATAATCATAACATTAGTTGGATATGTTGACTTTAGACCATTATTGTAGATTCTTCCTTTCAAGTATGCTATCGAGTCTGTGGTACTAATATCAGTACTACCGGCAATATTTTCTAATGAGATTTCGTTGGAATAAATATATAAATCAGGCTTTCTGCTTGTTCGCAGCTTCAATAAAGGATCACCAATTAATGCGTTATGAAATTGCGTATATAATTGTGCACCTTCATCCATTAATCCTTTTTTACCATAATTGAGTAAATCACCAATATATTGTAAATTCGAACTCGTATCAGAAAGGTTTTTAATAATTCTTTGAATTATCAGTCGATTCTCATCTACCCAGCCATAAGTTGATGAACCAATCGAACCGATAAAACCTTTATTCTTAAAAAATACATAAGATTCATTCCTTGAATGAATTATTCCTGGGTCAGCGTGTGCTCCAGTATTGCAAGATATTGTTGAAAAGAAAGCATACTTTTGATAATTATTCAATTTATCAACCTGCCAACCTTCCATATCAAAAATACTTTGATTAGCGTGTCCAAGGAAGTTCACCCAAAGTGCACCATTATTTATTTTATTACGAATATCACTCGCTTCGGCTGTACCACCAATATTACTATCAAACTTTCGCACTGAATCTGTTGTACCACACATATCAGTTTCTTTGATAATCTCGTCAAAAAAATATGACTTGACTTTTGCAAATTTTGCCCTTTCTGGGTCGTTTTCTCCTCCAGATAAAAATAAAAAGTTTTTCATCCAAGGCGCATTGGGTATACTATCGTAATCTTTCAATTTATTCAAATAAATATAACCATCTTCCAAATTAGAAATTGATATTCTCCCAATATTTAATAATGGATCTAAATTATTACTTAGTATTGCATACCAATAATCTGCTGGAGGAAAGCCGTAACTTGGTATAAAGTCGGTTGATACAGCATAACTTTGTCGTTTGGCAGCATCCCAACTTGCATTTCCAATTATAACAACTGATTGAAGCGAATCTTGCCAATAATTACGAGCGAAATAAATCAAATTCTTTATTGAGTATGGACTTTTTTTACCAAAGTTAAATTCATCATAAATTGATTCGGCATCTATCAATTTGAACTTCAAATTTGGATAAGTTGACTTTCTATAATTTGTATAATCTTCGGCAAATTGCTTAAAATCATTATGATAAATAACAAGAACGTTCGCGGCATTATTAGTGTCCAAAAAGTTTGGTTTATTTACTTTGTAAACCTTTATATCTGATAAATCGTTGATATCATTGATTGTGAAATGTGATTGAATACTATTAGTTAATAGCAACTTAGCTGAGTAACTATCTTCTGTATATTCATTTATTACTACTGAATATGAAAGAACATCACTTTTACTTTTATCTTCCAAAAATACTTTAGAGTTGTCCATAACTGCAAAGTAACTATCGCCAATAGATAAGTCATTGATTTTTGCAAGACTAAACCCCAACGAATGAAAATAATCGATAAATTCATTTGAAATAATTCTTATGGAATCAGTAAATAAAATTAAATACAAGAATGTTTTATCTTTAATAAAAAATTTATCTAATTCATTTTTATCGAAGTAATAAGGAGTAATACTTTCTGAGGTATAATTCATCTGGTTCAATTTGACTAAAAGTAGTCCCTTTTTCTCAAAATCTAAGTGAATATTATTATATTCAATACCAATAATATGTTTTTTTGCCCAAATATTGGCAATAAGCTTTGAATCAATTTTAGTTGCCTTCGGAAATTGAATATGTTTGTTAATCGTATCTATTGCTATGATATAATTAGAGTTATATCTATTTATCTCACAAATAGAATTTGATGAATTATTTGTGACATCAAAAGAGTTAAACATATTGTTTCTAATTGGTTGGGATAAGTATCGGGTTTCGATAAAATCAATTGCAACAACTCCATTTCGGAATGGATGAACTTCAAAACTCTTTACCTTAATAATATTAGGTCCATAAGCAATTCTATTATATGGAACAATTAATCTAAATGTATCCTTGTAAAGCCTCTTAAATTCGCGAGAATCAAGAGAATCGCCATTCAAGTATGCAACTATTCTATGTTCGGGAAATTTATTTGATTCCAATCCTTCATACAAAGAATCAATGATGCTTTTAAAAGCTATATCAATTTGAATATTCTGATTAATTTGTGGATATAAATTTACTATTGTAGTGAAAGTATTGAGTGCTTCTTCGTTTTCAGCAAAAAGCTCTTTCCAATACCAGCCTTCATTCGGACCAGTATGAGAATCAGGAAGATTAGACCCCACGGAATAATTAATGTCTTTTTCAATATGATCGCTAATACTGATTTCTTCAACTTGTGTGAGAAAACTGCCATCATCGTTCAAGATTTGATAATTAATAGCATTCCTCGATTCATCATAAGTTACAAAAAAAGGTTCTTCCGTTGCATAGTGATCATAGTATGTTGTATCTCCAGTTGGATGCATTCCAAGAAAAACCAGTGTATCTTGTGAGTCAAGTTTTCCATTTTTATCAATTAAGTAGTAAGGTTTAACAATATTTCTATGTAATAATAGAAAGTTTTTTGGATTAACACCTTCCCATTTTGAAACTAATTGCAATATAGAACTCATTGGTACTATTGCAATTGCATCACGATTTGTTGTGATTTTTACATAATCAAGATTGTAATCTAAATCTGATATTTTTTTATTTTCGAACCTTAAAATTTCTTGATTTTGTATTCGCAAATATTGCTCTTTGGAGGTTTCGGAAAAAACCAAAATAGGCATAAAAAAAAGCAATACAAATATATTTAATTTGATAATATTCATAATTGGTAATTTAAAATTAAAACAAAATTTCAATTATGTATATATAGACAAATAAAACCTTTTTGTATTACTTTTTTGAATAAAAATTATTTATTAAAATCAATTACTTTACGAATTTTATCAAATCCTTTATCTCTTCTTTCGATTGCTCGCAAAGCAGATGCAAATATAGTTTGATGATTAAGATTAAAGTATTGCATTAATTCTTCGGGTTCGCCACTTAATCCAAACCTATCTTGAATACCGATAAACTCCATTGGTACGGGATAATTTTTCACAACCACTTCTGCAACAGCACTTCCCATTCCTCCGTGAATTTGATGTTCTTCGGCAGTTACAATCGCACCACACTCTTTTGCGGCATTAACTATTGCTTCAATATCAATAGGTTTTATTGTGTGCAAATTGATTACTCTTGCTTTTATGCCTTTTTGTTTTTCCAATTCCTCGGCGGCAAGGATAGCTTCCCAAACCAAAGTGCCACAAGCGAAGATTGCAACATCATTTCCATCAGTAAGTTGATTGGCTTTACCAATTATAAATTCTGATTCAGGGGTAGTAAATGACTCAACACCTGAACGTCCAAATCGGATAAATGCAGGTCCAAACATATTGCCCGAAGCAATTGTAGCTTTCTTTGTTTCATTATAATCCGCTGGAACAATTAGAGTCATATTTGGCAATGATCTTAAGAAAGCAACTTCTTCTAACGATTGATGAGTTGCTCCGTCAGGTCCAACTGTTACTCCAGAGTGTCCACCACCAATTTTAACATTGGCATTATTATATGCAACAGATATTCTTAATTGGTCAGCATTACGAAAAGCAGCAAATGCACTATAACTTGAGAAAAATGGGATTTTTCCGCTTAATGCTAATCCTGCTGCAATAGTTGTTGCATTTTGCTCGGCAATTCCAATCGAGAAAAATCTATCTGGGAATTTATCCCTAAAGAAAGATGTCAGAACTGAACTTGTAATATCTCCACCCAAAACTACGATATTTGGATTTTGTTCTCCTAATTCTACTAAACCTTCTCCAAACCCTTTTCTTGTTGGAACTTTGCCATAAGATTTATAATTCATTACGATTCTCCTTGATTTAGTTTAATTTATTTGATTTTTTAAGTTCGGCATCTAATTTATCCAATTCTTCTAATGCCTTGATTGCTTGTTCTTCATTAGGCGGTACTCCATGCCAAGAATAATCATCTTCCATAAATGAAATTCCTCTGCCCATATATGTTTTTGCGATAATACAAGTTGGTTTGTTCGAATTTTTTGCATTATTCTTAAATTTTGTAAATGCTTCGATTATCTCGGAATAATTATGTCCATCAATTGTTACTACATCAAAGCCAAAGGCTTCAAATTTTTCCTGAAGTGGATATATATTCATTACATCGCTAACTCTACCGTCAATCTGACAATCATTGTTATCCACAATCCAGCAAAGATTACTTAATTTATAGTTAGATGCTGCCATTGCCGCTTCCCATACAGAACCTTCTTCTAATTCACCATCGCCCGTCATTGTAAAGGTTAAATTTTCTGTTTTATCAAGATATTTCTGACTTAAAGCCATACCCACAGCAATGGAAACTCCTTGACCTAATGATCCAGAAGATGTTTCTATTCCGGGTAAATTTACGTCCAAGCCGGGATGTCCCTGCAATCTTGAACCCAATTTCCTTAATGTTGCTAATTCAGATGGCTCAAAAAAACCAGCTCGTGCCAAAGAAGCGTATAAAATTGGAGCAATATGCCCAACACTTAAAATGAATCTATCGCGGCTTGGAATTTTCCAATTACTTGAATCGTAATTCAAAAATCCGCCAAAAAACAATACTGCAAAAATATCGGCTGTTCCTAAGGAACCGCCACTATGACCTGATTTTGCTAAAAAGAGACTTTTGATAACGTCGCGTCTAAGTTCAAGAGAGATTTCGAAAAATTCTTCGATACTTCGCTGTTTGTTCTCATAAGTTGTATCTGGAAATGAAATATTGAAAGACATTTTTATATTTTGTAAAATTTAAAAATGCAAATTAACAATAATTCGTAATTTTTTGGTAATTTTATACTTTCTTAATTCAACATTTTTCAAAGTATGGAAAAACTACTTTCGGTTTGTATCATTGCAAAGAACTCCGATTCAACAATTGAAAACTGCTTAAAATCTGTATATAATATTGCAGATGAAATAATTTTTGTTGATACAGGCTCAACTGATAAAACTATAGATATTGCCAAGAAATTTACTGATAAAATCTACAATTTTAATTGGGAAGATGACTTTTCAAAAGCTCGAAACTTTTCATTAGAATTTGCAACAAGTAAGTATATTTTAATAATTGACTCAGATGAAGAATTATCAAATCCAAACGAATTAATAAGTACTTTGAACAACCTTGATGACAATATTGGTGGTTTATTAATCAAAGTCAATTCATTTAAAGTTAATCCATCCAATCAAATTGAAAAAATGTCTACAGATTTGCTTAGAGTTATAGCAAATCATCCTGAAATTAGATTTAAAGGAAGAATACACGAACAAGTATTTGATAGTATTACAAAAAATGGTCTAAAGATTGAAGAATCTAATATTGTTATTAATCATTCAGGTTATAATTTAGATGAAGTTGAATTTAAAATCAAGCAAGAAAGAAATCTAAAGCTACTAAAGTTAGCATTAGAAGAAGACCCATCAAACTTATATTTACTCAATCATTTAGCTAAAACTCTTGTTGCCCTTGATAGTAGGGAGGATGCAATAAAAATATTCAAAATTGTTATTGAAAAGTCCCAAGATATTGGCACTTACACCATCGAATCGATGAATTACCTTACTTCTTTGTTCATTCAAGAGAAAAATTTTACTGATGCAATTAAATGTGCAGAAAAATCTCTTACTTCAATTTCAAATCAGGTTTTACCTCATTTTCTGCTTGGAGAAATTCATTATTTTACAAATAGATATGATATTGCTTACCAAAATTATAAAAAGTGCTTAAGTTTATTACAAAACGAAAGTTCATTTTCATCAAATATTATTGGTCAATCGCATATTCCACTTGAAAAAATTCATTTCAAAATTGGCGAAACACTTACAGCTTTAGCTATTTATGATGATGCAATCGAAAGCTTCGAAAATGGTTTAAGCAATAACCCAACTGATGTATTCTGCTTGTTAGGCATTGTTAATGTTTTGATTAAAACAAAAAAACTCGAACTTGCACAAGCATTCTTTACTCAAGTAAAAAATATTCATCCCGAAAACGAATTAGTAAAAGATATAGATAATAGATTCTTCCAAAAAAATCAACCAACAATTCAGCCAATTAATTCCAACAAAGGAATTAAACCCTTACTTTCCTTAGCGATGATTGTGAAAAACGAGGAAGAATTTTTAGAAGGATGTTTGCAAAGCGTGCAAGGAATAGCAGATGAGATAATTATTGTCGATACAGGCTCATCTGATAAAACGATTGAAATTGCCAAAAAATTCACAAATAATATCTTTCATTTTGAATGGATTGATGATTTTGCAGCTGCACGGAACGAAGCAATCAAGCATTGTACAGGCGATTGGATTTTCTACCTTGATGCTGATGAGCGACTTAATGTATCAAACCAAAATGCTTTTATTAATTTCATTAAAGAAATACCTCAGAATATTGGAGGTGTTAATTGCATTATAGAAAGCCGTCATTACAAACTTGATGATGATACCGAAGTCCATCGCGGTGGGTATCCAAGATTGTTTAGAAATTTGGGTTTCCCTAAAATTGAATTCCGCGGAAGAGTTCACGAACAAATTTCGCCATCATTACTCGAACAAGGAATGAGTTTTATCAATTCTGATATTTTGATTGAACATCTTGGGTATAATCAAGATAGGGAAGTAATGGAGCAAAAAGTAAAAAGGAACTACAAATTACTTTTGCAGCATATACAAGAGCAACCAACAAATGGTTATGCGTGGTATCAGCTTGGACAAACATTGGCACAAATGAAATTGAACAAGGAGGCAGAGGAAGCAGTTCGCTTTGCAATAGATTGTAAGAATTTGTCCAAATCAGTTATGGCAAGTGCTGCGGCTACTCTATCGCAAATTACTGGAAATCAAAAGAAATTTGAGGAAGCATTGCACTGGGCGGAAATTTCACTCGAAAATGCATCAGATCAAATATATGCTTCACATTTAAAGGCTTTTGCGCTTTTGTATTTGAATAGATATTCGGAAGCAGAGTCACTTTTTAGGGAAATACTCGTGAAAATTAACCGAAAGAAGGGAATGCCAATGTCTGGTTTCGACATAGAAATTCCAACTGATATAATTATAAAAGGTTTAGATAAAGCAATTAATAAAAATGCAAATATTTAGAAATATCAATAAAATTTAATATTAATATGAGTTACGATTATTTAGATAAAATAAGTAAAAATGAAAACGAAAATTTTTATCAAACAAACAAAGATCAAATAAGCAAAACTACTTTGTTTGATAAAATTAGTAAAGTTTTCAAAATCGCAAGCAAAGGACTACTCGAAAAAGTATTCCTATTGTATAATTTAATGATTGATCCAGAAGTACCCAAAAATGCAAAATTGGCGATATTTTCGGGTTTGACTTATTTCATAATGCCTATTGATGCAATTCCTGATTTTCTAATTGGAATTGGCTTTACTGATGATATGTCGGTATTACTTGGAATAATTTATATGTTTTCCACACATATAACAGATGAACATAAAGCAAAAGCAAAAGAAATGCTGGAAAAATTTATGCTTAGCAAAAA
>DYPF01000222.1 GCA_020720105.1 Chloroherpeton thalassium
TGTTTGGAAATATCTTAAACCCAATAAGCTAAAAACACCCAAAAAGCCTAACATCCAATTTTTACGAAATTTCGCTTTCATATATTATCAAAATTAATTTGTTTTAAAAGCAACGAATATTGCAATTACTTATTATACACATAATTAATAAAAGGCTGCCAATTAAATATCGACAGCCTTTCTCTTACTTTCTTCTGCTTTTTCTTATTTCAATACTTCAGTAACTTTCTTAGCGGCTTCTAAGAAAGTGAGAGCAACTTTGAAATCCAAGCCAGATTTCAATAATGTTTGCTTACCTTCGATAGCATTTGTTCCATCTAATCTAACAATTACAGGAATATTCACTTTCACTTGACCGAGAGCTTGAACAATTCCATCTGCAACTTTGTCGCAACGAACGATGCCACCAAAAATGTTAATCAACACTGCTTTTACATCTGGATCGCCCATCATCAAACGGAAAGCATTTGCAATACGGTCAACATTTGCTCCACCACCAACATCTAAGAAGTTAGCAGGAGTGCCACCAGCATATTGAATCATATCCATAGTTGCCATAGCCAAGCCCGCACCATTAACCATACAACCAACATTTCCATCTAATTTAATGTAATTCAAATCATATTTTGAAGCTTCTACTTCTAATGGAGATTCTTCGTTTAGATCGCGTAATTCCAAATAATCAGGATGGCGATATAAAGCATTGTCGTCAAAAGTAACTTTTGCATCCAAAGCGATGATTTCATCATCTTCGGTTAAAACTAAAGGATTTACTTCTAATAAACTTGCATCAATTTCATCATAGGCTTTAATCAAGTTTGGCAAGAAGTTTAAGAAATTCTTGTAGGCAACTCCAGTCAATTCCAAAGCAAAAGCAATTTGGCGAGCCTGAAATGGCATCAAACCAGTTGCTGGATTAATGTGAACTTTTATGATTTTATCAGGTGTTTCTTCGGCAACTTTTTCAATTTCCATTCCGCCTTCTGTGGAAGCCATAATCACATTTTGTCCTTTTTGGCGATCCAAAGTAATACTTAAATAGTATTCTTTTTTGATTTTGCAGCCTTCTTCGATAAGAATGCGATTAACAATTCTACCTTCGGCACCTGTTTGGATAGTAATAAGTTTATTGCCAAGCATACTATTGGCAATTTCGTAGACGTTGTGAGATACATTGTCGCTAACAACAACATTCACACCGCGAAGTTCTTTGCCATTATACATAATTGGCTCGTTTGTTGTTGGATTATGGACAATGCCTTTTCCGCGTCCACCCGCGTGAACTTGAGCTTTAACCACAACAACGTTGTGATTGTTAGCTTCAAATATGTCGTAAGCTAATTTTCCTGCTTCATCAGCGGAAAAAGCTACGGCTCTTTTTAGAGTAGGAACACCATAATTGCTTAGTAATTCCTTTGCTTGATATTCGTGTATTTTCATATATAATCAAATAATTTTGGTTTGCGTACTTTTAGTAAATTCAAAAATAAAAAAAAAATGTTAAACCTAAGCAAAATAATTAATTAAAGTATAAAGTAAATAAGATTGAGTGAGATTTAAAAAAGTATTTAATTCAAATATTGATAATGAAGTGAACACCGACCTAAATTAATTGAAGGATTATTCAAAACTTCAATAAGTGCAGTACATTTCAACAAATTTGATTGAGCAACAAACTCTGTTAGCAATAATTTTACATTCGCAAATATATCTAAATTCTAATATTGAAATAAAAACAAAGTCAATTTTCCTTTAAAGATTACTTTTATTTAGTTGAAATTAATTAATTTTGTATTTTATGCTAAATGAATTTTGTTCATTTGTTTATTTAAGGAAAATTTATGGAAAATAGAAATATCGCAGATAGAAACCTATGGGCACTGATATTAGGCTGTTCAAGTGGATTTGGCAAAGAAACTGCATTAGAATTAGCAAAATCTGGATATAATATTTATGGAGTTCATTTAGATATGGGCACCAACAAAGAGAAAGCCGAGCAATTCCGTCAAGTTTTAGAGCAAATTGGTGTTAAGGCTGTTTTCTTTAATGTGAACGCTGCAGATGATAAAAATCGTGCTGACATAATTGAATTTATTAAATCTCAGAAAGCGAAAGATCCAAATCATGTACTTAGAGTTGTAATTCATTCTTTAGCATTTGGTGCGATTGGTCCTTTCTTCTCGGAAGAGTCCAAGGAAATGCTTAACAAACGCCAAATTGAAATGACAATGGATGTTATGGCAAATTCTTTGATTTATTGGGTTCAAGATTTATTCAAAAATAATCTTTTAGCCGAAAATTCTCGCATTTTTGCAATGACAAGTATTGGCTCGGAACGGGCAATAATTAGTTACGGTGCTGTGTCGGCAGCTAAAGCAGCCCTTGAAGCTTACATCCGACAATTAGCAGTGGAATTAGCACCATATAAAATTACTGCAAATGCAATTATGGCGGGCTTGACTGCCACGCCTGCAGCAGCAAAAATTCCCGGATTCGAGAAAATGTTAGCCCACGCTCGCGAACAGAATCCTTTCCAAAGAAATACTGTTCCACAAGATGTGGCTAAAGCAATTTCGCTTTTAGTAGATGAAAAATTTTACTGGATTACAGGAGCAACTATCAAGGTTGATGGTGGCGAAAGTATCCTTAACTTTATTGAAACTGTATAATTATATATTATTAACTAAATTGAACGAGTATGTTTGAATTAACTTTTACTGAAGAGCAAAGAATGCTCCGCGAAATGGTTCGCGACTTTGTCAACAACGAATTAAAGCCTATTGCAGGGCAAATTGATGAACAAGAGTTCATCCCAGAACATATTATTAAAACAATCGGCGAGCTTGGTTTGCTTGGTGCTGCCTTCCCAACCGAATATGGTGGAAGTGGATTTGGCGAAGTAGGTTATTGTTTAATTCAAGAAGAAATTGGTAGAGCTTGCGCCTCTACTGCTACATTTATTGGTGCTCATACATCAATTGGAACAAACTCATTGTATTTGGGCGGTAGCGAAGAATTAAAACAAAGATTTATGCCCGATTTGTGTGCAGGAACAAAAATCGCAGCTTTTGGCTTGACCGAACAGGGTGCAGGCTCGGACGCATTTGATTTAAAAACACTCGCTGTACAAGATGGCGATTATTGGGTGATTAATGGCGAAAAGCAATGGATTACTAATGGTCCTTTTGCAGATGTTATTGCTGTTTATGCACGCACAAAGAAAGGAATAAGTGCATTTGTTGTCGAAAAAGAAATGGAAGGCTTCACTCCCGGAGCTCCCGAAAAGAAATTGGGTATTCGTGGTAGTAAAACTTCCACACTCAAATTTGAAAATGTTAGAGTTCACAAAGATAATATGATTGGACGAGATGGCTATGGCTTCCCTCTTTCAATGAAAGTATTGAATACAGGTAGATTAGGTCTTGGTGCAGCTTGCTTAGGTTCAATGAAAGAATTATTGGAAATGTCCACTAAATATGCAAAAAATCGTTTCCAATTTGGTGAACCAATCTCTAATTTCCAAGCAATACAATTTATGTTAGCCGAAATGGCAACAATGATTTTTGCTTTAGAATCAATGTTGTACCGAACAGCTACACTTTACGATTTGGGCAAGATGACTTCAGCACAAGCTGGATATGTTAAGTATTATGCTTCAGATAGTTTGGATAAAATTGCGGATATGGCTTTGCAAATCTATGCTGGTATGGGCTATTCACGCGAAATGCCAATCGAAAGATATTATCGTGATTCCCGAATCAATAGAATTTTTGAAGGAACAAACGAAATTCAGAAAATTGTTATTGCTCGTGATGTAATCAAAAAGAATGGCGCATTGTTCGCATAAGCATAATTTAAATAAATGTTATAAAAAAAAGAGGCTGTCTCATAACTATGACACAGCCTTTAATTTATCGGGACGAAACAATCTAATTCAATTTGAAAATTTAAAAATTTGATAATGTGAATAAATTCCCACTCATTGAGGGGGCAAGGGGGAGGCTCTGATAAAAATATCTAAATTTGTAGGGGCAGAGCTTGCTCTGTCCTCGTCCTCACCCCCAAACCCCCTCTCCA
>DYPF01000223.1 GCA_020720105.1 Chloroherpeton thalassium
TCTTTCTTGCACAAAAGTTTCAATTTAGCACTTCTGCCCACAAAAAAAGCAATGAACGCTCAACAATATGTTATGCAAATTTTTAATTATCAATATATTAGTATCCGCTTTCAATTATTCTGTCAAGTAAACGGTCTTTGCAAAAATTTATTCCTTTATCAACAGCACTTGAAAACGAATTTACATCATCAGCAATTTTATCACCAAAAAACCAACCAGTTTCGTACAATTCTTTATCATCTTCATCAAAGTATAAATAAACTTTTGCACTTTTACCATTTAATTCAGAATTATCAATTATTTCAAATTCAATATCAACACGGTTGCTTTCTTTTGCTTTTTCAATATTGCCTTCTGCCCACTTTTTACCGTCTTTGTATACAATTATGTCATGTTCGTATGGAAAATCAGCCCACAAAAAAGAACCGCCTCCCGACCAATTACCTTCCCAACTCCATGTAAAAGTAGATAATTTCGTGACCTTTGCAATGTTTTTAGTTTCTTGTCGTCTTCTTTCAGCCTCAATTCTTGCTTGTCTTTTTCTTTCTTGCTCTATTTCATTCTTTCTTTCCCATTCTGCGTCATTATATTCTTCATTTCTCCAACGGTCTATTAATTTTACATCTGGCATACCATATTGAGCAAAATGTAACCATGTATTTTGTTTTTGTTGAGTGCCTTGACTTACATAGTCATTGTAGTATTCTTTTTTAGAAAGCGAAGCATTTTTTATTTCAATCTCTTCTGTCAATTTAACCCAATCAAAAGCATTAATACCAGCTTTACTTCCAACATCAAAAATAACAGCAAAAGTATGACTATCATTTCTTTTCAAACTGGGCATATAATAATTCTCAGAATACGAACCTATAAAATCAGTTTTTTCATTTAATTGTACTCTTCTGTGTTGGTCATCTAATGCTTGTCCTATTACTTCAAGTATTTCAAGACCTGTACCTATCGTACCCTCAATTTTATAAGTACGATAAACTTCTGCATTAAATGTTAATTTCAGGGGCAAATCAAATTTTGAATTATTAACAATTGTACCAGATAACAAATATGATAAATTTGAAAGAGTTACTAATCCTGCGGTCATATTATTATTGTTAATCCACTCCGCCCACTGTTTTGATTTTGGTGGGACAATATTATTTAAACGAAATGAAAACTTGGTATTTATTTCATATTCTAATTTGTTGGACACAAAGCTATTAATTTTACTTTTTGAAATATTCCAATTAGAATAGGAATTATCAGTTGCTAAACTATTTACAGTGCTTAAAATTAAATTACCGTCCGAATATGAACTATTAGCAATATTCCAATAGTTATTTATAATCTCATCTGGTTTCTCCGAATATTTTAACCAATCGTACTCAAAATAAAAGGTTTCAAGTGCATATATAGAGTTTGGATTTTTTATGCGGTAAAGTGCATTTGAGTATTTCTTTTTACCTACGTCTGTTGTACTAAAAAGTTGAAAATCATATGAATTTAAGAAATAGTCCTTTTTAAAAAGTGAGTACATATTATAAACTTCATTATCTGATGATTGATTTAATGAATTAATAATAACTTGATTATTATATTTACTTTTAGGGTAGCGTTTATTAAATTGAAATGCATCAGAGTAATTAATAGATAAAGAAGCGGCTTTTTTTTCAATATTTAATTTTGTTTCTGGATATTTATCAATTGCACTAAATAAATCAGGTACATTTGTACTTAAAATTACAAACCGTTTTTTCATATCCAGCATAGACTGATTACTTGGAAATAGTTGCATTAATTCAGGATAATCGTTTCTAAAAATACCTGAATTGTATATCGTTTGTTCAGCTACATTATTTGTATAACTACTTGATGAAAAAGCTGTTTTAAAATCTCTTGCGTCTTGTATATTTTTTACTATAAACTTGTTTTCTGCGGATTTATGGGTTAAAATAAAATTTCGATTATCTGTTTGCCTTGTAAGTATAAATTCATTATTTGTTTTATCTAACCATTCTTGTGGGCTATTTGGATATGTGATTTTTTTCCAACCAAATATTTCATTAATATATTTCGTGGCATAAAAGCCCAAAAAACCACCGACAACCATTCCACCAATACCCAACTTTTTCTGGTCTGCTCCGTTGTAATGTGTAAACATACTTGATTTATATCCTAAATACATTCCAGTTGCAGTACCTGCTATTATAGTACCTGCTCCAATTGGACTTAGTACATTATCATAGTGAGCGTTTGATGCAGTAACTCGTGAATTGTAATCTGGCATACTTGTTAATGCATCAGGGCGAGTTACATAACAAGATGACATAAGCAATATAATACTTACCAAAATTAATAATTTATATGAAGTTTTCATTGATTAACTTTTATATGATTTAACACTAAAATTTTAAATTATTGAGAAACAGCTAACAAACCCAAAACTAAAACACCGATAGTTAACCATTTTGTGGGTTTGCGACCAAAAATGTAAGTGAGGTTATGTGATGGCACAGGATATTTCATGCCAACAGCACGCATATAGGAATAATTAAATCCTCCCCAATTACGCCCCTTAATCATATAAGTTAATCCAATTTTGTAATAAAATTTTTGGAAATCATAATCATCTTCTATTGTTTTTGCTGATAAAAAGCCGCTTTCGTATCCACCTCCGAAATCTATTGTAAAATGGTCAGCTAATTTATAACTTGTGAAAGCTCCGAAATTAGTAGAATTATAATTTTCGCCACCATGAATACCTAATTCAAGTGAAATTGGAAACCATTTAGAATTATTATAATAAACATCAAAGTAACTTCCTGTAAAATCATCATTGTAACGCTTTTCAAATGAATTTAAATTATAATAGCAAAATCCAAATCTATAATGAAAGCCTCCAAACATTTCATGAAAATCATCATCACCACTAAAACCTTCACCTCTACTTGAATGTCGAATGTCCCACAACAAATCACTAAAATCAATCTGTGGATAAAATTCTAAGCCTAAACTCCAACCATTGTAAGAATATGCTTTACTTGCGGAAAGAGATTGTTTGTACTCAAAATTCAAATGTGTATTTGCAATAAAACTACGCAAAGAATAATTAAACCAATATGTATTGTCTATCCAACGAAAAGGATAAGTCCCAAAACCAATTTTCCAAAATGGTGTTTTTACTTTATTCTTAATTGAATTTATATCAGAATAGAAGGGTTCTTTTGTATCAATTTTAGCAATATGATAACCAATACCAATGTGACTGGTGGGTATAATACTTTTTATTAAAGGTAAATTAGTAAAGCCAAATCCTTTTGAAAGTGAAAATTCCCAACCTGAATAATTTGATTTACTTTTAGATAATCCATTCGGTAAATTGTAAGAATAATTGGAATTAAAATGAGTAATATTTACACCTAATGCTGTTATGAAAGTAATACCGAAGTCAGCACCCATATAAGTACCAAATTTTCTATCAATGTAATTCTTATCTAAATTTACACCGAAAGTTTTATTCAGAAATGAATTTCTATGATAACCAAAAGAAATGCCACTAAAACGAGGTATTAAATTAAACCTTGCCAATTTATTTGTACGTCCATTATATTCATTATTTGGCAATTCCAAATTTGAATATGTTTTGTTTTGTTTTTTGAGGTGCTTTATTATATAACCAAAATCATGGTAAATATAAACATCTTGTATGTCTAAATCTACTGTATATAATTTTATTAAGTTGCCAGTTGAAGCTGAAATTGAAACTTCATGAGTTTGCAACCCAACAAAAGATGCAACAATTACAGTTCCAAAAGAAGGAATACTTATTGAAAAGTTACCATCTAAATCTGAAATTGTACCGGTAGTTGTACCTTTAACAACAATACTCGCACCCGGAATACTTTGTCCTTTTTCATCAGTAATTTTTCCGCTTACTGAAATCTGAGCCAAAGATATATGGCTCATTAAAATTAATAATCCAATTAAAAGTTTATTTCTCATTTTTTGTCATTTTTTGATTTTGCATAGTCGAGTCATACAAGGGAATTTCACCCTTGCATTCTCACGGAACCGTACGTG
>DYPF01000224.1 GCA_020720105.1 Chloroherpeton thalassium
CATCGAGTTCTTACAGGAACTACATGTCCGTGTATAACGGATTATAAAGAAAATGGCGTAGCTCTTTGTAATCCAAATGGATAATGCCATTATAGTTGTTTCACTGCTACTTGTTCAAATAATTCTGAAGCTGCATGTCTAACATGCTCTGCTACTAAGAATAGAGTCTTTGATATACTCGAAAAAAAATGTGTTTGCAAAATTGGATATTTCGATAATCAGCTCTTTTCAGAAGAATGCTTATAATGCCATACCAACTGCGCCTCTTGTTCAGGGCCAACCGAAAATGATTGCTTAAATTGCCATTCTACATGGTTAGCTTTTAAACTTTTTGATACATTTTAGTAAATCTTGCTCAAAGACGGCCGATAGAATGACTTGCACTGCATGTGATCCTCGTAAATTTAGATTATTAACTGGCTCTGTATGTACTTGCATTGAGGGATATTATGAAACCACAAACTTCGAATGTGTTAAGCCTGATAGTTGTCCCACTGGCTATGGTATTTAGTCTAATAACTTATTATATATTTAGTTGGTATCCTCGCATAGTAGAATAGTGGAAACGGCAATAGTTTCGGCAATAGTTGTGGGAAAGAATGCCCAAATGGGACATTTTTGAATTATACAATTAATGTTTGCTCTCTGAAATGCCATATAAGTTGCGCCACTTGTTAGGGCCCGGAAAATGAAACTCTTTGTACCAAATGCAGAACGGGTACTGCTTATCTTTCATAATTCCCAGGAAGTTTGTATTTTCATTTTTTTATTTACTTTAAGAATGCTTAATCGATGGCCAATAGTGCAGGGAAATGCAAAAATGTTTTAATATTTATCTATTTAACTTTTTTATAGTTATATTTAATATTCAATATTTCCCAATGGCGTATTTAAACAAAACAGGGTATTATACTAATTAATGCGTATAAACATGCCCACAAGGATCAGGTTAAATTGAGTAATTTAATTGCCTATTTAGCCGTCAATAATTACACAAATGAATGCTAACTCTGCGCTATTAATTGCGCCACATGTCTGCTACCTAACAACTCAAACAAATGCGTGAGTTTAAATTGCCTCAACGGTCGTTACCAAAGACTCACCGGGAGCTAGTTTGAATGTGTTGATGCTTGCAAGATCGAAGGAGAATACTTAGATAACTCAACATTGCAATGCCGAAAATGCAAGTAATAGTCATACTGCTTGACATGCACTGGCCCTGAAAATGATTGCTTGAAATGCCAACTAGGATATGAATTGCTTTCCGGAGTTTGTAATCCAACTATTAATTGCACTGGCTATAAGATATTAGAAAATAATTAAAGTGTCTGTATTGATAAATGCCCTCCTTAGGGATATTTCTTAAATAGCATTTCAAGGGAATGCCAACTATGCCACTCTTCTTGCAGAACCTGCTCTTCGCCATAAAACCCAAAAGGATGTATGTCTTGCTCTAATAATTTGCTTTTCGCTAAAGGTAAAGCTTTTTCCATTTAATTTCTTTATCAGCTTTTGGAACATGCAGCTCTGATTGTCCTGATGGCCACATATTAAATAACCTTACTTGCAATGAATGCCCTAAAGGATGTAATTTTCAATACATTTATATAATTTTCTAAGGCTAAAAATGTGAGACAGCTTCGCCAAACGACACAGCAATTGTCTGCACTAGTTGTTTTACTGATAATTATTTTCACAATAAACAATGTGCTTCTAGATGTCCTGATGGTTATTTTTTGCTTGATAACTCATAATTTAGGCTTTTATGGTGACACAACAACATTGACTTGTAATGCCTGTTTCTAAAATTGTAAAACTTGCTCCGGAAGCAGCAGTGTTGATTGCCTATCTTGCATATAAGACTATGTGATATCTTCTAATGGAGTGGGGAGGAGTGGAACTTGCAAAAGTTTTATTAATAAACAAATTAAACTGTTTTAGAAATGGAAGCACTCAAATAGGAATATGCATCATAAGTATTAGTGGAATCTAAATTAACATCAGTCACTACTGCCAGTTCTATTTATAAAGTGACTTCAGAATTTACATCTACCTTAAAGCAATAAGTGTAAATGACCATCACAGAAAAGGTGGCTATTTCTCAACAAATTACTACAAAACTTGAAAAAATTAGTGCCTCTACAACTTCTTTCAATGACCAAGAACAAAGTGATATATTGGGCTCAGCCACTGCGTTGGCCAGTGATACAACTATTACAACAAATACTTTAATGAATTCTTTAGTTACAACTGTTGCAAATGTTGTGGATAAAGTTAAAATTACTAATGAGAAGTAGGTGACATAAAGCTTTGAAACGTTAAGTTAAATTATCAGCTCGACAAGATCGTAAACTACATAAACTACATAAACAACATAAACAGCGTAAACAGCGTAAACTACATAAACAGCGTAAACTACATAAACAGCGCAAACTACATAAACAGCATAAACAGCATAAACAGCGTAAACTACATAAACAACATAAACAGCATAAACAAATTCAATGACGCTTAAATCATAGTAAGAGATTATAAAAAATGTAGAAAACGCAGTAGCCAAAATTAAAATCAATATTGCCACAAATTATCAACTCAACTAAAGAATTTCTGTTACCACTGCATAAATTTAATTTAATGCTATAAAACTTGATTGCAAATCAACTAACTTTTTATCCTCATTGGAGTAAGCAGTAGTTGTCACAAATGATGCCACCAAAAGTGCCCCAAATAGTACCACCAATAGTTCCCCAAATAGTACTGCAAACACTGCCACAAATCCTTCATTAGTTTAAATAAAAGCAAACACATAATTCTAATCAGTTTTGAGCACTTTGACAGCCGGCCCAGTCACAGCATCTCAGCAAATTTGGGTCTAAAGCAACCCACATTAAGATGAAGCTAAGTAAAAACTTGCCTCCCCCATCGCAAAGATTGAATTCCATGATGCAACTGGAAAACCTTTAATTATTAGTAATTTAGTCCAGCCAATAGAGCTTTCCATTAAGCAAAATATCCAAGTTACTAAAAAAGTGAAAGCAGTGTATTGGAATACAGTTACCAAAGTATGGATGAGCAATGGAGTTAAAATGGTGAAAACCACTACAACATCAACTACCACGGAATTATATTATAAGATGCAAGTGTCTCACTTCACCGAATTTGCTTTTATAGAGATCGATGACGAGGATTCTTATGTTAATTTGGCTATTTTCACAAGCGTAGGAAGCATTCTTATAGTTATTTTCATGGCTGCTATTTGTAATATTATTAATTGAAATTTATTATTCTGCTAGATTTTGTTGGAAATAAACTAAAGCTTTCTCAAAAAAATATCATGCAAATTTGGACTATTTCTCCTTATTATTCAACTTTTACTGCTCAACGCCCAAAAGAATTTTTAAAAGCTTCCTTCCTTCTTTTATGCTATTTCACTCACGTAATTCTTGGATAAACTGCAGCTATTAATATTAGAAATGACATCACTGTTTAATTCATTCGTTATATATATATTTTTATAGATTTCAAATGCGGCTGCTTATTGTGCGATCATTTTATGTTTCTTATGGATTATGAAATATCTGTTTGGCTCTGTCTCAATGCTAATAATGAAGTTTTACATATTTATTCTCATTTTGATTTTAGACATGAATATGGAATCTAAATGCTTGCAGTTATTACGCTATTGTATTATGCTGGAATCACCTGTTTTAGCGTTATAGATCTTAACAATGAAAGGTTCACTAAAATTTCTATTTGATAATATTTAAGTGATGATACCAAAATACTTTGGCTGCTTTGCATCATCTTTACAGCTGTGGTTGATGCGCTGCTCGATTTATTCCTTATACTTATTATTCGTTTGGCCAACGTCTCAAATTCATCTGCTCTTTGGGCGATATTTGTTTACAATGGATTTACTTCAAGATCATCTGCTTTGGTGAAGCCAACATAATAAGTCGCGCTGGCTAAGGATACGAAAGTTATCATTTAGGATATCCAGGAAAATTATATCAGTGTGTGCAAGGATTCGCCAACACGCACTTAAAAATCTGAAATGAAATGAAAAAAC
>DYPF01000225.1 GCA_020720105.1 Chloroherpeton thalassium
CGGCGCTCCGAAACCCTTACTATGTTTACCGCCAACGTTGGCAACAAGTGTAAAAAGACAGACGAGCAGACAGATACTTTAATGATAAAATTGATACAAGTAAGGATTTAGCTTTATGACAGGACATTGCAAATTTGATGGAAATTTATTTTGTTTTATTCTTCCCCCCGCAAAAAAAGAAGAAAGAAACCCCAACCACATTGCACACATTGGCAAAGCCACATGAGCCAACGCTGAAACCAAAGCTTTGCCAAAGAGTGCAATTTTACTACCACACCACTACATAGAAATTACAGATTAATAACTTTTAGAATTTAATATTATGGCATATTCAGCAGAAATCAGTAGACAAAATCCAAGTTGCTTTTTGTTTGTCATTGACCAATCAGGTTCAATGGGGGATAATTTTAGCACCCCACCTAAACCTAAAGCACAAGGAGTTTCAGATGCAATAAATAAATTGCTATCAAACCTTGTAATTAAGTGTGCAAAATCAGAAGGAGTAAGAGACTATTACTATGTTGGTGTGCTTGGATATGGTAAAGATATTGCCCCTGCTTTCAGCGGTGCAATTGCCAGTAAAGATTTAGTTTCAATCAGTGAGATAGCAAATAATCCTGCACGAATTGAAGAGCGAGTAAAAAAAGTTGATGATGGTGCAGGAGGATTAATAGACCAAACAATCAAATTTCCAGTTTGGTTTGACCCTACCGCTAACGGAGGAACTCCAATGACACAAGCTTTTCAACAAGCAAATCAAATTATTGATAATTGGATTAAAGAACATCCTGATTGCTTTCCCCCAACTGTAATCCATATAACTGATGGAGAGAGTACAGATGGTAATCCATCGAATGAAATGCAAAATCTCACCAACTTAGCTTCATCAGATGGCAATGTTCTATTGTTTAATCTGCACTTATCTGATAATCCAAATGCAAGAACGGTTGAGTTTCCGAGCAACACAGAAGTTTTACCTGACCAATATTCAGAAATGTTATTTCAATCAGCATCAAAATTAACTCCATTTATGGTCGATATAGCTAAGAAGGAATATAATCTAAATGTTTCTGAAAATTCAAGAGGTTTCGTATTAAATGGAGATTTGGCTTTAATTATTACCGCATTAGAAATTGGTACTAGACCAAGCAATTTAAGATAATGTTAAAGTTTAAGCAATTTAAGGTTTTGTTACCTAAGCAAGGAAACACTGATGAAGAGTGTGAGGATAGTATTTTTGTTAAAATTACTGAAACACAAAAAAGAAAAGTTAGGTTACGAATTGCTATTGCAGACGGAGCAACTGAAAGTTCATTTGCAAAAGAATGGTCAAATCTGTTAACTAAATCATTTGATAAATTTAACTTACCGCTTAAAGCCACTCTTTTAACAAAGTTACCTGAATTGAGGAAAAAACTTGAAGTTTTGCTAAAAGACAAACAATTGCCTTGGTATGCTCAAGAAAAAGCTGAAAACGGGGCGTTTTCAGCTTTTTTAGGTATTCGAATTGACCTTGAAAATCACAATTATGAAGCGTTAGCGATTGGAGATTGTTGTTTATTTCATGTTCGCAATGAAGCTGTAATAAAACATTTTCCAGTTAAGAATTCTGCTGAGTTTGGGAATAATCCTTATTTGATTTCAAGTAAGCCGAACAAAAATGTAGACCTTGAAAACTACATAGTTGAAGAAAAGGAAGACTTAAACAAGGGGGATATTCTATTTTTAATGTCTGATGCTTTGGCTCATTGGTTTATGAAGTACAATGAGATAAATGAACATCCTTGGAAAATCCTACTCGGTTTTAATGGAAAAAACAAGGAAGAAAAACAAAAGTTTAATTCATGGCTTACCGAACGAAGAGCTTCTAAGGAAATTAAAAACGATGACGTTGTTTTAGCAATAATTGAATTATAGAAATGGCTTTACCAAGGGGAGACGAATATAATCAGGCAATACAAAGTCCCAGAATTAGTTTTTCTGATACTATCTTGCAATCTTGTCAAGTTGAAACAACGCCTTTGGGCTTACCAAAGCCGTATTCAGGCGGTTTCACAACAACGTATAAATTAGTAAACAGTCATACAAGTTGGGCTGTCCGTTGTTTTACGAGAGAAATTAGTGATTTACAAAGACGTTATCAATCAATTGGTAATTTTCTATCTGCCAATAATTGCGATTTTCTTGTTGAAGCTAATTTTTTGCAAAATGGTATAAGGGTAAATGGGTCTTTTCACCCAATAATTAAAATGAGGTGGCTCGATGGTGAGCCACTAAGTAATTATTTAGCTAAAACTTACAATCAGAAAAGTACAATTGATAGGTTAATGACAGAGTTTACTAATCTAGTAAAGAGATTAGAAAATTATGGCATTGCACATGGAGATTTACAGCATGGGAATATAATTGTAAAAAATGATAAGCTTTATTTAATTGACTATGATGGAATGTATTTCCCTGACTTGGCAACACTTCGTGTTAATGAGTTAGGGCATCCAAATTTTCAGCATCCAAAACGAACAGCAAATGACTATAATAAATCTATTGACCGATTTTCATCTATAGTAATTTATACTGCTTTAAAGGCTTTAGCAGTAGCTCCAAACTTATGGAAAAAGTATGACAATGGAGATAATATTCTGTTCAAGGGACAAGATTTTGCAAACCCTATAAATTCACAACTTTTAAAAGATTTAGCTGGTTATTCCGAATTATCAAAGCTATCAAATAATCTTTTCTCTGTAAGTACATGGGATTTTAATAAAGTTCCAACTTTAGCAGAATTCATTTCAAATACATATCAACCTCCAGTAAGTATAACGCCATCAATTTCTGTTGTAAGAAGTGCATATACTGTAATTGATGGTAGTCAAAAAGGGCGTTTGCTTGAATATCTTGGACAAAAGGTTGAAGTTGTTGGGCAAATTTCAGCACATCGTAAAGGTCTTACTAACCATGGAAACCCATATATTTTCTTAAATTTTGGAGTTTATCCTCATCAAACATTTACAATTGTAATTTGGAGCGAGGCTTTATCTGAACTTAAGGTAAATGGTATAATTCCATCTAGTTTGGTCGGAAAATATGTTAGTATCACAGGTGTTTTAGGTGCTTATTCAGGAAATCCACAAATTGCAATTGATTATGCAAGTCAAATTCAAGTTCTTTCTGGTCAAGTCGAAGTCGATTTAAAATTAAGTCTTAAGTCAATAAATGTTTCAAACACAAAGAATACTACTAATCAAAAACCACCAATTTTAAGTAATAAAGAAGCTGATGTTTTCAATGATTTATATAAAAACAGACCCATATCACAACCCAAAATAAATACTCCAATTCGCCAAACAATTCCATCATATTCAACTCCATCATCTAAACCTATTAGCTCAAACACTTACAAACCTTCTACATCAAGTAGTTCAAGTAGTTCTAATAATGGGTGTACGGTTCCAATTGTAGTAGGAATTATTGGTGGTATTGTAGGGGCTTCGGTTGCCGAACATATTGGTGGTTTTATTATTGGTGCTATCATCGGTTTTGTCATTGGCGCTGGAATTAAAAATATGTTTGACTAATGATTAGATTTAGAAAAATATTCAATTTTGGACCATTTCGTACTAATTTGTCCAAATCGGGTGTGGGTTTTAGCTGGGGTTTGCCTGGTTTAAGATTTGGTGTTTCCCCAAACGGTCGTAAATATTTTAGTTTAGGAATTCCTGGTACTGGTCTTTATATGATTAAGTATTTTGAAATAAATCCAAAGAAAAATTATCAGACGCCAACAAATACAAATCAAACAAATTCTCAACCAAAGAAAATAGAACCATGGTGGAAACAGAAAAATTTAATGGATTAAAAAGCCACCCCGCAGTCGCAAGCACATTTGCAAGCCCGCACGAGCCAACGCTAAAACCAAAGGCTTGCAAAAGAGCTTGCAAATCCAGCCCGAGTACTGCCTTTTAGGACGGTTTAGGGTTTGCCCACGCTCAAAAAAACAAAATAAATTTGTGCTTCGTGGAAAGGTTGGTGCAGATTGACAATGA
>DYPF01000226.1 GCA_020720105.1 Chloroherpeton thalassium
TTGTATTGGAAGCCAATAACAACGTTCCAAAAATATTTAAAGCGCGAAAAAAGACAGTGGGAATCCGTATTCCGGATAACAACATCATCCGAACTTTGGTAAAACAATTAGGAAATCCAATTTATTGGGAGCTGAATCAGTACAATGCAATATAAGATCACTTGCTTTTTATAATTGTCTTTGAAAACCCAAATGATAAATAAAGATTTCTCAATAAATAATCCTTTTCGTTAACAAAATATTGCGACCACAAGTAATAAGATGTTGAGCTATGACTCAAGTTTTCATAAATATTGATACCTATTGAATATCTAAAATCAATGAAAAAAAAATCTTGATAATGCCGAAATTTCAGACCTCCACCAAAGATGAAAGATAAATTAACTTCAGCATTATATATATCTTCTGAAATTGCAGCTTCATAAACTATTGGTTCGTAATCATCTTTTATTGTAGTAGTAAATTTCGGATTGTTTTTTAAAAGCGTTTCGTAGCTGATACCTGTTTGAAAATATGGTTTAATTTTATATTTATCAATTGTATATTTAATGACAATAGGCAATTCAAACCAATTTTGACTTTGAACTAAATCATATTCAACCAAATTATTATTCTGTCTACAATGTGAGAGTAGTGTTTTATGTAAAAAAGATATTTCCGCATTGACAGCTATTCTCTTATTAATACAATATTCTAAACCAATTCCGCTCTGATATCCAAATCCATTTTTTGATGAGAAATCAGTCAATGAACTATAACTGGACGTTGCTCCTGTATATATCTTCTTTGCCAAATTCATGCCAGCCTTACCGTACACCAGGAATATCGGTAAAGGTAGAGGTTTTGAGCATTCAATTAACAATCGATTAGTTTCATTTATCAAATATATAGGATCAATTGTAATACTATCGTTTTGGGAAAATGATTTACTAATTAACAAAAAAAACAAAAATATTGTTACAATGAAATGGAACAATTTCCCCCTATTCCATTTTTTTTTATTACTTAAAATATTCATAAAATTAACCAATATACTATTAGTATTTAAAAATTACATTAAATTTTATTTGTAATTATTTTATATGCTATCTAAACTAATTTAGATACAAAAACCAGGTTTAATAAACAGAGAGATTATGGCTTTTATTTACTTTTCTGAAAATAACAAAAATAGTATTTAGTTTTACTTTTAATTAATCAATAAAAAGGAATTACAACCGGCGAAGGAAGTGTGCTATTAAATTCATTTAATGAACAATCAAGATAGAATGACGGTGAAGTGCTGCCGTGATACATTGTCCCAATTGGCAAGGAATTAAGATATACGTTTATATAATATGGTTTTACCTCCATCCTCATAATATCACCAACTTCATAAGATACCCTTGAAAAACCCTGTAATGAACCTAAGTTATAGCATCGCATTGTATTATGAAAATAAACAGAATTATTCATGGCAAACTCGATAGTATTATATGCTGATGAAGTGGAATATTGTGATGAAAATCCAATCATAAACTCGGTTTCCAAGTTTGATATTTCAACCTCAACACTTCCACCCAACCATATTGTAGTATTATCGCATGGGCTAACAACCCACTCTGGATTTAGCCATTTGTAAACAGTAGTAATTGCACCAGAATTGTACCATCCACTTGAGCCTGTTTTTTGAAGTGTACCGGCTCCTATCTTTGTTGCATTTTGCACGAAACTCCAATCAGGATATTCGGCTAACCAATAAAGTTCTGGATCCAACCAAGTCCAAGAGATCGAAGACATTTCATCATTAAAATTTTTCTTAGGACAAAACAACTGACAATTCCTCCACCAAATAGTACGAAAATCACCTATCTCAATTGTTGAATTATATATATAATCCCTAGGTGGCAATTCAAAACTAAAATATTTACCTCCAAAATCATTATGTTCACAAATATCCACTACCATCTTTCGGGTTGTAGCATTACAGATAATCATAGATGAAGTCACATCATTAAAATTATATGTGGACAGGCTTTCAATATTATACCATTGACCAGAAGTACCTGTATGTTTGTTAATACAACTTAAAACACCACCTCCATAATTAATATCTCTAAATAAATCAATGCGTGTTTCTGGACTTGGCACCCAACCTCCAGACTTTAAAGATTCCTGAGAGTATTTGGTATCACCAACCCATTCCATCTTCTTTAGATCACCTTTTAGTTCAAATTTGCTTTCGTAATAACTAAGATTATTGTACTTTTGGGTTAGTGCAGAACTATCTTTAATCTCAATATCTACTAAGTCCTTAGCAGAATATGTCTTAGTTAGCTTTTTAACTTTCTCTTTTGAAGTTCCATGCATTTTGCGATTTTCAGAAAGATCCTTAGAATATTCTTCACGGTTATCAAATAAATATACACTTGGTTCATTGGTTTTGAATACTGTTGCTAATACCGGGTTTTCCTGAAGCTTTAATAATAATTCATAATTCCTATAGGATGGCATGTTTTTAAATGTAAAAGTAGAATCCTTATTAAGGTTGTAAAATATCTCATACTTTTGCTTTTTATAAACATAACTATAAAATGTATAGTTATTATTGTTGTCATCAATCTTAGCAGCTTTAGTATTTGACTTCTCTATAGCATCTTCAGTTAAAAATCAGGATTTTTAGAACAACTGAGTAATAAAACAGAACAAAAAATAATATACAAACTTCTTTTCATAGTATTGATTTTATAGTTAAATACTTATAACATAATGGCTTAATAACAATCATTATTTTATGCTCAAATAATGAGATCAAGGTATCCATAGCATTGAGACAAAGTTTTAAAAATCATAACATTTCCTGGTTTACACTCAATGGGTTCAATTCCCAGTAACTTGGGGCAAAATTGAAAATAAAACCTTGAAAATACCCTTTCCGCTTGCGGTAGGGTTATTCATTTTATATATTTGCCGGATAATTGACAAAAACAGTGTTTGTACTCAAATATATTTGTAAATAGAAATGGATTAAATACATTATTCAAATGTATGTCAATAAAATTTAAAGATCAAAAGAATATTACTAAAATATTTCAATAAATTTTTAAAAACATTCTAAGTTTAAAACACAAATTACTTTTTTCTAGTAATATGTTTCAACTTTTAGGTTTACCCCTAATTAAAAGGTTGTTGAGGTCTTTTTTTTTATTTTTTTTAATAATCAAATCGCTACCATAAAGAGTCATACAATTAGTATTTGAATGCTAAACAGTTCTGACCATTTTTGATTTATAAGATAATGCTCTTTTCTAGGGCATGGAATATTGTTAATTTTGCACACAGAACTAAAAACTTTGGACTATGAAATTTTTTCTCGACACCGCCAACCTTGATCAGATTAGAGAAGCACAAGATTTAGGTATTATTGATGGGGTAACCACCAATCCCTCATTAATGGCAAAAGAAGGTATTAAAGGGCAGGCGAACATCCTGAAACATTATGTAGATATATGCAACATTGTGGATGGCGATGTGAGTGCTGAAGTTATTGCCACCGATTACGAAGGCATGATTAAAGAAGGGGAAATTCTGGCGGCCTTGCATCCACAAATTGTGGTAAAAGTTCCGGTAATAAAAGATGGAATTAAAGCCATAAAATACTTATCATCAAAAGGAATCCGCACCAATTGCACGCTCATTTTTACCGTTGGTCAAGCTCTATTAGCTTCAAAGGCCGGAGCTACCTATGTATCGCCCTTTGTCGGACGTTTGGATGATATTTCGCAAGATGGAATGGAGTTGATTGGCCAGATTGTGGACATGCTCAATTATTATGAAATGGGCACCCAAGTTTTGGCGGCTTCCATACGCAGTCCGCTGCATATCATAAAATGTATTGAGTTGGGTGCCGATGTGGCCACTTGTCCGTTGGAACCCATTTTAGCTTTGTTAAAACACCCATTAACCGATAGCGGTTTAAAGAAATTCCTCGACGATTACCACAAACTTAACGGTTAACAGATGCTTATCAAGATTT
>DYPF01000227.1 GCA_020720105.1 Chloroherpeton thalassium
CAATTCCCCAAGTATCTTTACCTGCTTTATTTACGTAAGTGTAGGTTGGGTTCTTAGTTCAAGTAAACAAGATTAATTCTTCATTACGAATCTTTCACTTATCAAAAAAGACCATCCAAATGGACAGCCTTTTTTTTATCAATAGATTTTAAATTACTTAATTCGAATACTCCGACCAAACACCGGAGGTTCTTATAATTCTAATAGTGGTAATACCATTACTTCCATCGTAATAAGAATAAGTGACCAAATATTGCTGAGCGTCAACAGGATTATGGTTTGCATCGAGCATTGCACCAATCATTTCAACCAGTTTAGCCCTGTCGGTTCCTGGGATAATTGATCCCCGAAGATCAAAGTTTTGGTATTTACTTGTTTCAGTATAAAGATTATAGTCAGCGGTGCCCAACTTGATTTTAATAGCAGGATCAGCCCACCAGGTACTTTTAGTAATGTCTTTTTTATCTAATGAATAATTCAAAGGTTCTGATACAGCCATTAAACTTTGTTTAACAACCCAGTTTGTGCCATTAAAAAGATAAACTAAATAGGTATCTAGGTAATTTTTATAAACAAGACAGGAATAATCGAGAGGTAAAGTGTGCGACCGGATTCCTGCCAAATCAACCACCAATTCTTGTGCCTGTGCAATGTCATCAAAATTATCGTATTTGCCATGGCCTAAAGCCGCATAATCGTTTGAGTCAAGTTTATAAGCATTACTTGAAGAATTTAATACAAGCGTTGAAGAATCAGCATTTACACGAATAAACCGGTCAATTGATTTTGTGTAATATGTATATTTCACGGTTTTCTCTACCCCAGTTACTGATGCATATACTTTACGATTTAGTAATTTCCCTATTAAGTCAGATGCAGCTGCTTTATCACTAAAATTCAAATAAGTTTGCCCCATGTCAAGATAATCTGCTTCAGTAATAACATACGATCCTGTTGAATCAACAACAGGTTTTGAATAATAATTATACGTAACCTTCATTTCAAAGGCATCGGCAGCAGTAAACTTTTTATTAAGTATTTCTGGTAAATAATCTTTGGGAAGAAGAGTTGCCGAAAAATTTTTATATTTCACAATATCAGCATTTGAAGAGAGTTTATAATCCGCATCTACTAATGTGTATGCTACGGGTGCAGTTTTGCGTGCATAAACAAAAGTGTCGCGTATGTATTTTTCATTGGCGATAGAGTCCAAATCTTTGTTGATATCTTGCATCGGATTGCAACTGAAAAAAAGGAATCCGGAAAATGTTACTATTATCAAAAAAATATTTTTCATTTCTATAAATTTTTAAAAGTTAATTTTAATTCCTGTTGTAAAGGTTCTACCTAAGCCATAAAAAACTTTGGCAGTTTGCCAGTCATTTTTTGAACCATCTGTAGCCTCAGCAACATATTCTGTATTAAAAAGGTTGTTAACATTTCCATAAATGGTTGATTTTAAACCAGCAATTTCAAAATTGTATCTTATATTAAAATCAACTAAGCTGTATGTAGGAATTTTCCATGCATCTACCCCTTCTAAAGCGGAACTTGTTCTTCCCGCAGGATCGAAATTTGCATATAGGTTATCATAATAGTTAAAATCTAAACCCATTTTTAACCCTTTTACTACTTCATAGTTCACACCTAAAGCAACTGTTGTTTGAGCTGCATCACCCACTTTCAAGTCTTTAATATAAAGGTTAACAGTATCTGTTGGATTTAATTCATCGTCGTACAAAACAACATCGGTTAAATTGTTTTGCCATTTCCAATTACCCAAAGATGCCATTCCAGTAATTTCAAGTTTATTAATAGGAGACCATACAAAATCAACTTCAAGACCCATGTGTAGAGCGTTAACTCCGCTTAAGTTGGCATTTGTTTTTGTTCCATCGGGATTAGTTACAGATTTTCTTAAAAATTTATCTTTCCAGTTGGTGTAATATCCATTAATATTTCCAGTAAATGTTTGGCTGCGAAATCCATAACCAGCCTCAAAACTCAGAGCTTTTTCATTCTTAACTCCTTCATTTATATCGTTCTTATTGGTATTATAGAATACAGCATCAAAAAAAGGAGCACGTTCAAAATAACCGGCATTTACAAATACATTATGAAGAGAATTAATGTTGTAGTTGGTCCCTCCTTTTAAAACATAACCCATGTGGTTAACCCATTCTGAGGTTTGTTCAGGATCAGAATCCAAATAATGGAAATAATCAATTCTACGATAACCTGTATTTGAACCAGAAGCAGAAATAAATGCAGAAAGAGCATCTTTTGTATATTCAGCTTGAGCAAATAAACCTTGCCACATAACTTGTCCATCATTATTATATCCTATTTTGTCACCAACTCGGGCAATATTAGTGGGATTATTGATGTCAGAACCATCTTTATAAAAATCGCCACCTAATAAATCGGTGACTTCACGAAAGTGTCTTCCTTCGTAATATCTTAAATCCAATCCTCCTGAAATATCAATATTGTCATTTAATTTATGATTGAGGTTTGAAAGAATACCAAACCAGCTATGATCATTTCTTGATGAGCGGATAATTGATGTTGAACCTTGAGACCCATTGGCAATATTTTCGGCAACAATTTTATCAAAGTTTATCTGATTTTCAATTTTATAATTTGGATCATAGAATTTATTTACACCTAATGTTCCGGTACCACCACCCGTTCCAAATGAAGCATAAGCAGAAGTTACTAATTTGGTTTTTTCACTAAATTCGTAAAAATGGTTTAATGACATTTGTGGTTTGTGGTAATAATTTGTATTCAAATTATAGACATTTCCATTTTTATAACCCCAATCAGGATTATATTTTAGACCATAATTAGGGTTGTCAATGGTTTCAATTGATTGTTTTGTGCTCCTCTGTCCATGACGTTGAGGTGCCCCGAATATGGTAAATGATAAACTTTGTTTATCCCAACGTTTTGATACGTTCAAAAAATACGACCATGACTCAAATTGAGTAGCATCAGCCCAACCATCTCCAATTGTTCTTGCTCCTGAAGCTGTTATAGCAAGCCCGTTATCCAGCAACCCAGTGGATATGGTAAACGAAGTTTTTTTGTATCCATCGTTTCCTATTCCAACAAATGCAGAGCCCCCTTTTTCAGAATCACTTGTTTTGGTTATAATATTTATTGTTCCACCAACGGAACCAATTGATAATTTCGATGCTCCTAAACCTCTTTGTACTTGCATTGAGCGAGTTACTTCAGATAAACCAGCCCAGTTACTCCAATATACCCAACCGTTTTCCATATCATTGACCGGAATACCATTAATCATAACAGCGGTGTTTTTCATGTCAAATCCCCGTACATTTACCCTTGAGTCTCCGAATCCACCTCCCGACTTTGTGGCATAAATACCTGGAGTTGATTTTAATATTTCTGGATATTCCTGACCCCCTAGTTTTTCTGCAATTAGATCCGGTTTTATGGTTGAAATTGCAACAGGAGTCTGACGATCAATGGCCACAGAAGCAATGACAGAAATTTCAGAGATTCCAACCGTTGTGGATTGTAATTCAATTTTTCCTAAATCAGTATCAACCGATGCATTTACTTTCCTTTTTTGCTCATTATAACCTAAAGTACTAAACACCAAGGTTTCTTCTCCAGTAAATTGTATTTTAAAAGAGCCATCTAAAGCGGTTACTGATCCGACATTCTTATTGCTTTCCAAATAAATAGCAGCCCCAATAAGGCCTTCACCAGTTTCCTTATCCACAAGTTTTCCCTTTATTGTGCCCTGTGAAAATGAAATACTGGAAATTGACATTAATGCCAATGTCAGAAATAATGTGATTTGTTTTTTCATAATTAAGTTGTTTTATTAGATAGTTAATAAAATTGGTATTATAGCAAACCTATATTTATATTAAATAGTTGTAGTTATAGCATCAATACATTAAGATTAATTAATTGTTAAATTGTTAGTTTAAGTGCTCAAAAGTAAACGGAATTGCCAATTAT
>DYPF01000228.1 GCA_020720105.1 Chloroherpeton thalassium
AAAACGGAATTTACTATGGATTGGAATATCATCCGGTGCGAAAATTGAAAATAACTGCTTATGCTGATGCATACCAGTTTCCCTGGTTGAAATATGGAGTCGATGCACCTTCTCAAGGAAATGAATATTTCATTCAGGCAAACTATATTCTAAACCGCAATGTTGAAATGTATTTTAAATGGAGAAGCGAAAGCAAAATGAGCAATTATTCAATAGAAAATGAGATACTTAAAGAAATTGAATTTGAAAAAAAACAAAGCTACAGATTCCATATTGGTTACAAAATCAGTGAAACCATCAATCTGCGAAACCGCCTTGAAATTTCGCAATACCAGCAAAAGGACAGGAATCAGCATGGTTTTTTGATTTTGCAGGATATTAATTTTGATTTGGTAAAAATACCTCTTTCTCTCTATCTGCGGTATGCAGTATTCGATGCACCGTACGATGCCCGGATATATGCCTATGAGAATGATTTGCTTTACAATTTTTCCGTACCGGCTTATTCTGGTAAAGGAAGCAGGTTCTATGCCATGGTAAAATACAGATTGAATGATTATTTTGAATTCCGGTTTAGATACAGTCGTTATTTTTATCCAAAGGAACAAACTATTGGTTCGGGCCTTGACGAAATAGAGGGAAACATGAAATCAGAAATCAAATTACAAATCGTACTGCGTTTGTAAAAAGATTATAATTTTTAGAATACTTAAAAGATATTTTATCGCATCATTAAAATAGCTGCAATATTAATTGCCCCTTTTGTTTCAGTTTCCTTTGATTATTACCAAGGTTAATATTTTACTTATTGAATAGCTACATACGGCAGGCAACTTGACGTATGTAGCGTATTTGAAACAAGTTTATCTTTGGATCAATATTGACTTTTTCTGAATTGTTTTACCATCGTAAATTTCAATATGATGAACTCCATTTTTCAAGCCTGACAAATCAAGATCAATATTTCCATAAGTTTTATAATTTTCTTTCTTTTTAAGCGTCCCCTGATTGTCATATATAGCAACATAACCATTAAAACTGCTTGACTGCATTAAGGTCTGATCACATGGCGCAGGAATGTTAATGATAACAGTAGATTGGTCGCTTGCCGGGTTTGGTGCTATTGTATAAACCGGATTGCAAGGATCTGGTCCGCAAGAGATGGATTTAAATCCAAAATCATAACTTGTTGTTCCACATGTGTTTGATGAAGAAATTCTAAAAACTTGTGTTTGATTTACTGACCAGAAATAAAAGCTAACATTATTACCTGTTTGATACCAAGATGTATTAATTGGACTTGCAGCAATTCTATTCCAAGTTGCATTTGACGCCCCAGATATAGACATATTAGTTAAATAGGTTTGAGAATTACAAACAGAATTATATATTCCGCTCGAATAATACGCAAGTGGGTTTTGAGAAGTTATTTGAGGTTTACCTATCCAAAATGATTTACTGATAGTTCTATCCTTATTTACCGGCGATTTTATATGAATATTTAATGTAACTGATGCACTATAACTATTAATAGTAGATGGTTGGATAATATATTGTGTAGTATTCTGACCAGATATATAATTAACATTTGACGAATTAGTCCAAGTTAGAATCATTGACAAAATCATATGTTGAAAATGACAACGGAGCATTAGAACAGCTCAGCGAAACACCATTGATATCAGGATATCTAACGAAAAATCTTGAATGTGAAAAGTCATAAGGTGAATTATTCAAATAATGAGAAACTACAGGACCACACCCCATTTTGGAAATATAAATTGTTGGGTCGGAAGTTGTAACGGCAGAATGATCATCCAAATAATCAGATCTGCCAGAACCACAAAAAACTTTCACATTGGCTTTATTTGCAGGTTGTCCATTAACTTCTATAAAGCTGGCATCAAGCCAATAATTATCCACATTATGACTTTCTGTTGAAACATTATTAATCCACACTTGATCGCCGCCTTCAGATACACGCCAAGCATAGGAATGACAATTATAATTGTTTGATGCAGGTGCAAACACTTGAATAGCATAATGTGCACGAACATAATTATCTGTATTTTGAACCTGCGCATCTGTATAACCACCACTTGAACATGCTTTAATATTTGTACCATAAAGTGTTTGGCGATAAAAATCGTTGCATTGAGCAATAATTCTTTGTGACATTGTAGTGCAAACTACGCATAGTATAAAAAGTATTTCAATTTTTTTCATCTTATTTATGATTTAATAATTTGTAATAATTCTTAGCACAATCAATAACATTTGAGATTATTTCGTCATCAATTTCTATTGTTCCATTTATATAATTTTGAAACTTTGCGCTTTCTGAAAATGGTCTAAAATCATTATAATTAGCTTTTAATAAAATATTTGCCAATGCGCGAATTGAAGGTGAGTAATCGTAGTATCCTAAATTTTTGTTATTTGTTATCTCATCAAATATATAAATCCATTTTTGTAAGGCTAAAAAAGTATCTGTTTCATTATACTGATTAATAATATTTTCTTGAGCGCAAATCATTTCAGTAATCAATATTTTAAGCCAACAATCAATAGTAATATCACTTGGGGTTATTTCTTGTAATTTATTTAATAATAATGATTCAACATTATTTCTCTTATTCAGTTCCCGAAGACCATTAAATGAATTATAAATATGAATATAACCTTCCTGATGTGTATTAAAAAGTGTAATATCTCCTGTTAATTCCCAGAACAAACAATTATATAATAATTGTTCATTTGTCAATGAATTCACAAAAACAACTGGTAATTGCCTGTATGATAACTTCTCATCATAAGACATTGCTACCCAAACATCATGAGAAAATGTTTTATATTGATAAATCATTTTACCTGTTGTGTCATTCATTTTGGAGCAGTAATTATTTTGCGAAGGTTCTATCTTTGAATCTTTTTTACACATGAGAAATAACAGGCAAAATAAAATGAATATTATCAGTGTCTTTTTCATTTTTCAAGATAGGTCTGAGCAGATTTTATTACATTTTCAATCAATGGTATATTATCAGTTCGTCCCTGGTCCTTATATGAATCATATACTTTCTGAAAATTTACTAAATTTAAAGAAAAATCCTGATTTTCGCTTTCAAGTATTTTTGATATAGCTAATATATTGGAATGGAAAGCATAACCATAATAAATTTTAGGATAATTAAGTTTTTTCTGGTATTGATTGTAAATAACCGATAAAATCATTTTTTTTCATCTATAGTACAGTTATTTACTAAATCAGTTTGACTAATCATTTTTTCGATAAAAAATATTGAGTTACGAAATATGTCTTTATTTTGATCTTTAGCAAATTGTTCAATATTTTCAACATTCAAATCTTGATCAAATTTTTTACAATTAACTATTATGGCATCCTTACGTTTTAAATACTCTTTCCAACCATTAAAATTAGATATCACATGTTGAAAGCCTGCATTAATATTATTAAATAATAACATATCTCCATTTAATGGATATGAGAGGCAAACATCAAGTAAATCGCTTGTTGGTATTGATCTAATAATACTATCTGGTACTTGTAAAGTACTCAATTTCTCGGCATATGGTTTTTCAATCCATTTTCCGTTTTCTTGATGTTCCTTCATTTGAGAATAGTTCCACAATTTTGATTCAATTTGTGCACAAATTGTAATTCCATAAGTTAAAAATAAGAGTAATAACCAAGTTGATTTTTTCATGTTGATTTAGTTTTTATAATGAATACTAAGAGTAAATTATTGAAATGGAGATAAATTTTAAATAACAAGATATTTTATCGCTTCATCAAAACATTGAAAATCTCCTCATAATATTGGCATCATCCTCAATCCGATTGGCGATGTACCCAATCTGATTGGCATCATCCTCAATCCGATTGGCAACGTTCTTAATAATATTGGCA
>DYPF01000229.1 GCA_020720105.1 Chloroherpeton thalassium
TATTTTATAAGTTTAATCAAAATTACAAATAGATCCATTCAAATCAAAGTGAATTCTGAAATTTTCACTTCATCTGAATTATTATTTCTATCAGAATCTCAAGACATTAAACTGAGTTCTAACCTTAGGTTCCTTACTATCAAAATTATAACAGTTGATATCTTTACCAATATCTCCATTACTTATTCATTCTCTATTGTCTTTAAATGTATTCACATTAAAAATTATCGCATCAATTAGATAGCTACTACAGTTAAACTTAGAAAATTACTAAAACAATAGAATCTTAGATAATGGATGAAAATTAACAAAATATGGCACTTAAACACAACTTTTTTTAATATAAATTAAGTACTTTTGATATAGTGAGGGCTAAAATACTAAATAGATGCTTGATGATGGACCAGACTAAAAATAAAAGATTATCAAATAATTACGAAAAATACTATCCAAATAAAGAATTGAAATTTTTGAGGATAAATTTTTGTTTCCTTTTTATATTCATATGCTCTTTTGGGTTTAATATAAAAGGTCAGGCAGAATATAAACTGATAGTATTTGAAGGTTCTGATTGGTGTTCAAATTGCCAGAGATTAGAAAAGAACATTTTAATGGATAATATTTTCCTGGAGCAGCTTGAAAAACTTTCAATTCAAATCGAAAAAATTGATTTCCCTCAACGAAAAAAATTACCAGTTGAAACAAAGAACTACAATAATATGATAGCTGAAAAATACAATTTCGATGGGACTTTTCCAACAATTATAATTTCAAGAACAGATGCCCTGATTTTTCAAAAAATAATATACTCGAATCAATCTGTTGAAGAGTTAATGAGCGAGATAAAATCTAAATCAGCAAACTTAAAATGAAAGAATTTGGTATAAAATGCAAGTTAATGGGTTCGGTTTTTGAATTGCTTGTTATTAAAGAGAATAAAGAAGAAGCATTTGACTTGCTTTATTCAGGAATTGAAGAAATAAAGAGAATTGAAAATTTGCTTTCAGAGTTTATACCAGATTCAACAACTGCAAAAATAAATAACAATGCATGGAGAGAACCTTTGGTAATTGAAAATGAATGTTTCGATCTAATTGAAAGGTGCCTTGCCATATCAAAACTTTCAAAAGGGAATTTTGACATAAGTGTAAGTCCATTAAAAAAGCTTTACTCCTTTAAAAATAATGAATTTGAAATTCCTTCAGTTAAAATAATAAAAAAAACGCTTCAAAATATAGGATATAATAAAATTGATTTGAATAAAAAAAATCAATCAATCTCATTCAAAAACAAAGACCTCAAAATTAGTTTTTCAGCAATTGGTAAAGGCTACGCCTCGGATATGGTAAAACGATTATGGATTAAGAAAGGTGTAAAAGCCGGGTGCATTAATGCAAGTGGCGACTTAAATGCATTTGGGATAAAGCCAAACGGGGAAAAATGGAAAATAGGAATAGCCAATCCAGATAATAAAAATGAAGTACTTATTTATGTTCCCTTATACAATGCTTCTGTGGCTACTTCTGGTGACTATGAGCAAAATTTTACATATAAAAACATCCGCTATTCTCATAACATTAATCCTCATACCGGTATGCCAGTAACCGGAATAAAAAGTGTTTCAATTTTTTCACCGAGTGCTGAACTTTCAGATGCACTTGCAACAGCTGTATATGTGATGGGTACCAGAAAAGGAATTGATTATATCAATCAATTGCCACAGACACATTGTATTATTATTGACAGTAAAAACAAAATTTATTTTTCAAACAAATTGGTCTATGAAGAAACAGTTATTTAAGTATTTATTGTTATTCATTACAATAATTGGTCATCAGGCTTGTGTAAGTTTGAAACCATATGAAAGAGTTTATGTTAATGACCCTGAAATGCAATTTGGTGTTGATGCCGGAAAAAATTTTGTCAATTACGTGCATTCCATCAGGGAGGGAGCAATACCAGCCGGAACAAGCAAGGCCAGCGGAGGTTGTGGTTGTAATTAGCGCTTAACCCGGATGAAAAGAAAATGGTTGATAATAGGGAGCCTGGCATGTATGCAATATTTTGTCAGCGCCCAGGTATTCAATGATTCTACAATAAACAGACTCAAAAAATCAGAGATTGAGTTCGTATATAATCATTATATTCAGGATGGCGATAACTCTGCAATTACAGGAGGTATTGGGACAGAAAAACTAACAGTTTATGGTCCGGCATTAAACTATAAAAACACTTCAGGCAAACAAGTTATTTCTTTAAATTTAGGAGTAGATATTATTTCGTCTGCATCAACCGATAAAATTGATTTTGTGGTTTCATCAGCATCCATATTAGATCAAAGAGCTTATTTCTCAAGTAATTATTCAAGACTGCTCGACAAACAGAATTTAAATATAAATGGTGGTTTTGGCCTATCAATTGAAAGTGATTACTTTTCCATTTCAGGTAATGTTGGATTTGCAAAATCAAATAAAAACAATCAAAGAACATTATTAGCCCAATTTCAATTTTTTGATGATGATTTGCGCTGGGGCAGAGTTAATCCGGATTATTACAAGCCAGTTAAACTGATATATCCGGTAGAGTTGAGAACCAAAGAATGGTATAATGAATATAAACGCTATTCTTATAATCTTAAATTGGGCATTTCTCAAATTCTGAATAAAAGGAATACCATTGGAATCTTTCCTGAACTTGGATTACAGAAAGGATTGCTGGAGACTCCTTTTCATAGAATATATTTTACTGATGGGTCTCTTGCTGTGGAAAACTTACCAAATGAAAGAATTAAAGGATCATTGGCTTTTAAGCTCAATACTTTTTCAGGAGGATTTGTAATTCTCAAAAACACCGTCAACGGATATGTTGATAATTTCGGAATAGTTGGTTTTGCAATTGAGAATGAAACTGCTATAAAAGTAAAACCTTTCTTCACTCTATTGCCAAATTTCAGGACTTACTCACAAAAATCATCTGTCTATTTTGCACCATATAAGGAACATCATATTGACGAAACATTTTTCACATCTGACTATGATTTATCAGCTTTTCAATCTTTTGAAATTGGTCTTGGTATTAAATATCAACCTCAAAAATATCTAATTAAAAGATTGGTTTCAAACTCTTTCATTTTTAGATATAATTTTCTTTACCGATCTAATAATCTGAATGCTCATATTCTTTCTCTAATTATACATACAACTAACTTTAAAAAAAAGTAAATTGATTTGAACTGATAGAAAGAAGAATGAAAAAGCTCAGGGTTATAAGTGGTTTGAACTTAAAAATAATTAAATAAAAAATTCATCATGAAAAAAGAATCTTTTCAAATTAAAGAAACATTTCCGGTCAAACCATCAGTTATTTACAAAGCATGGTTAGATAGTAAAGAACATTCTGAAATGACCGGAGGAGAAGCCAGTTGTAGCGAAAAAGTAGGCGACATATTTACCGCATGGGACGGTTATATTATTGGAAAGAATATAAGGTTAATAAAAGATTCTGAAATTGTTCAAACCTGGAGAACATCTGAATTTGAAGATTCTGATGAAGATTCAGAATTGATTATTAAACTCAAAGAAATTCCTGATGGATGCGAACTGATATTGATGCACAATAACATAACGCATGGTCACAATGATTACAAACAAGGTTGGATTGATCATTATTTTAAACCAATGAAAGAATATTTTAAATCACTTTATAACTAATAATTAACTAGATATAAATTATGATTAAACTGGCTAAAACAAATTCTGAGAATCAGTATTTTAAATACCTTGTAAAACTCCTTGACCAGGAATTAGTGATTTTGGATGGAGAAGATCACACTTTCTATGCCCAATTTAACAAGACCAAAAACTTAAAATTTGTTATTATTGCTTCTTTAAACAATATACCAGTAGGTTGCGGAGCC
>DYPF01000230.1 GCA_020720105.1 Chloroherpeton thalassium
GCACAGAAGGCAAAGGCACAACAATTTCATTTACTTTGCCAAAGCAAATTGCGTAGCAAATAGTGCAACTTAAATACAAAGGGGTTCTAATAATTTAATTTAGACTCTCATTCTTAATCCCGACAAGTCGGGATTAAGAATCTATCTTGTTGATTATAAAAGATTCTTCATTGAGCTTATCACAATTCAAGTTCTACTTATTTTTATAATTTTTTTTAAAAACATTTGATATTTTTAAAATTATTCTTAATTTTGTATACTTTTTTACAATTAAATTTAAATAAAATGAAAATAGTAAAATCTCTCCTATTCATTTTGGCTTTTTCTTTAATTAGCCTTTCTTGCTCCGATAATTCAAGCAATCCTGACGACAACGACAATACAGATTACGTTTCAATTCCTTCCAAAACAATTACTGGTAAATTTAAAGTTATGATTTCAGATTGGTCAACAGGACATTTAACTAAATCTTTAATTGATTGGAACAAAGGTGAGCTAATGCTTAATTTTCTTTATAGCGTTACGGATACAATTGCCAAAACTAAGATAAATGCTGATGGTTCTTTTTCGATTACTTTCCCCGACAAATTGAGTAATAAATTCTTCGCAAGTCCCTCTTTTATTGGATTAAACAACAATACTAATAATCTAAAAATGACAATAGTTCCGCTTTATGGATGGGTAGAAACAGTAGAAGATGGTATTAAAATTGACAGACAAGTATCTTTCTATACTTTCAAAGATAAAGATTATTCCGCACCAGAAGTATTGTTCCGATTGTATTGCTTTTCAGGTGCAGGAGATATATCAGGTACCAATAATGTTTCTGGCGATAATTACAATTTATCCGTTCAAAAAGGTTGGAATTATTTGAAATGGAATAATCCTAATATGATTGGTAAAACAATTGACTATACTGCAGTCAATGACTTGCCAAATGATATTGTTTTCTATATTTATAGGTAATATTACTCAAAAAATAAACTAATATCTTCTCTTATTTCAATAATTTGTGAAAACTTTGTTAATTTTGCACTTAATTAATTTTGTATTATTTAATCGGTAAAATTATGAAGTTTATGTTTTCTTCCAGCAAAAGCATTTTGTCTATACTTTTGATTCTTTTTGTATCTATTAGTCTAATTTCCTGTTCTAAACAAAACGGAGAAACAATGAAAACCACACAAGATAATGTATCAAACATCGACAAAGCTACTATCGAGAATGTTATTTCATTGCTAACTCAAAAATATCCAAATGCTGACAAGGAAAGAATTGAAAAAGCAATCTTTCAAACTGCAGGTTTGTGGTTCGAGAATGACGGAACTTCAAAAGAATTCGAAGAATTCTGCTTAGAAAACTTTATTGCAGATTCTGTAAAATTAGATGAAATGTTCAATAATTTGCTCTTTTATTTCGAATCAATGAATGGCAATTTGAATGCACTCAATTTGGATTTAAAAGATAAAATGCACTTAGATAAAGGTGAATTAACTAATTTGGATATGCTTTTTGGAGCTTACGATCCCAGTGCTCACTTGGCTGACGACTTATTTATTAGCAAAATTGCCTTTATAGTTAAGTTGAATTTTCCATTCTACTCACTCGAAGAGAAAACCGAAATAGGCAAGAATTGGACTCGCAAACAATGGGCTTTTGCTCGTATTGGAGATATGTTCACTTCACGCGTTCCAGCTGATATTATCCAGAATGTATCAAATGCACTTACAACTGCTGACAATTACATTTCCAATTACAATATATTTGCTGGCAATTTGGTTGATGACCAAATGAAAACATATTTCCCTGCAGATATGAAATTGATTTCGCATTGGAATTTACGAGATGAAATCAAATCACAATATTCTAAGGCTGATGGCTTGCAACACCAAGTTATGCTCTATAATGTTATGAAACATATTATTTACCAAACAATTCCAGAAGAAGTAATAAACAAAAATGATTTCCAATGGAATCCTATTGCCAATAAATTATTCAATAAAGGTAAGGAAGTAAAATTCTCCTCCGAGCCATTCACTCGCTATCAAATGTTGCAGAATAACTACAAAGCACAATTGGAAATTGATAAATTCAATCCTGCTTACCCAACTGCAATTGCAAGAACATTTGAGTTGAGTTTGGAAATTCCCGAAAAGCAAGTTGAAGAACTATTTGTGAAATTAGTTAGTTCTCCTGTTGCTAAACAAGTTGGCGAATTGATTGCCAAAAGATTAGGTCGTTCATTGCAACCTTATGATATTTGGTATGATGGATTTAAATCACGCAGTAGCATCAACCAAGATGAATTGAGCGAAAAAACTCGTAAATTATATCCAAACACAACAGCATTTGAGAATGATTTGCCAAATATTCTCAAAAAGTTAGGTTTCACTCCCGAAAAAGCAAACTTTATCGCCTCCAAAGTGCAAGTTGATGCCGCTCGTGGTGCGGGTCATGCTTGGGGCGCCGAAATGAAAACTCAAAAATCTCGCTTACGCACTCGTATTCCTGCTGGCGGTATGGACTATAAAGGCTATAATATTGCTGTTCACGAATTCGGACATAATACTGAGCAAACTATTACTTTGCACGATGTGGATTATTACTCGTTGAAAGGAGTACCTAATACTGGCTTCACCGAAACTTGGGCATTTATTTTCCAAGCTCGCGATTTAGATTTATTAGGCATCAAAACAAATGCTCCAAATGCCGAAGAATTAAAAACATTAGATGCATTTTGGTCGATGTACGAAATTATGGGCGTATCGCTTGTAGATATGAAAGTGTGGAATTGGATGTACGAAAATCCAAATGCAACTCCTGAAGAATTAGGCAAACAAGTGGCAACTATCGCTAAAGAAGTTTGGAATAAGTATTTTGCACCTGTATTCGGTATGAAAGATGAACCAATTTTGGGTATTTATTCCCACATGATTGATTATCCACTTTATTTGCCCGCTTATCCTATTGGTCATATTGTAGAATTTCAAATTGAGCATTATGTGAAAGGCAAGAATATTGCAAATGAAATGGTTAGAATGCTTTCGCAAGGCCGTTTAATTCCAGATACTTGGATGAATGGTGCTGTTGGTAATCCAATTTCGGTACAGCCAATTTTAGATGCTACTTCCGAAGCAGTTAAGAAATTGCAAAAGTAATTTAAGATTATTTGACAATGAAAATTGTTGTTCAACGCGTCAATTCCGCAACTTTAACGATTGATGGGGCAGAGCATTGCTCCATCAATCGTGGTATTTTAGCATTGGTCGGCATTAGAACTGATGATAAAGAAAGTGTATTTGAGTGGATTGGCAATAAATTAGTAAATTTACGTATCTTCAATGACTCCGAAGGAAAGATGAATTTATCTGTTTCGGACATTGAGGGCGAGATTATGCTTGTTTCTAACTTCACTCTTTACGGTGATGCCCGCAAAGGTTTCCGCCCAAGCTATACAGATGCTATGCCCCCAGAATTAGCCAAATCTTATTACGATAATTTTGTTAAATTTATGCAAACTAAATACCCGAAAATAAAAATAGTTTCGGGCATTTTTGGAGCAATGATGGATATTGAGTTAGTCAACAATGGTCCAGTGACAGTTATTATTGAAAAATGAAAATTAATTTGATAATTTGAAAATGGCTGATTGTCATTCCTAATTCCCACTCTGTGAGGGGGTTAGGGGGAGGCTCTGATAAAATATTCCCACTCTGTGAGGGGGATTTAGGGGGAGGCTCTGATAAAATATTCCCACTCTGTGAGGGGGTTAGGGGGAGGCTCTGATAAAATATTCCCACTCTGTGAGGGGGATAGGGGGAGGTTATAATATAAATTTACCATCTTGTAGGAGGCTGTCTCATAAGTAAGATTTGCAGTCATTCCCACGACTGAATTCCTGCGTAAAATATGCTA
>DYPF01000025.1:0-22447 GCA_020720105.1 Chloroherpeton thalassium
ACAAATTAATTTAGAAGAAATTTTGAATTTTGAAATTATGTTATGTTTTTTACTTCATTACTGAATGAATTGCATCAAATTATTATTAATCTAATAAATATCTAATATTTGAAGCAATTTAATAATTTACAAATTCGAGAAATATTTTTTTTGATTATTTGGGTATGCAAAAACTGTATTATTTTTATTGTTATTTAAAAAGAATTGTTCAATTTCAATCAAGAAAAATGAACGAATTTTCATCAATATCATTTCAATTGGAAAAATAAAAAAACATAATATTTCCTGAGATGCCGATGAATACGAGAAAAATTAGTGAATAAATTATTTATCTTAAAAAATAACAAAAAAAAATGAGTACCTGATGTTATATTTTTGCTTTTCAGTTGTTATAGTATTATATGAAAAGCACAAATAAATAAACTGGAAAAATTTGCTAATAATTGTAACTTTTCTCCGACATAAGTGTTAATGAATATATACGAAGTATCAATAATTAAAATATAATTTAAAATAATCATTTTTTGAGGTATGTTATGAAAAGAAATCTTATGTTATCCTTGGTATTGTTGTTTATTGCAACATATACTACATTTTCTTCATACTCATTGCGAGTAGAAGACCCACATAATACATGGAAGTACTCACAAGGAACGATGGATTCAGTTGCATTGATTGTAAATCCTAAGGGAATTTATTGTCAATACGATATGTACATTTATTTTTCGTCGAAGGGATCAAATTACACTAAATCATCTGATACTTTAGAATCACAATTCTATTTTGAGTTAAATAAAAATGCAGTTGTTAATGATTCTTGGTTATGGGTTGAAGACACATTAGTTAAAGCCAAACTTATTGACAGATGGACTGCAAATCAAATTTATGAAGGTATTGTGAAAAGAACTCGTAGAGATCCTTCAATATTTTTTAAGAATAGTGCCACTCAATATGAGTTTAGAGTTTACCCATTACCAGGAGATAAAACCCGTAAAGTAAAAATATCTTGGTTAGAACCAGGAAATTGGAATGCTTCCACAGTAGATTTTCAAATTCCAATCAAGATATTCAATACTTCGAAAATTCCACCGAAAGTGAAGTTTGTTTTATTGACAAATGATAATTTTAAAGATCCTGCAACTGATTTAAATACTGAATTTACATTCGTACAAGATGATATTTATGGTGCAACCTATCAGGCAGACTTAAATAGCTTCTCTTCCTATGGAAATAATAATCTGTACTTCAAATATAAAAATCCAATGAAGGACGGAGTATTTGTTAGCACTTACAAAGATAGTTTCGAAGAAGGTTATTTCCAATTAGCTTTTTTACCATCACTTGCAGTTGATGTAGAAGATTCCAAAAAGGTTATTTTTGCCATTGATTATGATGTTACTGGAGTAAGTATGAGTATTGAAAACATGATTACTTCTGTAAAAAATATTGCATTAAAATATCTAACACCAAAAGATTCATTCAATATAATAATTTCAAGTTTTGCACCTGAATTACTATTTCAAGGTTGGACTGTTGCCACCAAAGAAGGAATAGAAGGAAAGTTTAACCAATTAAATGGAAGTGAATTTTCAAACTTTAATTATTTACCATATATTCTTCAAAAAGCTATAGATTATACTGACCAAAAAACAGATGGAAATGTGAACTTATTGGTTATTTCTTCAAGTTACCAATATGGTGCTTTAGAAACAGCAAACAAAATGATTTCATCATTAACTTCTAATAATAAGAAGTTACCAAGAATGTATTTTGTAAATTTTGCAACTAATCTTCCATCAAATTATATGGGTGGAATATATTATTATGGTAATCAATATTTGTACTATCACTTAGCTAAACTAACAAAAGGTGAAATGGTTGTATTCAAACAAGATTTTAATACTTCGCTTAATCAAGGTATGGAAAAAATGTCCCTTAAACTGCTTGGTTACGACTTTAACACTTCGTTGAGTGATGGTTTCTGCTATGGTCAGTATTATTTACAAAATTTCAATACTAATGCCACTTTATCCTCGCCAATTGTATTAACAGGTAAATATATAGGAGAAAAAGATTTTAAAGTTAGCTTTAGTGGATTTTACAAAACAGACAAGACTCACACATTTAACAGTGATATTATGTTGAGTGAATACAATACTTATGATGAGTTAACATATAAAATGTGGTTATCTCAGTATATTCTAAACCTTGAAATGATTTCTAATCCTGCAAATAGCATTGTTGCAGAGATTGTCGAAACAAGTATGAAGAATCGTTTATTATCAATATATACTGCATTTTTGGCTTTAGAACCTTGGATGATGCAAGATGATCCAGGAAATGATACCGATCCTGAAGATCCAAATGAAGGTGGAGGCACTACAGTTTTTATGGTTAATGATTTGGATATTATTTTTGAGGCTAATCCTAATCCATTTACAAATTATATAAATATTTCGTTAGATATTAGTTCGATGATGAGCAACGAAATTATTTCAATGGATGTCTATGATATTTCTGGTACAAATGTTTACACTTTTGATATTTCAAATGTAGCAAATGGAAAAGTTAACGTAAACTGGAATGGAGTAAATAAATATGGAGAGCAATTAGCAAATGGAATTTACTTAGTTGTTGTTAAGACTAAGAATTTCACAAAAACATTAAAAGTAGTAATTCAAAAATAATCAAATTAATTGGATACAGTGAATAAAAAAAAGGGAAATTACCAAATATGATAATTTCCCTTTTTAATTGTCTTGTCATTTAAACTTAATAATTCACATAAGTCTTATTATTTTTTCTTTGGTTTTGCCACTGGTTTTGCTTTAGCCACTGGTTTTGCTGGTTTTGGAGGATCAACAGTAACTTTTAATTCTCTGCCTGGTCGGAATTTGGGGATGATTTTTGCTGGGATTAAAATTTCTTCACCTGTTTTTGGGCTTCTACCCTTTCTTTCAGCACGGTGAGAAACATCAAAAGTACCAAAACCTACTAAAGTAACTTTGCCATGTTGACCTAATTCTTTTTTGATTTCGTCCAATGTAGTAGCTATAATTTGCTCTACTTGTGCTTTTTTGAGTTCAGTTGTTTTAGCAACATTTGCAATTAAATCGGATTTGTTTAAAGGCATAAAACCTCCTAATAATTAATTAATGATTAAATTGTTGATTATTTTTATCTATTTAATAACTTTTTGTGTGTAACTCGTTTTGTAATTAGCAATTTAATAAAAAAAAATAGAATAAATCAATAAAAATCTTGATTTTATTAAAAAAAATTGATTTTTTTAATAAATATTAATTATTTACCAAAAAAAATGATTTATTACTCATAAATGACCAATCCTTTAATATGTTTTTCTTTAAAAATTAGCATCCTACAAACTAACAATAATATGACCAATTATTGGGTCGGATGTATTAATTTGAATAATTCTTTCGATAGTATTAGAATTTAAAATTGCACCAGCAGGCAATATTTTCAACCCATTCATTGTGTGAATGTCTCTTGTTAGTTTCATTCCAGCTTTTAGTTCGCTTAGTAAAATTGGTCGTTCGTTGCCGAGCCCTTCCAATTTTAAAATTGATAAAACATATTGCTCCAATAGTGTTACTATTCTATGATCATAAGAGCGGTTTATTTCTAATCTTAATTTTTCTAAAGCTTGACTTGGTCTGAACTTATAGAATCTCACGATATCGTCGAAGTCGACAACAACTCTAATTATCCTACTCTCCAGAGGTATTTGCCAAGATTGAAGTTTTTCGGGGAAGCCACTTCCGTCCATATTCTCATATAAATGATAGAGAATATTTCCGACACGTTCAAATCTCTTAACTTCGGAAACTATATTTTTTGCTGCAACTGGTACTTGATACATTAAATTATCACTAGCTTTCCCATCAATCAAAATTGGCTTGTTTATTAGACTATCAGGCAGAGAAAGTCTCCCTGAAAAAGACATATAAGCAGCCACCTCGAGGTCTTTCTTTCTTCTATCGTCAATTTCATTAAAAAATTGTGAAATCCACAATGATGCTTCTGCAATAATTTTTAAATTTTTAAAAGATGCTGGAATTCTAGCTTCCATAAACTTAACAGACAATTTTATCAAATCTGATGCGTATTTTTCAACTTCTTCTGCTAATTGCAATAATACTTGATACTCTTCCTTCCTTTCTTTGTGAATATTAACAACACGAATGGCACTTTTGAGCTTTCCAATTAGAATATCTGAATGAACAGGCTTATAAATAAAACTATCTGCTCCTTTATCCAAAGCCTCTAAGAGCATTTGCCTATCTGTATCTGCACTCATCAAAATAATATAAGTATCTTGGAATTCTTTCCTGCTTCTCAATTCACTTAAGATTTGGAGACCAGTAAGACCTGGCATTCTAACATCTGTTATCACTACATCAGGATTCTTTTCAATTATTAATTTTAGCCCAGTTTCGCCATTATGGGCATAAAAGACTTCTGCATTCTCAAAGCTATTGTTGAGTAGCCTTTCAATTGTCAATACAATCGAAGGTTCATCATCTATTATTAGAAATCTATATTTCGACTCCATTTATTCCTCTTCTGAATTATGATTTGTTTCTACTTCATTGACTGGTTTTTCTGTTGTAGTTGGCAGAAATTGCTCTGAAGATAACTGTTTTACCAATATGCTAACTCGCCGATTTGTAACATCAAATGGATTTTGAGGTGTTCGTAGCCTTTTATCTGCATATCCAGCTACTTGAATAATTTGACCTTCCCACAAACCACCGTAGGTCAATACTTTGCGCGCTGCATTAGCACGATCAGCTGACAATTCCCAGTTTGAATACCCATTACTTGCTGAATACTTTCTGCTATCAGTATGACCTTCAATTACTACATTATTTGGCAATTTCCCAATTTCCTCGGATAGCATTTTCAATACATCTACTGCTTGCTTTGTTAATTGGGCACTGCCTACTTGGAAAAATACATTTTCGGTAGTTTCCATTAACTCAATTCTCAAACCTTCCTTAGTTATTTCAATTTTTATATTATCGAGTATTTTCTGGAATTCGGGTTTGTCTGCTACTAATTCGTTTAATAATTTCTGAAGTTCTCCTTCCATCTGAACAACTTTTTGAGCAGCAGAAACACTATCACCTTTTGCTTGTTCAATCAATTTCTGAATTACTGAATCTCTCATATCTTGGCTAAAAGATATGACCATATCGCCTTTGCCTTCACCTTCTTTGTCGCCTTTACCTTGTTCTTGTTGCATTTCTAAATCAATTGGAATAGTTCGCTTTCCTGTTACAAAGCTAAATGCACCAGGATCGTCATAATATGCAGCAACAGCCATTTTTACCTGCTCACTCGAAGCAAGAATCCACAAAACTATAAACAAAGCCATCATTGCAGTAACAAAGTCAGCATAAGCAACTTTCCAAGCTCCACCGTGATGACCACCATGACCGCCTTTCTTGACTTTTTTTATTATTATAGGTTGCTCTTTGCTGTGACCTTGATCTTGACCATCAGACATAATTACCTCTTACTGATTAACCTTTCTTGATAGCTTCTTCTGTTTCTTTAAACCCAGGTCTATTTTCAGGGTCTATTGCTCTACGTGAATATTCAATTGCAACCATAGCAGGAGCACCTTTGGCAAATGAAAGCAATCCAGCTTTGATAGCAACTAAATATTTGCCTTCTACTGCAACGATTTTTGCCATATAGGCGGAAATCGGACCAAACACACCATAAGATAACAATACACCCAAGAATGTACCTACAAGAGCAGAACCCACGTGATGACCTACTGCTTCGGCTCCTTCGGTGATTGAACCCATTGTAATGATAATACCAAGTACAGCCGCCACAATACCCAAACCAGGAAAAGCATCCGCCATTATTTGTAATGCTCCTGGAGGAATTTCTTCTTCGTGCTCTATTGCTTCGATGTCTTGATCCATCAAATCTTCTAAGTCGTGTGCTGGCACGCCACCACTAAGTACGACTTTAAGTGTATCGCATAGGAAATCCACTGCGTGATGATTTGCTAAAAATGATGGGTATTTTGACATTATTGCACTTTGTGATGGATTTTCAATATGTTGCTCCAAGGCAATTAAGCCTTCGCGTTTTGCAAATTGGAATATCTCATACATCATTTTCATTAAATCCAAATAAGCTGCTTTGCTTACTTTTGGTCCTTTTAATGTGCCAATCATTCCTGCTACAAGCTTTTTCACTACTGGTAATGGATTTGCAATTAACAATGAACCAACAGCAGCTCCAATGATAATTATATATTCAGGAATCACAATCAATGTTAATGGATTGCCACCCGACATTATAAAGCCCCCGAGCAATGCACCAAATACTAAAACTACTCCGACAATTACAAACATTTATTTATTCCTTTTTACTCATTTTGTTAAATTTTCTAACTCATTTTTAATTTTAATATATTCTTCGTTATTTTCAAGTTCAATTGCTTTATTTATATAAAATAAAGCATTATCTAAATTTTTCAATTTCGTATAAAGTTCGCTCAAATGATAATATATTTCTGCTCCTTTATATTCCGATTTTATTGCTCTATTGAAATATTCTTTTGCAACAGTATAATCTTCCAATAAAAACATTATCCAGCCATAAGTATCCTGAAATGCAGGATTATCAGGCTCTAACGACAAAGATTTTTCTGACAATTTCTTTGCTTCTTGCAATTTATCAGGAAAATCTGATAGTAAATATGCATAATTATTATTTACTGTTGCATCATTAGGATCTAATTTTAATCCAATTTCATAAAATTCAATTGCTTTTTTTGTTTGATTAATTTTTGAATACAAATCTGCTATAAAAATTATTGTTTCAATATTTTCAGGTTGTTTTTTATAATATTTCAACATTAATTCTAATGCTTCTTCATTTTTTTCAAGTAAAGAACAAGTGTATGCAATGTAATAATCATAAAATTCATTTTCAGGAAATTGATCCTTATATTTTAAAAGAACGTCTAAAGCCTCATTCTCAAGCAAAATTCTATTGTAACCCAAAGCCACTAAAATTGGAATTCTCGATAATGTATCGGTTAATTCTATTGATTTTTTTAGATATTTTACCACTAAATTTGTATCATTTACTGTGAGAGCAAGCTCAGATGCATTGATATTAGATAAAGCATCATCGAGTCCATCAGGTTTATTGGAATTTAGAAGTTTAAACATATCTGAAACTTGTTCTTTGGGCAATTTCAAATAATATTGGAAATCATAATAATAATCAATTAATAATTCAAAAGCGACAAGTTTATTTTCTTCGGATAATCCTTCATATTCGTGTAAATAATAATTATTCACATAATCATAAGACTGGGAAATTGCCGAAAAATACAGCAAATCCGCAAGTTTATTCGATGAAAACTTTGCTACATTAGTTTTATAAAGCAAATCTAATGCAGATAATGTATCGCTGTTTTGGAAGTATGCACCTATTAATTTTGAATTGACATCATCACTAAATTGTTGCGATAGCATTTCTTGATATATTTCAATTGCTTTAATTGGCTCGGTAAAAGCGTAAAAATCAGCAAGCAATAATTTATTTTCAACTTCAGGTGCTTTTTGATTTATTTCAAGTAAAACTTTTTCAGCATTTTTATAGTCATATTTATAAATCAGCGAGCTAAAGAGCAATTTTAAGGCTTTAATACTGGTTGTATCCAACAAGTAAGCCTCTGATGAATTAATTATTGCATTATTATAATCTTGGATTGCAGTATATGCTTCTGCCAATGAAAAATAAATTGGCGAAGCTTTATCATATTTCAAAGCAGTTTCAAAGTAATAAATTGCCTTAAGATATGATTCTTCGTCCATACTTGTTGTGCCTCTAAGGTATAAATCTGTGGAGATTTGGATTCTATCGTCTTCGTCAGTTGTATAAACATTATCAATTATATCTTGGATAGTTTGCTCAATATTTTGGAGTGTTTTTTTTTCTTCTACATTCTCAATTTCATCAGAAAATAGAAACTGACTTGCAAGTAAAAATGATAATATTATAAATTTATATGTTAGTTTAAATTGCATTTTAAAAATTTGAATGATTTAAACTATAAAATTAACTAAAATTATTGATTAAACAAAAAAAATGAATTATTTTTCTTGAAAAGTTGCAATAATTGTGTTTTTTTGTTAATTTGTCTTAATAATTTTTGGTATTAATCTGAGGTTTTAATGGGACACAAAAAAGACAAGGCTGAACATAAGTCAAATTCCAAACAACAAGAAGAGAATAGCTTAAAATCAATTGAAGAAATCACACAATACAAAGAGACGGGCAAAATAGCAAATAAGTACTATTTACAGGAGTTGCAAAAATTGCAATATCAATTAGTTGTTTGGCAATATTGGATAAAGCAAAAAGGTAAACGAGTTGCAATATTGTTCGAAGGGCGAGATGCGGCTGGCAAAGGTGGAATTATCAAAAGAATCACCGAGCCACTTAATCCTCGCGGATTAAGAGTAGTTGCATTGGACAAACCAAACGACCGAGAGCATACTCAGTGGTATTTCCAAAGATATGTTTCGCATTTACCCTCTGCAGGCGAAATCGTAATCTTCGACCGAAGCTGGTACAATCGTGCTGGAGTGGAACGAGTGATGGGCTTTTGCAATGAAGATGAATATCAGGAATTTTTACGCTCATGCCCAGAATTTGAAAAAATGCTCGTTCGTAGCGGTATTCATTTAATCAAATATTGGATAAGTGTTAATGATGAAGAGCAAGAAAGAAGGCTTAAAGACCGCGCTGCCGACCCTTCGCGTAGGTGGAAATTATCTCCGATGGATTTACAATCTTGGGACAAATGGGTGGAATATTCCAAAGCAAAAGATGAAATGATGAGATTTACCGACACAAAACAAGTGCCTTGGTATAATGTAGATGCCGATGACAAGAAAAAAGCAAGATTGAATGCAATTTCTCATTTATTATCCCTTTTGCCGTATGAAGATACTATTCCTCAACCATTTGAAATGCCAAAACGTAAAATTGTTGAAGCATATAAGCGACCACCAATTGACGAAGTAACTTGGGTGCCCGAAGTTTATTAGGTGCTGGGTGTTAGGTGCTGGGTATTTGGTTCTTGGTGTTAGGAAATGTAAGAGGCTGTCTTAAAAGTCATTGCTGCTGTCATTCCCACGAAAGTGGGAATCTATAAACCATCTCTGGTAGTGAATTCCCACTTTTAGGGTAGTTTGGTTTTATATAAATAATATTGTTAAATGTTCGTTTTGAAATGTAATTTTATAGTTAGGAAAAACATAATGTCTGTATTGGTATTTGATACAAAACTCACTGAAAACGGTATGCTTTTTTGTCCTAAAGAGTATTCATTTAAAAATGCCATTAATAATGTTATTGTAAAAATAGATGATGAAGAATCAATTGATATAGAAAATTCTGCAATTATGGATAATTCATCAGATTTCCTTACAGAAGAAGAAGTTAATTATTATATAAACTTGGATTAATAATGATTTTCGGTCAAAAGCAGATTTGGCTTATTAATTTTGATCCATCTTTTGGGCATGAATATCAGAAAATGCGTCCTGGTGTAATAATTGAAAATAATCACTTTATTGATAGATTTGATTTGTGTAATTTTCTTTGTTATTATTTAATAATATTTTTGTAATTTGCATAATCATTAACTAATTTTGTTTTGCTAATGCAATTTATTCCCGAAGTACATTTGCCTTTTTCTAATCCAGTAGTAATATTTGCTATAGTATTATTTATTATATTATTTTCGCCAATAATTCTGAAAAGATTTAAAATTCCGGGCATAGTGGGAATGATTATATCTGGAATTATTATCGGTCCAAAGGGCTTAAATCTAATTGCATTGGACAATAGTATAATCCTTCTTGGTACAATTGGGCTTTTGTATATAATGTTCCTTGCGGGTTTAGAATTAAATTTAAATGAATTTAAAACAACAAAATATAAAAGTTTATTTTTTGCCATTGTATTATTTAGCATATCGGGCTCCTTATCTGCATTAGTAAGCCACTACATATTCAACCTTAGTTGGATATCCTCGATGTTCATCTCGATTCTTGCTTCCACATTTACTTTGCTTTCTTATCCAATTGCCTCCAGATTGGGACTAACACGCCACAGAGTAATGACATTGGCAATTGGAGCAATCGTTTTTGCTGATATTGCTGCTCTGCTTTTACTCTCAGTTTTAGAGCAAGCTTATGTTGCCCCTGACTATTTAATTTCATCTTTATTAAAATTAGGATTTCTTTCAATTTTCTTCCTTGCATTTGTGATTTATGCTGTTCCGGCATTTGCTAAATGGTTTTTCAAAAACATTGAAGAAGTAGGTACTTGGCAATTTATTTTTGTTTTGTTTATACTCTTCACAACTGCATTTCTATCTGAGTTAGCAGGATATGAACCGATTATAGGTGCATTTGCAGCGGGAATAGCACTCAACAAATTCATTCCTCATACTTCCACTCTAATGGATAGAGTAAATTTTGTTGGTAACTCCTTATTCATTCCATTTTTCCTAATTCAAGTAGGAATGATAATCGACGTGCGTGTATTTACAAAAGGTTACAATGTTCTTTCATTTGGATTAGTACTATTTGTGATTTGGGCTATTGCAATAATTACAACTTCATATTTAACAACCAAAATTTTCAAATTTCCTAAATTAGAAATGAAATTTTTAATTGGAATTTCATTTTCTAAGGCAGCTGCAACATTAGCAATAGCTGTAATCGGGCACAAAATTGGTGTTTTGGACGAGTCAATTTTGAATGTTGTAATAATATTAATACTTTTAACAGCATTAATTTCGTCATTCCTCACAGAACGATTCGGAAGGCAACTTGTAACACAAGACGAGGCAAAAGTAAAATTAACGAATGAATTTGAGCAAAAATTATTAGTAAATGTGGCAAATCCAGAAAATATTTCTAAATTAATTGAATTCGGTGCAAGAATAAGGGATACTCATTCTAATCATCCTATTTATATCCTGACTGTGTCGCAAGACGAAGCAGAATTACAGAATAAAATGAACCATTGCCAAAAAATTGTGTATGATACCGTCCCAAATATATCATCTGATTTGTCGCGAAAAGTAATCGTTACTTCTCGTGCAAGTTTGAATGTTACAGATGGAATTATCAAAACAATTAAGGAAAATTTGATTACAGATGTGATTCTTGGTTTCTCGCCTAATACAACTGTAGATTCTCGTTTTTTTGGCACAATTCTCCAAAATTTATTAGAAGATACAAATAAATCAATCTATGTTTTCCGCTCTATTGTACCATTGAATTTGATTAGTGAGTTGTTTGTAATTATTCCAAAACATTCTGAATACGAAATTGGCTTTACTAAAATTTTAACTTCAATTGTTAATCTATCAACTAATTTGAATTACAAAGTGCATTTTTATGCTTTTCAAAACACAATTCTATTTATCCAAAAGCAATTTAGAGTTAATCAAATTAATATAGATTATAAAATCACACATATTAAAAATGATGAGGAATTCAATCAAATTAATTATCAAATTAAAGATGAAAATATGCTGATTTGCTTGTTCTCCCGTCCTCGTGCAATTTCTTACGAAATAACTTACCGAAATATAGTAGAAAATTATTTAGATAAAACCCAAAATTCTAACTTTGCTCTATTTTATCCTGAGCAAACTGAAACTTATGAAGAGCAAGACATTACTCATTACGATATTTTAGATACTTCGGCTATCCAAGAAAATATCGTAAATTATAATTCTGTTAAAAATTGGCTTGTGAATTTAATTAAAAAATCAAATCAATAATCTCAATTTTGTGATTTTTTAAGCAAATTATAGATTTGATTTAATGCAGTATTGTTGATTGCTTTTGTACTTAATTGGCGATTATCGATTTTCTTGGCAACAACTGCCAAATTTTTAGAATAATATATTTTTATAATTTTTGAATTTATCAAATACATTTTGAGTGGAAAATCATCTTTCCTGACTGCTAATTTAGAATTAGAAATTATCATTGCTCGGCGATTCATCGTATCAATTGCTACTAAATTATCATACCTTTTAACCAAAATATATTTCGCATCTGAGTGTGAATTTATTATTAGAATGAAAAGAACGCTTAAAATCAACGATGAACTAAATCTGAATACGAAAGTTTCGATTTTCTTTGACAAAAACATATAAGTTATTATAATTCCGAAGAAAAGTGAAAAATACATAACATTTCCGCCCGCCAAATACGAATACTTAATCGAGGCTAAATAATGATTAATTGCTCCTGACAATTCAATGCATAATTGTGCTGTATTGGCAAAAATATCACCCAGAGATAAGAAAAAATAACTCCCTATCACCGATACAATCGAAAATATTTGTGCAAATAGCATCAATGGAATTATCACTAAATTTGCCAGTGGCGAAATTACTGAATAAGTTGAGAAATAATATGCCACAATTGGCGAAACCACTGCCGAGGACGCAAATGTAATTGCCAGACTTGCTGCAATCTTATGAGTTATCGAATATTTTTCAAATTTTAGAATTTTCTGAAAGAATGCATTAAATGGACCGAAGAGCAAAGTAATTCCAATTATTGCTCCAATCGACATCTGAAAACCTGCACTATAAAGTGTGGCAGGATGTACTATTGCAATTATCAGTATTACAGTAGCAATAATATTTATTGGATTTGCTTTTCGTTGCAGCAAATTTGCTAATAAATATAGTGCAATCATTAGTCCAGCACGAATGGCTGACGGAGGATAACCAATAAGAAATATATAAAAACTCAGAGCTAAAATTGTAAATGAAAATCGTAGTATCCTACTTGGAAAAAATGAGAATAACCAATATAAAATTCCTGCAATCACACCAACATGAAATCCACTTACGGAAAGAATATGCACTACACCTGTTTGGGAAAATTCCTGTTGTGTTTGCTTAGTGATTTCAGTTCTATCGCCAATTAGCAAGGCTTTTACTATACCGCGAGTATAATTTGAGTAAATTCTATCAATTTGTTTGTTGACTGACGATAGAATATTTTCCTGTAAAGTCTGTTCATTTTTATTGCTACAAAATGCAAAATCATTTGAATAGCAAATGGCAGTATATTGCACATCTAAGGAACGAAAATAGTTCACTTCGTTAAACTCACTTGGCAAGTTTGCCTTGTTCGGTGGTCGCAATTTAATTTTGCACCAAATCTGTTCATCGCCCGATGGAAAATTGTTGTATTGCTTTTTGTCGCGAGAACTTAGGATAATTGTTAGAGCAATTCTAACATTATCTTGATAAATAACATTCCCAAATATGACTTTTCCTTCGGCTATCACTCGATAATTCTTTTTTGTGCTTTTGGATAAATCTACTATTTTTCCTGAGAAATAGCCATTTTGATTCTCAAAAAATTCTCCGTCATAATTGTAATCCAAATTAGAAGTACGATAACTTGTTGCCAAACCTAATAAAATTAACAAGAGAATTGGGAAAATAGATTTATTTACTTTTGTTAAATGAATTATTAAGCCAATCAGTATTACAAATCCAACACTTATTAGCGTAAAACTACTAATCGGAATGAATTTGCCAATTACAAATCCAATCGCTGATAGAAGAAGAATTTTCAATGCTGGATAATTATTGATATTCATTTTAGGGTTGATTATTTTTTATTTATCTAAACTTTTATCGATAGCAACTACTACTTTTTGCGATTGTGTTCCTTGCAGCATTTTTCCTAACTCAGTTGGTACTTCCTCTAAACTGATTAATTTATGAATTTTTTCAAAATTATCAATTCTCCATTCGTTTGCTAATTTATCCCAAAGAGACAATCGCAATTCCATATTTGTTTCGGCAGATTCTATGCCCAGCAATGCAATTCCTCGTAATAAAAATGGATAAACTGATGTGTGTATTTCATCACCAGTAACATTGCCGATTATTGCAACTGCTCCGCCTTTATCCAAAGAACGAATAGCAGAATTTAGGGTTATTCCTCCTGCACTTTCAATTACAAATTTCCAATTTCTACTTAAAAGTGGTCTTTTCGTTTCGTCAATAATTGAATTTCTATCGATAACTTCATCTGCTCCCAATTCGCGTAAAAGTTCGGATAATTCAATCTTGCCAGTAGAAGCAACTGAATAATAGCCAATTTTTTTGGCAATAGCTACAGATAAAATGCCAACTCCGCCCGTTGCACCTGTTATAAGCAACTTTCCCGAACTAATATCAGAACCCAACATAGCAAATCTATTGAAAGCTAAGGCAGAAGTAAAGCCCGCAGTACCGTAAATCATTGCTTGTTTTAGAGTTAGATTTTTGGGCAATTTAACAACCCAAGCTGAAGGAACTTTTACAAATTCTTGGAACCCACCTGAAGTATTCATTCCTAAATCGTAACCCGTTACAAGAACTTTTGTGCCTGATTGGAAATTATCATTATTAGAATCCACAACTACGCCCGACAAATCAATACCTGGTGTGTGCGGGTACTTTTTGGTAATGCCAACGTGCCCTCGTGCCGAAAGTGCATCTTTGTAATTCAAACCGGAATATGCAACTTTAATTAGCACATCACCTTCAGGTAAGTCATTTATATTTTTATCAATTATCGCAATATCATTTATCTCGCCAGTGCCATTGCTAACGATAGATTTGAAACTAAAATTATCCATAATTTTCCATAAAATAGTTTTAAAATATATTTATTCAGAAAAATAGCAAATTAATATATACAAATTAGTAATTTTTTATTAATTTTAGAAATGTAAATTTTACAAAAATAAAAAAAAGAGAATATTATGGATATCAACAAAGTATTTGTAATTGGTGCTGGAACAATGGGTAATGGTATTGTTCATACTTTTGCACAAATTGGTTATCAAGTAGTGATGATGGATATTTCCGAAGCATACTTAACCAAAGCATTAACAACAATCGAAAAGAACATTGACAGACAAGTGAAAAAAGGTACAATTACCGAAGAAGCAAAAGCTGCTACACTTGCAAATATCACTACAACAACAAATTATGATTTGGCTGCTGATGCTGATTTAATCATCGAAGCCGCAACAGAAAACAAAGAATTGAAATTTAAGATTTTTTCGGACATCGACAAAGTTGCCAAACCAGAAGCAATTTTAGCAAGTAATACATCAACAATTTCTATTACTGAAATTGCTGCACACACCCAAAGACCCGAAAAAGTAATTGGTATGCACTTTATGAATCCAGTTCCAATGATGAAATTAGTAGAAATCATACGCGGTTTGGTTACTTCTGACGAAACTTACAATCTTGTAAACGAAACATCAATTAAATTAGGCAAAACTCCTGTTTTGGCAAATGATTATCCGGGCTTTATTGCAAATAGAATTTTGATGCCACTTATCAACGAGGCAGCTTTTGCATTGATGGAAGGTGTTGGAACAGTTGAAGGTATCGACCAAGTTGCTAAATTGGGCTTTGCCCATCCGATGGGACCGCTAACTTTAGCAGATTTAATTGGTTTAGATACTACTTTGGCAATTATGGAAGTATTGCATAATGATTTGGGTGATCCGCGCTACCGTCCTTGCCCATTATTAAAGAAATTAGTTGCTGCGGGCTTTTACGGTCGCAAGAATGGAAAAGGGTTTTATAATTATCAAGGAGAAGCACCAGTTCCAATTAACATTAATATCTTTTAAGGTTTTGCAATGGATGAACTAGATTTAATCCGATTTGATTCCGAAAATCCTCATATTTTAACTGCTTACAAATTTGAAGCTCGAGGAAGATATTTAGATGCTGTTAATGAATATTTACGTGCTATCGAAGAAGAGCCGAAACTTGTAATTGTCTATAAACACATAGGTAATATTTATTATCGTTTAGGTCAATTATCCAAAGCAGAACATTATTTGTTGTTAGCTGTGGAAAAAATGCCTGAATTTCCTACTCCGAGATTTGAATTAGCAATGTGTTATTATCGTCAGGCAAGAGTAAAGAAAGCTATTGATATGCTTTTAAATGTATTGGAATTGGATAATAATTTCTTATTAGCACATTATTGGCTGGGGATTCTGTATTATCAATATGGATTACCTTGCAAAGCACGAGACGAATTTAGATATGTAGTTACAGAAAATCAAGAATTCACTATAGCATATTATCATTTGGGAGTGGCTAATTTAAGATTGGGGAATTTTGAGGAGGCTGCTACTAATTTTACTAAATTGACTTCTGTTAATCCAGATAGTCCAATTGCCCATGCTTTGCTTGGTGATGCATATTTGAGTTTGGATAAGAAAATTGAAGCAAGACGTTCCTATAAAATTGCATTGGAATTGGATCCAGATGATAAAAAAGCCCAAAATGGTTTACTTTTAGCTTTGGAAATGAACGACAATTTAATGTAAATATATATCTGTTTTTCTATCAAGGCAGAGCAAGCTCTGCCCATACAAGATGGTAAATTTGTAGGGAACAGACATGTCTGTTCCCTACAGGATAAAGAATTTTATTGTATTCCCTCTCGGAGAGGCTCTGATAAAAAACAACATTTATCCGACTACTTTCAAGTCATCGGATAAATAAATGAATAGCAAGTTAGGATTATTACAAAACTAAGCCAATATTTCTGATAATTCTATCAAATACGACCAGATTGCTTTTTGCCGAGTCCAAGTTTCTTCGAGTGGGGTGTAAACTATTTCTTGACCTTGTCTTCCAATCATAACATCTGTTTTGCCATTCAATAGTGCTTCTACTGCCGCAACTCCCAGATGACTTGCTAAAACTCTATCACGAACAGTGGGTGAGCCACCGCGTTGAATATGTCCGAGAATTGTGAATTTAGCATCAATTTCATAATGCTCTTTCATCAATTCAGAAATCTTTGCTGCTCCGCCGTGTTCATCGCCTTCGCCAACAATTATTATTGTTCGGCGAGTTTTGCCTTGTTTTAATATTCTTTGATATAAAATATCCAGATTTGTAATTGTTTCGGGAATTGCAATATATTCAGCACCACAAGCAATTCCAACATCCATTGCAATGTAACCCGCGTGTCTACCCATAACTTCAACAATAAATACGCGTCCGTGACTATCTGCAGTATCGCGTATTCTATCAATTGCTTCTGCAGCAGTATTTATAGCAGTATCATATCCAATAGTATAATGTGTTCCATAAAGATCATTGTCGATTGTACCGGGAGTGCAGACAATTGGAATTTTACTTTCTTTCCAAAAAGCGTGTGCTCCACGAAAAGTACCATCACCACCACAAGCGACAATACCTTCTATGCCTGCTTCACGTACACGTTCGGCTGCGGCAGCACGTCCACCGGGCATAAAGAATTCTTTGGAACGAGATGTTTTTAGGATTGTACCGCCACGACCAATAATATTTGCAGTTTCCTTTCTGCCTAATTTAATAAAATCACCTTCGATAAGACCAGAATATCCGCCAATAACGCCAATAACTTCTAATCCTTTGGATAGTGCAGCACGAGCAGCAGCTCTGATATGTGCATTCATTCCTGGTGCATCTCCACCACTTGTAAGAATTGCAATTTTTTTCATATTTTCAAAATTTAATATAATTCAAATTACGAAATCTTACTTAATCTTTTGCAAATTTAATATAAATAATTGAAAAAAAACAACAAAAAATTATTCTTTATTATATATTGATTAATTTTACAATTTTAAAAAATGCAAAATGTAATTTATGCTTAATGATTTTTCCAAAAAGAATAGAATAATTGCTACAATTTTTTCCATTTCATTTATTGTCTGGATAGGTGGCTCCTTAGTTCGTTCAATAATTGCTTTTAGTATTTTCGACCCAAGTTCCACTCAGGGATTAATTCGTCAAGTTTCAAATGATATACTAATGCAATCGGTTTATTTGTTTTCTGCAACATCTTCTTATACAACTCCTGCTTTTCTAATATCATTTATAATTGCACTAATTCTACTAAAACCTTCTAAGATTTATTTTAAGAATGAAGGTTGGCTTATGATGAGTTTTATATTGTTTTTTATATCTGCACCAATTCAATTGTATCTAATTTATGTAGATATACAATTATCAATAGCAGTATTTTGGAAAGGTATATGGGAATTTTATAGCCCAACAATACTAAACTTATTCTATGAAAGGATTGACAACGTTTTAATAAATTCACTTTCTGGAATTTCGTTCCTCTCAAATTTAACAATAATTGCATTATTTATTTTACAACCATTAAAAAAGAACAAATAAGAAAACTTTTCAATGAAATTTATTTATCCAGCCATTACTTTTGATCATACCAATCCGCTAACAAATAATGAATTGATTGGCAATTATCTTATACGTACTTTTGAGAAACATGGCTATCAATCAGAAGTAATTACCGAAAATTCTACTTTTTTACCTCTAATTTACGGAATAAAGAAATATTTTATCAAATTTATTTTAGGTAAAAACTATTTACATACTCACGAGCCAAATTCTCTCAAAAAATTAACAAAAAAAATTAACGATCAAATAAATAATTCAGATGCAGATTTTGTATTTGCTTTTGGTTCATTGCCTGTTGCATATTTAGAAACTGACAAACCAATTTACTTCCTTACAGATGCTACTTTTATGAATTTAGTTGATTATTATCATTTTAATCTTCAGAAAAGCTTCATTGAAAGAAATAATGAATTAGAAAAGATAGCATTTGAAAAAGCAAGAAAAATATTTTTTTCAACACAATGGGCAGCTGAGAGTGCTATAAATTTTTACAATATTCCTAAAGACAAAATTGAAGTAGTACCATTAGGTGCAAATATCCAGTCATCTCCCAATAAAGCTGAAATTGTAAATATTATAAACAAAAGAGCATCTGATGAATTGAGATTTGTAATTATTGGTAAAGATTGGGATAGGAAAGGAGCAGAATTAGCTATTGATTTTTGTAGAAAATTAAATGAGAACAGCCTTAATTCAAATCTTACAATAATTGGAATGACCCCTAAAAAAGAAGTCAAGTATCCATGGCTGAAAATAATTCCATTCATCGACAAATCAAATGATTCTGGCAAGAAATTATTTTCGAAGATATTAGAGGATTCTCATTATTTGCTTTTCCCATCAATTGCAGAAACTTTTGGGCACGTTATTTGCGAGGCAAATGCTTATGGTATTCCTGTAATTGGTCAGAATACTGGTGGAATTCCTGAAGTTGTTCGTGATGGTGTTAATGGATATGTGATTGACTTCAATAATGATTACGAAGTCGAACAACTAATTAATACAATTTCAACTAACATCAAAGATTTTAATAAATATTCTGAATTAGCAATAAATTCTTTTGACGAATATTCGTCTAAATTAAATTGGGATTATTCAATAAAATTAATGATTAAGGCAATTCATAATTCACTTTAAGAAAAATTAAGTTCAATTACATTATCAATTACATTAATTATTAACAACTTAACCATTAATTTACAAGAATTACAAATTAAGATTGAAATAAAATTTAAAAAATAGGAGTTTTTATTATGCAAAACAAAACAATTAAAATGCTTTTTTTGTTTGCAATTCTAACAATTTTCGGTGCTAATCAATCATATTCACAGGTTGTATTGATTGCCCCAGCTGACCAAGCAAAATGCGTAACTATGCAACCTACATTTTCTTGGAATAATATTGCTGACTTGGATCACTTTACTTTGTATGTGTCCGAAACACCAACCTTCCACATAGACAGTACTTTCTCTGCAAATGTTGGCAAAGATACTGTTGCTGCGTTTGCAACTGCTTTTCCAAGCAAATGGCTGAATTCCAATAAAACATATTACTGGAAAGTTGTTGGCACTACGAATGGCGAAACTACAGTTAATTCTTTGACTTATAGTTTTCTTACTGAAACAGATGCCGTATTGCCAATGGAACCATCCAACGATCAATGCTGTTTAGACAAAGAAGTTGAATTTGTTGTTGAAACATTTTATCCAAAAGTAGATACTTTACGTTTTTTAATCGCAAAAGATAGAGGTTTTACTAATATTGTGATTGATACTATCTTGACAAATGTGACAATAACAAATTTCAGATACAGCATTAAATTAAATATGCCTGATTATGCAAAAGAATACTATTGGGTACCTTTCCAAAATATGAGTGGTTGCTGGGCTGATACTCTTGCACAATTTGTGAATAAGTTTTGTACTCGCCCCGGCGAAGTTAGCTTAGCAACTCCAGCCCACGATTCAAAAGGAATTCCAATGTTCGAGTCAGGCTTGCCTTTCAATGTAAATTTAAAATGGCATCCTATTGCAAATGCCTTGAATTACGTTGTAACTATTGCTAATAATTCACTTTTCGACAATGCAATGCAATATTGGAGTGCCGATACTAATTTAACTATCACTTTACCTCAAGAATATAACAAAACATACTTTTGGAAAGTTGCCGCTAATGTTCCTCCAATCACTATTGATGGTGAAGATTACGACACTTGCTCTTCGTTAAGCTCGCAAGCGTGGAGATTTAAAGTCCCTTACAATAAAGTTCTCTTGTCTTACCCTGGCGATGGCGACCGCTGCATTCCAATGATACATACTGCAAGTTGGGAGCCAATCCAAGATGCAAATTATTATCATTTCCAAATTGCTACAACAGTTGATTTTGCTGATACAACAATCGTTTACGACCGCGATAGCATCGACCAAGCCTCAACTATTGTTGAATTGCCAACTGGATTAACTCGTTATTACTGGAGAGTGAGAGTTGAAAATTCATTCAATACTGGTTTATGGTCAAATGTTAGATTCTTTGAATCCACTGCAGAAACTCCACAAGATATTAATCCACTTACAGCCTCCGCTGGAGTTGACCGCAATCTTACTTTGAAATGGGCTGCTGGCAAAGTTGGCACTTCATTTCAATTGAAAATTTATAGCGATACCGCTTTGGAAGTAGTTTTATTGGATACATTATTAAATACAAACACTTTCACTTATTTCTTCGAGAATTTCAACTATAAATATTATTGGCAAGTTAAAGCATTCTATGATGATTGCCAAAGCGATTGGTCTAATGCTTATACATTTAAAACTAAAATAGCTCCTCCATTTAATTTAATTCCTGCAGATGATGCGACTAAAGTTGATCCATTCTTAATTACTCTTAAATGGACAGGCTCTGAAGGTTCGGAATTATACGACTTAGATTTCTCCGATGATTCCACTTTCGCAGAATTCACAAGATTCGAGAGAAGTATCGAATCTAATACTGTAATCTATGGTGATAATAAGGAAAATGCTCAATATTGGTGGAGAGTGCGTGCTAAAAACACTGAAGGCGTGAGCGATTGGTCGGTTGTGAATTCTTTCACTACTGGATACATTATGCCCGCTGTGCCTGTTTTAACTACACCTTCTTCGGGTGATTACAAATTGCCTTTAACTTTGAATTTGTGCTGGTTGCCTGCAAATCGTGCTATTACTTATAAATTGCAAGTCTCTGACTACCAAGATTTCACTAATATTCTTGTTTCTGTTGATACTTTAACAAATACTTGCTTCGAAATTTCGGGCTTGGAAAACAATAAAACTTATTATTGGAGAGTTGCTTCCATCAATTTAGGTGGTATGTCTGGTTATAGTTTAGTTTCGTATTTCAAAACAGCTCCTCTGGCTCCTTCTGACAAAACTTTATTGGTTTCTCCACAAAATGGAGTAGAAAAACTTACTACTAAATTGCAAACTTTAACTTGGGAAAGCACTCCTAATGCTGATTTCTACGAATTAGTAGTTGCTAAAGATGCTGATTTTACCGATATTTTCTACCAAAACACAAAAGTTTGGAATGCTTACAAAGCGATTATGGATTTGCCCGGTTTAACTAAACTATACTGGCGAGTTCGTGGCGTAAATGATGGCGGAACAGGTCCTTGGTCTGATACTTGGTCATTTACAACCGAAGATCCAGCGTCTGTTATTAATGCGGAAGATGTTAATATTGTAATTTATCCCGAACCTGTTTCTAATACAATTAATTTGAAAATGGATGAAAATAATTCTTATTCAAATATTGAATTGATTGATGCTAACGGAAAAGTAATTGTAACTTATTCAGTTAATAATCAAACTAATTTATTGATAGATGTTACATCTGTTAGCAGTGGCGTTTATTTCTTAAAGTTCAATGGAACTGATAAACCAGCAGTTTACAAAGTGATGATTCAAAAATAAATTAAGATAAATATATCTAAAATTAAAAAGCAGTCAGAAATGGCTGCTTTTTTTTATTATTAATTAATCATAATATTATCTAAATAGAAAAATATATTATCTAAATAGAAAAATATATTATCTAAATAGAAAAATATATTATCTAAAT
>DYPF01000025.1:22547-22811 GCA_020720105.1 Chloroherpeton thalassium
AGAAAAATATATTATCTAATAATAAAAAATTATTATCATAATCCTGCAAATTTAAAACTATCAGGATTTTTTTCATATTCATAAATCATAAATTATTATCCAAATAAAATATTATTCAATCTAACACCCAGAAAATTATATCTAAATATGATTTTGTCAAATCATACTATATCGATAACATTTTCTTTGCTTTTGCTGACATTTTCTTTGCTTTTGCTGACATTTTCTTGGCTTTTGCTGACATTTTCTTGGCTTTTGCTGACA
>DYPF01000231.1:0-1835 GCA_020720105.1 Chloroherpeton thalassium
GTCCCCCTCACTGAGTGGGAATGTTTATCAGAACCTCCCCCTTCGTCCCCCTCACAGAGTGGGAATTATTTATTATATTCCCACATACAACATTACAAACATTATAAACTGCAATTTTGATTAACGGACTTAAATCTTGTTTTATATTATTTTTATATTTTTATACTGACCTTTCTGCTATCCGCATTTTAGCACTACGTGAGCGTGAGTTTATTGCTTGTTCTTTTCTTGGTGGAATTATTGGATTTTTTGTAAGAATCCTCAAACTTGGCACTGAATTTGATATATAATTCTCGTATCTATATTTATTGATATGTTGTTTTGGTTCTGAGTGTTCTTTGAAAAGATTCTTTACAATCCTATCTTCCAATGAGTGGTATGATATTATAACTATTCTACCGCCAATTGCAAGTGCTGGGATTATTTTTTTGATAGCTAATTCTAATTCTGATAATTCATTATTTATCACAATTCTAATCGCTTGAAAAACGCGGGAAAGGGTATCATAAGGGTTGATTGGTGGCAAAGCCGAAATTACTGCATCGCGCAAGTCGTAAGTTGTTTGGAGAGCCTTGCCCCGGCGAACTGAATAAATCCGCCGGGCAATTTTTCGAGAAAATTTTTCTTCACCATAAATTCTGAATATTCTCTCGAGCTCTTCTTCTGTAGCTGAATTAATTAACTCTTCTGCAGTTTTCCCTTCGGGAAAAAATCGCATATCTAAATGCGAATTAGTTCGATAACTAAATCCCCCTGACTCGTTATCAAAATGTTTGGAGGAAACCCCCAAATCGAGCAGAAAGCCGTTAATGAGTCCCCACTCTTCAGCTACGCTGCATGCCTTGGAGAAACTTTCGTTTCTCGGTACAAATTTATGAACACTCGGAGCCATATATTTAGCCAATTTTATAGAGCAATGATTAATTGCATCTATGTCTTTATCAAAGGAAATCAACTTTCCATCATCTGATAAAGCCTCGAGAATTTTTTGGCTATGTCCCCCACCGCCAAGCGTTCCGTCAACATAAATTCCGTTTTTGTCAGTTATCAAATAACTTATTGCTTCTGTGAGCAAAACTGGTAAATGATATTCATAATTTCGTTCCATCGCTTTTTATTCTTAGCGTGTCATTACTTCTTCGCTGATTTTATCATAATCAGCATCATACTTCGATAAATATTCATCGAATCTTTTGGGATTCCAAAATTCAATATGATCGATAACTCCCACAATTGTTATATCTTCATTTATCTGAGCATAATCAGCTAATTTTTTGGGAAGAATTAGACGCTTTTGTGGATCTAAAGTAATTTCCTCGCTAAACATTAAAAAGTGGCGAACAAAATAACGATTCTTTTCTTCAAATTGATTGAGAGAACGAATTTTCCTTTCCACTTCCTGCCATTCATTAGCTGGATATGCAAAAATACATCCGTCCTGACCACGTGTCAGCACAAATGTTTCTTCACCTTCATTCTCTAATTGACGCAAAATCCGAGCAGGTATCTTCACTCTTCCTTTACTATCAATCGAATGTTTTTCTCCACCCATCAAACTAGACATTATTTTGGCATTCTCCAATCAACTTTCTACAAAATTAAGAAATAAATTGGGATTTGCAACCACTTTCTCCCACTTTTGTGGAAAAATAATTCAATTTTCTCAATATTTTTTATTTTTTTGGGAAAATTTAGGGAAAATTAGATGAAAATTGTACGATAGTCCACGAATTTAATCGTAGAAAAAAACGAAGAATACTTCCGCTTATTACAGATTTAACCTTAACCTTATGATTAAGAACAGGGTTTTGGTGGAAACATTACAACCTTCGGAA
>DYPF01000231.1:1935-3845 GCA_020720105.1 Chloroherpeton thalassium
GTGCAAACAGGAATCCACTACTATAGAGGATTTTTGGATTCTCACTTTCCCCACTTTCGTGAGGATGGGAATGACACCAAAACTGACTTATGAGAAAGCCTCTTGAAAAAGTTAAAAAAGATAAATTTTATTTATTATGATTTATCAATTTGAAATAATTATTTTTGTAAATAAAAATCTTAATGATTATGGAAGAATTAAATCAATATAACTATATAATTGACAATTTTAATCAAATTCGCCAGAGAGTTCGGAACAAAGCAGAAGAGGAATACCGTAATCCAGGCGAGATTCGCATTGTTGCAGTGTCCAAAACCTTTTCGTCCGAAGTAGTTAAAGCTGCTAACGATTTAGGGATATTCATCTTCGGTGAGAATTACGCTCAAGAATTACGAGATAAATTGCAATTTTTTGCCGATAAAACTAATAGAATTGAGTGGCACTTTATCGGACATTTGCAAAGCAATAAAGTTAAGTATTTGATGCCACATATAAGGCTAATCCATTCTGTTGATAGTGTTGAATTGGCTGATGAAATCAATAAACGTGCTATTTCGCATAATAAAGTGCAGAATATTTTAATGCAAGTAAACACAAGCGGCGAGGAAAGTAAGTCGGGTGTGGAACCTGAAAAAGCTCAGAACTTGGCAAAAGAATTGCTGCAATTCCCAAATTTGAATCTAATTGGACTTATGACGATCGGTACTTTTTCTGATGATGAAAGAATTAGCCGTAAGGAATTTTCTATGTTGCGTAATCTAAAAACTGAGTTAAATCAAACACTTGGAATTGATAAATTACGGGAGCTTTCAATGGGAATGAGCCACGACTTTGAAATTGCAATAGAAGAAGGGGCAACTATTGTGCGTATTGGAACTTCAATTTTTGGAAATAGAAACTATACAAAGTAGAAGAATTAACAAAAAAACATAAAATAAAAAAAATGAATCTTTTAGAAAAAATACAAGAATCTTACGATTTTATAAAAACAAAAACTAATTCCGAGCCAACAATCGGTATCATTCTTGGGACAGGTTTGAGTGGATTGGTTGATCATATAGAAATAGAAACAACTCTTAATTATTCCGAAATTCCAAACTTCCCAATTTCTACGGTAGAAAGCCATTTGGGTCATTTGGTATTTGGAAAAATCGCGGGAAAACAGGTTGTGATAATGCAAGGTAGAATGCACTATTACGAGGGATATAGTTTGCAGGAGGCAACTTTCCCAATATATGTTATGAAAAAAATGGGAGTGAAAACCCTATTTATTTCGAATGCTTGCGGTACCGTTAATTCCAATATTCCGCTAAAAAGCTTGATGCTAATTACTGACCATATTAATATGCTTGGATCTAATCCATTGATTGGCAAGAACTTTGACGAATTAGGACCGCGTTTCCCTGATATGACTGAGCCTTATTCCAAAAGACTTGTAAAAATGGCAGAAGAAATTGCATTAGAGGAAAAAATCAAGATTCATAAAGGTGTTTATGCTGCTTTGTCTGGACCAAATTTAGAAACACGAGCCGAATATAGAATGTTGCAAATCATTGGCGCCGATGTAGTTGGAATGAGTACTGTTCCCGAAAACATTGTAGCAAATTATCTGGGTATAGAAGTGTTTGGTTTGTCTATTATTACTGATGAATGCTATCCCGACAATCTAAAACCAGTTGAATTACAAGATATTATAGATGCTGCCAATCATACTGAGCCTAATATGACTCATTTATTTGTTAAGATGATTGAAAAATTATAGAATTTGAAAATTTGAAAAAATTGTGAAATACTGCTTAAAATATAGATGTGTTTTATGGATAAAATTGAAATAAAAAAATATAAATCAGACTTCAAAAAAGAGCTTGACAGGTTTACTGACAAGTTAGAAAAGTATGTTTCTACTGATA
>DYPF01000232.1 GCA_020720105.1 Chloroherpeton thalassium
ATCGTGTAAAAGCTCAAAAGAATGAATTAGTAAGTGAACCAAGCAATGTAGCAGTTGTTTATGCATCATAAATTATATAAAATTATTATATATTTAAAAATAAATGTTCTGTAATAAAAAAAATGGTCTTGAAACATCTTCAAGACCATTAAAATAATAAATTTTTATAATATTATTATTAATTATTGTTTATTCCCATTCAATTGTTCCGGGAGGTTTGCTTGTTATATCATATACAACACGATTTATTCCACGAATTTCATTAATAATTCGACTGCTAATATTAGCTAATACATCATAAGGCATTGGAAACCAGTCCGCAGTCATACCATCTACGCTTGTAACAGCCCTTAGAACGCAAGTACTTTCATAAGTACGTTCATCACCCATTACTCCAACGCTTTTAATAGGCAGAAGTACGGCAAAAGCTTGCCAAATATCATCATAAAGACCAGCTTTTTTAATTTCTTCAATATAAATTGTATCAGCTTTTTGTAAAATATCAATACGTTCAGGAGTTATTTCGCCAAGAATACGAATTGCCAAACCAGGACCAGGAAATGGATGACGATTAACAAACCAATCAGGCACGCCAAGTTCACGTCCAACGGCACGAACTTCATCTTTGAACAGTTCACGGAAAGGTTCAACAAGTTTAAGACCCATTATTTCGGGCAAACCACCCACATTATGATGAGATTTTATTACTACCGAAGGACCTTTAACTGAAACAGATTCAATAACATCTGGATAAAGAGTACCTTGGGCTAACCACTTAGCATTATTAAATCTTTTAGCACCAATATCAAATAAATCAATGAAAGATTTGCCAATTATTTTACGTTTTTGTTCTGGATCTGTAACGCCATCAAGACGTTCAAGAAAAATATCAGAACCATTAATAAGTTCAACAGACATTTTAAAATGTATATCAAATAGTTCCATAAGTTTAGTGCTTTCATTTTGACGCATAAGACCAGTATCTATATGAATACAATGAAGTTTATCGCCAATAGCATTAAGTAGAAGAACGGCAAGGACAGTAGAATCAACGCCACCAGATAGTGCACAAATAACTTCATCATCTCCGACTTGCTCACGAATAGTATTTATAGCATTATCAATAAAAGAATGAGTAGTCCAATTAGTTTTAATGCCGCAAATACGTCTTGCAAAGTTTTCAAGAATAGTTTTTCCGTCTTCAGTATGATGAACTTCGGGATGAAACTGCACTCCGAAGATATTTTGATTAGCATTTTGGATAGCAGCAATTGGAGAATTGTCAGTATGGGCAATAATTTCGAAGCCAGCAGGCAAAGATTTGAGAGAATCACCATGACTCATCCAAACTTGAGATGAAGAAATGCCGTCAAGGAGAAGATTTGGCTTATCAATAATAAGATTAGCTCTGCCATATTCCCTTGCAGCGGATTTATCAACCACTCCATCGTTAAGAATGGCAATTAATTGCAGTCCATAACAAATTCCGAGAATAGGAATGCCAAGCTGGAAGATTTCAGGGAATGGATGTGGAGCATTATCACCATAAACGCTATTGGGACCACCGGAAAGAATGATGCCAGCAGGAGCCAGCTGGAGCAAAACATCTCTTGAGATATTGTAAGGATATATTTCGGCATAAACACCAATCTCTCGCACCTTGCGGGCGATAATTTGAGTGTATTGTGAGCCAAAATCAAGAATAATAATTTTTTGCATAATAATAAAAAGGGTTATTTACTTAAGTTTAATAATTAAATCATCATCTGTTTCACATACTTCGAGAATTCTTTGAACTCTTTGAACAATAAAAGAAGCAGATAAATTTGATTCAATAAAATATGACTGAGAAACTTGCAAAGGTCTTCCAATTGTTTTGGGTTCTGTAGTAACCTTAAGTCTATCTTTTAACTCAGTATCAAGGAACATATAAGGTTCTCTCTCAAACATAATAGTTGAAACAGTTTTTAGTAATGTTTGCCAATTTGGTTTTTCGTATTTTGTTTCAAAAAATATAAAATAATCCATGGATTGACCTCTTACTGATTCATAATCAATATCCAAAATATTTAATTCATCAGTTGTATCTAATTCTTCAATGCTAATGTTGGGGTATTTCCAAATTTCAATGAAACGATTTTCAATCGATTTTTGTCTTTGATTCAAAGTTTCAACATTCCAATCTTCAATTTCAGCTAAATATTTATCAATTCTTAATGGACTTGCTTTGTAACCTTTTATTGGGAGGTCTCTTTTATGTGTAAAAAAAGAATTACTTAGGTCTGAATTAAAAGCAGATAAAGTTAGATTTGCTGCAGTATTAATACGGGATTTCATTTCCTCAAACTGTTCTCTTAATTTTTCTCTCCATTCAGGAGTAGGTTTTTGTGGAAATATGTGTTCTATTGAAACATTGCTATTGTTTTCAATATTTATTTGAATTTTATGACCGTAGTTCTCTAATCTTTCCAAGAAATATTTTTTATTCTTTGGTTGAATATTATACATATCTTTATTGGTAAGATTACTTAAAACCTCGTCATTATTAGGAAATCGTTGGTAACCTTTTTTTGAAATTAGGGCTACTTGCAAAGAATAAAGAAAATTTTCTTCATCTATGCTTTTATACAAATCCATAAATACTTTATTGAGGGCATTAGTTGCAAGGTTGCTGATGAATCTACGCCAAGTGTATGATTGTATAAGTTCTATCACCTCGATTAAAATATCGTCAGAGATTTTTCCATTATTATGTGCGTTAAATACTTGCAAAAGAAATGGATAAGAAACATTAATTTGTAGTTTTTTTATCAATTTCAAATTATCCACAACAAGATTATTCTTGTGAAGTTCAGGATTGATAAAATATCGGTAAAATTTGGAAAACAATTTTATTTCTTCTAATATTTCAACGAGTTCATTTTCAGAATTAAATTGATACCTTTGCTTGAATACTTCAAATACTTTGTTTATAGTTGGGATACTACTAAATTTAAATGTGAGATAATCTCTAATAAAGTCTGAAGTTTTAATTAATTGAGAGCTAACTTCAGTTGTATTCTGTTCTATTTCTATCCAATAGTTTTCATAAATTCTAGTTTGAACTTTTGAAGTTAACCCGATTAATATGTAGTTTCTTATTAAATCTGCTTGACTAAGATCAAGACCAGTGGAATTTAAACTTTGAAAAATATTCTGCGGGTCATCTTTAGCTTTATCTAATGATATTTCGATGAATACAAGTTTCTGAATGCCTTGTTTGATAATCTCAATTTCTTCGGTACTGATGTTTTCGTAAAAGAAGTTAACATTCTCAATTATCCTTGAATAACTTTTAACTTCATTAGAAGACAGACCTAATGCATATCTTAGGGCTTCATTATCTTTTTTAATAGGCTTTAATTTCAGTTTTTCATCATCTGACTTAAATTCATTGATTAAGTATCTGCGAGTTAATTCATCTGATAGTTTTTTGTTGCCTGATTCATTGCTCTTTCGAACTAATGCAGAAATCAACAAAGTAATTGTTGTTAATCTCTGTTGACCGTCGATTATAGTTAATACTGGAGATGTACTTAACCCGGTTTGAACATATACAATACTACCAATAAAATGAGTAGCAATATCTTCATTTTTGCCTACTTTTTTAATATCTGATAATAATTGTTTGCAATGCTCATTTTTCCAGTCGTAATTTCTTTGATAAACTGGAATAAGAAATTGTACATCTTGTTGCTGGATAAAATTAGTTATAAAGTTCTGTTTTGCTTCCATAAAAGGGATATTTATTTTTTTTACAAAATTAAACATTACAATACAAATTATTGTGATTTGTATAAAACTT
>DYPF01000233.1 GCA_020720105.1 Chloroherpeton thalassium
ATGCTCATAAATTCAAGTAATTCAGCTATATTCCTGAAATCTGCTGACATGAACCAGCCTTGTTTCATCGCATTAGTTTCCACGCATGGAATCCTATCAATGAAAAGTACCCCGTTAATTCTTTCAATTTTTGAATCATTGTACCTTCCAGTCGTATCCTTTAAGCCTTCAATTATTGCACTATCTTGAGGATTAATTACATGGCCTGTAACCTGATATTCTCCTACCCTCATTACAGACTTAGCTGCATTGAGGCAATCAATTTCTGTTGCCAAGTTAATAGCATTTTTCAGTCCATACTTAGTAGTTGCTGTTACATCTGACACAGTTGAATCTGCTACGTATGCAATATCAAGAATAATAGACTTAGAAGTCATCACGTTAACAGGGAACGAAGTGTTATATCCTGAACTGGTGAATAATGCGAATGTAATTACCATCCCATTATTCAGGTTATGCTCACTTGTGAACGTAATTAACGCCTTAGCACCTGCCTGATATGAGGCTACTGATGCAATTGTGCCGGCCACAAAACTTGGCCCATCAAGATTTAACAATGTTGCGTTCTTGAATAACCCATCTACATTAGCACCTGCACCGTCTCCAAAAAGTAATTGAAAATCTTCATGGTTTTTTATTTTTTCTGGCAGCCTGCTCATAATATGGCCTCTTAACCATTTCACGCCCTTAAGTGCAGTTTTTGTAATATCCATGAAAATCGCTATCCTCTTGTAAGAAGTTGTTGTCTCACTTGTTGTCATCGTAACTTCCAACGCATCTGCGGTCTCACTCAATCCCAATGCTGGGTTATCAAAAGAAGTAACTACATCGTGGACTAAGTAAGGCTGATCAGTTTCTAATACTGGTATCAAATCCCTAATATGCAATGGCCTAATTGAATATGGATCGCTTACTACACCGCTTTGATTTGTTATCGAAACATTTCCAGTCCTACTTGATGTAATTGAATACTTCACTTCAATTGACGTTGGGCATTTTCCTTTACAGCCGTTATCCACCCATCTCTGATAATCCTTGTCTTCCAATAATTCTTCGGTTGCTTTTTGGATTGCTTTTTCTCTGGATTCAAAAACTATTTCTTGTTTTTGATTGCTAATTCCAGCGATTCTAAGTGATAGTTCATCAATCGCTTTTTCAATTTGACTGGTTTTTTCGCTTGAATTAACTTCTTTAAGTTTTTCTTCTATTGGTGCTAATCTTAATTTCAATCCTTCTTCATTAATCAAGCCCCTCTGAAATTCTTTCATTGCAGAATCAATCTTTTGCTGAATTTTTTCCAGTATTTCCTTGTCCCTATCAGTAACCTCTGCGCTTGACACTATATTTTCCCCAAAAACCCCTGTTGGTAATGGCAAGTATGCCAAAAAACCAAAAGCAAGCCCCAAAATTGGCAAATTGAACGCAACCCCCATTAACACAATACCAAGTATCATGTTGAAAGCGAAAGCCAAAATAAAATTCGTTTTTTTCATTTTTTACAGTTTTAAATTATTAATTATATATTCAAAATTCAATTCTTTTTTTTCTCTAAATTCAGGTGCATCAACTGCGATCTGTTTTTCAGGTGCATCAAGTGCGGCCTGCATGAGTGTTGGTGTTAATTCATTAGCACCAAAAAGAACTGACGAGTTTTCAAGTAATTTGTATTCTCTTACAATCCAGAAGTAACCCCTTTCAATAGCTAATTCCTTATTAATCGCCATATCAATATACTTGACCCATATATCGTAATGGTCATTGTCATTTGGATCATTAATTGCTAATGCTATATCAATATACTGTAACCCAATCGAATGCTGATTAATTTTATTGTTTTTATATTGGTTATATATCTGGTCGTTATATGATTTATATATGTCAGTTTCAAAAACCAAAACGGTAGTACTGCCCATTTTCGCAAGGCCTAAATCAGTTAATTGAATAATCATCTCATATATATCGAATACTTCGCCAACTTTCGCATCTAACCGATGAATGTGATCGTGGAGATGTGGGATTAATGATTTTCGCTCTTTCAATGATTTTGTAACCGCTCCGGGCAAAATCATATCCATCTGGGAATCAATCCAATTAGACGTATTGGCAACAACTTTTCTTCTTATGATTCCATTATCTTGTTCTTTTTCTACTGATTTTCTTGATGTACCAATATTGATTATTCCAAAATTACACACGTCTGCATGATCAGGAGTTGATTTTTTAGCCTTGATCAATAAGTCCTTATTCTGGCGTAGATAATTGAACCGTTCACCATCAGGCATGTTATTAATCTTTTCAATATCTATTTTCATTTTTCTACCATTTTATTTGACTTCAATAATTTCAGCTTTTTTTTAACCGATTCAAACAATTTTTCTTCTATATCGGTCTTTTCTTTTTTGATTTCAATTTTTTGTACTAATTCAACTAATAAGTCAATATTGTTATCTTGTAATTTATCTTTTTTCATATAATTTGTTTTTTTACTTCTTGCCAAATTCCATTATATAATGTGTAAAAATTATCGAATTCAGGCAAATTAACACTTCGCTCCCCAATTCTTGCAAAATACTCATTCCTTGTCAATAGCCCTTTTTCACATTGTTGCAAAATTTCAATATTATTTTCCTTCAAGGCATCAACTATCTCGGTGATATTGATATAATTCGCCTTTAAATAATATCCCTGATAATTCGCTGATATATAATTCGATAATTGGGTTACAATATTGTCTATTTCGGATTTAAAACTTTGGACTAAAAAACCCCTGTTAGCTTGCTTTACATTATCATACGTATTATTTTCATCTGAAAATACTGCCCTTGGGTCAATATTCAACGCCCCGCATATCCTATTAACATCAGCTTTGTTATTTTCATTAATCTGCAATTGTGAATTATCGTAAGAAATTAATTTGACGTCAAGCGGAATATCTGTGAAAAGCCATGCAAATTGACCATTCTGGAGGCCATATTCAGTGTTGAACCTTTTTTGGACTTCCAAAATATCTTCATTACTCTGAATGTTAGTTGCTGCGAATTCTCCCTGTGTTTTTCCGGTTACTATCCCACGTGGGCCATTCTGGTATAACGAAACTTTCGCCCCATACCCTGCTTCAATAGATGTGATATTTTTCCCACAGCTAATAAGTGGGCTATACCCATATAGATAATTGAAATTATCTGCATTAGGACTTGATTCCTTAATATGAACTACATCTTTTGCATCTATTGTAATATCAACGTGATTAGAATCTATCTTAACGTAATACGCTTTTGCTTTGTTAATCCTAATATCAGCGTTATTTTTTTGATCTGCTATTATCTTAGTGTACTGAGATGGTAGTAATGATAGTAAGATTTTTTTTCCTTCAATTGGATTGGCATATTCAAATCTATTAATATATACGTTTCCAAGTAATTTCTTATATATCAATATTTTATCTGAATTTTCGCTCCAGAATTTGTCAATCGCTAATTTTATTGGGTCATTTTCAGGCACAAGTAACAATTCTTTACCATTCATCTTGAATGTATCAATGATTACTTGCTTCGAGGTAACACTATATTTATTAATTGGAGCGGCCACCTCTGTAATTGTGTTATATTTTTCGATTAACAAAAAATCATTCTGGCCGCTATGTATATATTTATCCCAAATCGCTGAAGTAGTGCCAAAAGTATTGAGAATGAAATTCGATCTAATCAAATCAGATGACTTGATTATAGGCTGTTTTATTGACTTTTTTGTAAATGGCCACATATTCAGTTGATATATATCAATACAAAAATAATTATAAAATAATCAATTAACAATTATTTATCAATTTAATATCGAATC
>DYPF01000234.1 GCA_020720105.1 Chloroherpeton thalassium
CGCAACAATTTAACTTTACCTGTTCCCCTTTTAATGGTTCGGTTCATAAAAACCCTGCGAAGTGGAAAAACCACACCGGTAACTTCAATGGGTAGTGATGGTAATTTGCTATTTAACTCCAGTATTAATTCCGGAGTAAGGTATTCATCGGCATCCAACCGCAACACCCATTTGGTTGTAATGGGTAAATTTTGTAACCCCCAATTAAACTGATTGGCATAGTTGTTTTGCCATTTGTTTTGATATACATGGGCACCCATCGATTTAGCTATTTCAAGAGTTTTATCGCCAGAAAAACTATCAACCAAAAACACCTCTTTGGCAACCGATTGAACACTCTCAATACAACGTTGAATGTGAATTTCTTCGTTATAGGTAAGTATTAGTATGCTTAAATCTTGCATAAATCAGTCTGTTAGTTTTCTTTTTTTTATAAACTTGGCCGGATTGCCTCCCACAATGGTCCAAGGTTCTACATCTTTTAATACAACAGATCGAGCTCCAACAACTGAACCTTCACCAATCGTAATCCCAGGACCAATAAAGGCTCCTGCTGCAATCCAAACAGAATTTCCAATAATTATGTCTTTCCTTAGTAATGGAAGGCTTGGCAGTGTATAATCATGTGTTCCCCCACAAAGATAAACATCTTGAGAAATAACAGTATTTTCAGCAATCTCAATTCTATTCAAATTGTAGATTCTAACTCTTGGACCTAAGGTAACATAATTACCAAGTTTCAAATCCCAAGGGCGTAATACACGAGTACTGTTAAAAGCTACCATTTTCCAAGTTACATTAGCGCCAAACAATTTCAGAATTGCAGCTCTTAAAAAGTATATTCTATGCCAAGCAACTTGCCATAAAGTATAATAAACAATTGTCCAAAGAACCCTCAAAAAATAATCTCTTTTTGGGTATGGCCAATTTACGGTATTATTTAGTTTTTGCATCGTTGATTATTGAATAATATTTTGCTATCCATTGATTTGTAATAGCATACCATGTAAAATTTAATCGGTTTTTTTCCAAACTTGATTTGTATTTTTCATAGGTGATTTCATCAAAACAAATTTCATCAATGGCTGCCGACCACGCCGAAATACTATGATCCGTAACCTCAACACCTAAATTTAATTGAGTTATTTCGCTAAAATTACATTCCTTAGATAAAATACAGGGTGTTTCATTACCAATTGCTTCTGCAATAACAACAGGCCAACCTTCACCTTTTGAAGGTAGAATAAGTGCTCTGGCATTCCTTAATAATTCCCATTTTATTTTACCAGTTACACGCCCAGTAAAATCAATATTTTCACCAACAATTAGATTCAAGGATTTAGCTAGTGTTTCTAATTCCATTTGATACCCGTATAAATCAGGGCCTGCCAAAACAAGTTTATATATATTCTTTGCTTTTGATGAATGAAAGGCTCGAATTAAAAGGTCCGGTTGTTTACGCGGATCCAAGTAACCCAAAAAAAGTAAGAAAGGTTTATTATGAATAAATACATCTTTTGGATGTTCATTTTCTGAAAAAGACGTATATCCGTTGTAAATAAAAGAACTTGAATTTTTTAAGCCAAATTCATTTAAATATAGTAACTCATTTGAGGAACTTGCAATTATTTCAGACACTCTTTTTAAATATTTCTTTAAACTAAGCTTAAAATATAGTGTTTTCAGCGCTCTTTTATTGTGAATCATTGCAGGGCTGAATTTACCATGTGGGGTAAAAACACAAGGAATTTTATGCCGAGTAAAGTATTTTACAGAATAATCGGTAATTGTGGAAAAACTAGTATGAATATGAGCTAAACTTATATTGTTAATAGAACTGAGTAAATTATGAATTTGTTTTTTTGAATTAAGCAAGGGATTGGCATTTTGTTTAATTACAATAATTTTTAAGTAATCAGAATAATAAAATGTTTTTTCTTCTGTAACAGTTTTGCCTAATTCAGTATTCGTGCAAATAAGAATCGTTTCTATTTTATTTGATTCCAACGCAAGACAAATTTGTCTAATTATATTAGCTACACCGCCTGTCTCATTATATATATCAACAAAACAAGGAGCAATTTGAAGGATTTTCATGGAATAAAAAATATTTAAACTATTTGCAAACGATTAATAATTCTTTAGCATTTAATATTGATCCTGCAATTTTCATAAACAAACGATAATAAGTAATACCGAACATTTTATAAATTGGGAAAAAAATCCGTTTACCTGTAAATTTATTATACCGCCATTCAATTATCTGATAATTAGCTAAATTTAGAAGATTTATAGCTGTTCTGGGAGTCCAGCAATATAGATGAAAATCAATTTCATTTATCACTGGTTTTTTTTGATTTTCAACAGGTAAAACTAAGATTAATTTGCCATCAGGCCGCAGTAGTGACTTTAGTTCGATTAATGTCTGCATGGGATTTTCTAAATGTTCGAGTACATGTCGACATAAAATCACATCAAATTTTTCAGAATTGAATGATCTCAAATCACTTATGGAAGCAGCTGTATTTATATTAAAAAAATTTGCAAAATTTCTACCCAGTTCCGATGGTTCAATCATCCATGCATCATGAAAATTTGCTAAATAAATCAAATTCTGACCTAATCCGCCACCAAATTCCAAAACATTTTTAAACTGTTTATTTTTAAAATATTCGATATAGGCAAATTCGGACCAAGCTTTTGAAATTTCCTTTGAATTGATGAATTCAGGATGCCGTTCTTTATGATAATCATCAGAATAATAATCTACAATCATATATACACTTTATTTATTTTACTTTTTAGAATACAAACTCTGGTTTTTCGCCCTTTTTTAATATCCATTGATACAATTGTATCATTTGTTCCGCCACGGCTTCAACGCTATATTTATTCTCTACCAATTTACGGCCATTTTTACCCATTTCTATTCTTTGGTACTCTGAAAGCGTTAAGGCTTCCTCTAAAGCTATCCTTAAAGGTTCAACTCCAATATCAATCCACCAACCGCAATGGTTGGTGTTTAATTCTTCCCAAGGAGTACCTTTGGAGGCAATAACTGGTATTTAGCGCAATAATCTGAGGAAGTAACATTAAAAATCACTTTTAATGCACTCAATTGCTACGGCTTTAATAAATCGATCACTACTTTCTACTAATTGGAACATGGTATCAGAACTATCATTAAAACGGCACCTGCGAATATTAGTAAAACCTGCAGCTTCCAACTCCATTTTTAAGGATAAAAAATCCCACATCCATAAGTGATGTGAATTTCCAAAGAAGGACTTCAAAAAACCTTTTACACCTCTTTGTCTATGCTGAATTCCAAGGAGTGTATTATTCATAAAATTAATACTAGCTAAAGAATTGCCATTATCAAGCTCTTTAATATATTTTCTTGCTTCAAATTCCAAATCAGGAACAATGCATCTGAAGATACCATCTTTTTTCAAGATAGTATTTGAATTCTTTAAAGCTTTTCTAAAATCATTAAAGGATAAATGCTCTAGAATGTGGGAACAATATAGGCCATCACATGAATTTGGTTCAAAAGGTAAACCAATAATAATATCACCATAACGCACGTTATTTGGAAATGCAGTTTTGAATAGTGGTTTTAGAAGAATCCCAAATAATGGAATTTTTTGTAACCTTAATGTGGGAGAACTATCAAAATTAATCCATTCTAAAGGTGCTGAAAGTCCACAACCGTATTGAACATAAAGTTTTTCCATATATGTCTCATGTTTTAATAAATAAAGGCGGGTTTTTCTCCTTCTTTTAAAATCCATTTATACAACTGTATCATTTGTTCAGCCACGGCTTCAATGC
>DYPF01000235.1 GCA_020720105.1 Chloroherpeton thalassium
AATAGGCCTATTTGAATTGATCAAATAAAATAATTAACCCACTCGGCTTGATATACGAATAGCCGAGTGGGTTTTTTGCTTGTAGGGGGTAAAAATACTTAGTATCGTACTATTCTTGAGGTAGAATAGGATTTGTTGATGTATGCCAAAATCAAATAATTCTTTTTATAGTATGAGTCCAGTCTAAAATGATGTAAACTTTAAAGTAAATAAAGATAATTTATTGAATATTAGAGCTTTATAAGATTTGAATAATTTATCTAATTATTTGAAATTCAATAGTATACATTTTTTCATTTAATAAACACTCTTTTTATTCCAGACTCTTTGAATGCAAAAAGAATTTTTAGTACTAAATTTACATAACTTAAAAGTTACATTTGTGACTTGAATTCTGCTAGTTTATTAAATCTTCAATCAAATTTAATGAAATATTTTTTTACACTTGTATTTCTTCTGTTTGCTTTGTTAAATACAGGAAATGCACAAACTGAAAGTTTAATCGATTTTGTACCCGATAGACCAGGTATGGCAACACCAACCAACACCATGCCAAAAGGTAGATTACAAGTTGAAAATGGATTTCAAATGGAAAAATTGACAATTTTTAATAATACAGATGAAGTGTACATTTCTTCATTGCTTTTTAGATATGGTATTATTGAAAATACAGAATTGAGAATTCAAACAGACTATGTTTATAATAAAACAAATGACAGCACTATTACGTCAATAATACATGGTTTTAATCCCATTACAATAGGGTCAAAAATCAAAATAATACAACAACAAAAAATCATACCCAGTATATCGGTCTTATTTAATCTTACACTGCCGGTTGTTGGGAAAAGTGAGTTTGTGCCTAAGGATTTCGTCCCATCTTTTTTGCTATTAATGTCAAATGATATCACTGACATACTCAACATAAGCTATAATTACGGAATGTTGTGGAATGGAGATTCATCTGAGCCAACTCACTTCTATGCTCTTTGTTTTGAGACAACGTTTACAACTAAATGGAGTTCTTTTGTTGAAGGATATGGGTTCTCTAACAAGCATACTAACACAAAGTTATATATTGATGCTGGATTGGGCTATTTAATAAGCAAACGAATTCAAATAGATTTCTCTGTCATGGGGTATTTGAATTCTATTAGAGATTATAATGGGTTAAATGCTGGAATAGCATGGCAAATATAAAATTTTATACAAGTGGTTAAATTATTTATACTCGGCGACGTATTTTGACAATTCGAATCATTATATTTGAATTTTATTACAATTAAGCATTAAAGAAATTTATTAACGCATACTAAATATTACAATTATGAACAAATGGATTATGATTTCAGTGGCAGCAGGGATTGGGGTTGTTGTTTTCTTTTTAATTTCGGTTTTTACAAATTTATTCGCAGGTTCCGAAATCCCATTACAAGTTACAGGGGCATTGTTAGGTGCTATTGTAACGGCGTTTATTACCGTAATATTATTGTCTGGACAATCGACTGCCGAAGAAGTTAAAGAACGTAATGTTAGAGTTTTTGAAGAAAAGACCAATCGTTATAATAAATTTATTGACTCTCTTTGGAATATCTGGGAAGATAGAAAAGTTTCAATGGAAGAACTTAACGACTTGATAAAAGCAATCTCAAAAGATATTATTCTTTACACAAATAAAGCTACCATCGATAAGATTTTAGATTCTCTAACTAAAATATCCGAGCAAATAGGAAAAGAGAAAACCAATAATGAAGAAAATAGAATAATCCAAACCGAAGTTTTTAAAATAATAAATTTATTGGCTAAAGAACTGAATTTGGGAGGTGAGATTTCTGATGAGATGTTGGGTAAATTAAATAAACTCGAAGAAAAAATTGTGCCATATTTGAATATTAGAACCTATAAACCTTTGTTTTTGAAATCGTTAAATGAGCGATTGAGTAAAAACGAACTCCCTTTTAAAGAAGCCAGAATAGAATTTTGGGAAGATGGGGATTATCTATTTATCAAAATTGAGGGTACTCCGATTCAGATTATTGCAGGTCCAGTTTCAAAATCAAAACCCGATTTATCTACAATTGTCGGATTTTATATAGATTATTACGATTATCCAGAGTACCGCGATTATCGAATTGCATCAAGAGGATGGAAAAAAGATTTCGTAAAACAAGATCCTCCGTTGAACCCTATAGAATTTGTCGATTTCAACAACCCAGAATCTGTGAATGAGTTTATTGACAAATTCTACACTGACAATGAAACTGAGAATCCTATTAACTTAATAGTTGAGAAAATTGAGGATTTCTACAAGCAAGCGGAAGCGGCAGGGGAATCAATTTTTGAGATAACAAATAAATGTTCAAATAATACTTCTCAAAACAAGTAAAGATTCCAATACTTTCCTATTCTTTTATCGAATATCAATTAAATGAATATAAAAATTACATTCTTCGTTTTGATTATTTATTCTTCTTTTGTGTTTGCACAGGACTATAAGAGTGTTAATGTAAGAATACTAAATGTCAGAGAGCAAGCAGGCAAGAAATACAAGGTGGTTGCTCAAATAAAGAAAGGAGATAAAGTAATTGTAATATCTGAAATCAATGATTGGTCAGAAATTGAAACAGAACATGGTGCAAAAGGTTTTGTTAATACAAAGTATTTAGAAAAAACAAAAGTTGAAGAATCACTAAAACAAGTAAGCTCAAATAAACCTATTGAGCCTGCACCAACAGAAGTTGGTTTTAAATATGGGTTCAAGTTAGCTTTTAAAAAGTTATTTTTTATAGCCTTTATAATTTTTGCAGGTTTTACATATTTCAAATCAAAAAGAATAAAAGATGGAAGATATAATTCTGGTTACAAGATAATTCCTTTTTCGATGTTTGAATTAATAAAATTTGCGGCTATCTCTGCTGCAATATGTTCTGTTTTGGGTCTTTTTATTGGGACTTTTTTTTGGATTAAAGCTTTTTTTATATGATTTATAATGCTTCATCGTCGATTTTTGCATTAATAGTTAATTTTAAAATAGAGTTCATTTTAAGACCTTGGAGAATTTCGGTTGATATTACCAATCAAACAATCACCATAGAGCAACGTAATTGGTATTTGATTGGCAGAGATACCAGCATAATGGCATTCCGATTTATAAGAAATGTTGAAATAAATGAACATGTTTTTGGAGCAGACATTAGCATAAGGGCTCTTGGAAGTACTGTTACTGCTTATTATATAAGCAAAAATGCTGCTCAGAATATTAAGAAAATTTTAATTGATTTTAATCAAGGAAATAACTCAAGTGTGTTTTTTACATAACCTTAAAGGTTTAAACAGCTATTTATAAAGATTGTACTTTCATTTTTTTGGAAATCAAATGATTAATAAGATTCAAATATATTAATAGACGAAATGAAACAACCATGGCAAATGAATTTTAACACACAACTCCTCCCCATTCATCGAAAAGAGAATGATTATACCTATCTGTCGATAGATTCATCGACCAAAGGTTGATTTATCTACCGCAGGTAGACAGGTTTATCAATCATAGAGCTCGCATGTAAAAAAAATCAAGATTTTTGAGTTAACTCAACAAATTAACGAATCCCCCCTACTCACTTCATGTGACATGCAAATCAATACTCTCAATTAAATAGATATCAGATAAGTGGAAAATATTAACAGATGAAATTTAATATTTTTCTACGACATGTTTTGACGTAAAGGTGTAATATTTTTGAAAACGAAATATTAGTGGGTAATGTTCAATTTTAAACAAATTTAAATATGAGAACTAAGCTAAATCAATCACATGTTCT
>DYPF01000236.1 GCA_020720105.1 Chloroherpeton thalassium
CATCTACCAAAACAATTGATACAGCTTCATTTTTTGACATAGGTATAAAATTTAATTGACAGGTATGGATAGATGAACCGACGTACCGTTTCCTATTACACTTTTAATTTCAATAGTTGCTCCAATAAGGTTGGCCCTGTGATACATATTTTCTATTCCTGTTCCCGATTGTTTTGGTTCTTTGGTATCGTCAATAGTGTGGTTAAATCCCACTCCATTATCCACTATAAATAAATCAAGCAATTGTGGAAAATAAATTAACGAAATTGATATATGATCGGCTTTGGCATATTTGATAATATTGTTTAATGCTTCTTGTGCAATTCTAAATATGATTAATTGTTTTTGAGGACTAAAAGGCTTTTCTTCGCCTGTAACCTTAACATCAGCATCATAAATACCAGTTTTATTCATAATTTCTAATTCTGTCTTCAAGGAATCAGATAAATATCCACTGGATAAGTGCTGCGAATTTAAAGATTTCGAGAGTTGGCGGAGATCATTGATTGCTTTTCCAACCAAATCGGTTGTTGAAGTAATTTTGTTTTTTACAGTACAGTCGCAATCTGATAATTCCAGTGTATTCAGGTTTAGTTTTACAAGCGAAAGTATTTGGCCAATATTATCATGAATTTCCTGTGAAATCCTGTTTAGCGTCTGTTCTTCTTTTTCTATTTGTGCTTTTATAGTTTCTTCCTGGTACCTGATTTTGAGGTTGCTCATTTCCTGTAAATATTTCCTTGTCCTCCTCTGGTATTTAACAATGGCAGCTATAATAATCCCAACAAAAATTATCATTAAGCCGGTGCTGATGATGATAGCAATCGTTATTTCTTTATCCTGTTCGAACATATAAACGCGATTGAAAGGCAAGTATATAAAATATAATTAGGAATGATAAGGAAATAAAATTTAAGGTTCAATAAATGAATTTTGTTTTTAACAATAAAATTATAAAAGCCCATATAAGAAGATATGCTGCTATAATAAACTATAACGCCCACACAAATCCAAAAGACAGGCCGTGAAAATAAGCTTACATTTTTTTTTATTTCAATGGTAAATATAGTATATATTGCAATAATAATCAATAATATACCTTCTATATTTAATTGAATTGTAGGAAAATCTTTCAAACTAACTATTGAAATAGTAATATATAGACAAAAAATTGAAAAAACAGGAATTGTAATCAGGATAATCTTTCTAATGATAGCATTATCTGTAATAAAGTAAAAGTAAGATATCCATAAAGTATATTCAACAGGAATAAAGATATGATAGATATAAAAATACTTCAATTTATAAAACTCCAGTATAATGGTTATAATTTCCACCATTAAAGAAAATGAAAGTAAAACAGGAAAAATGAATAAACCTTTTTCCTGTTTTTTGCAAAAAGCAGCCAATATGAAACTTACCAATATAAAACAGCAATATACCAATTTGGCTTTATCCATAACATTTAATGACAATTAACAGATTGTTTGATAGTTATTAAAACTTAAAAATATTTGATATCAAGTTCTTTTTCGGCTTTTCATTTTGATTTCATCATAAATAATTTAGTTTATAGCTGGGAACAGTTTCAATAATAGGTGAATCTTTCTTTCTACCAGCTAATGACGAAATTCCCTTTAGTTTATCTTTCAGTTCTTTAACAAAGTCATAGATTAGTTCTGGGTCATATCCAATTTTACAACTTTCTCCATCGCTTGGAAGTCTAACTCCCATTGCAACTAAAGTTAGACCGGATTTCCATAATTCAGCAATTTCAGCTTTCTCCTTTATTTCTGGTGCAAGATCGGATTTCCTTTTTTTTGCCAGCCAAAACCTAATCCCTTTGCACTCTTTGTCATCTCCTAATATTTTATTTAGGCCATTTATACCGAAAGTAAAGGCTGTTGAGCTATCTTTCTGTTTAGCTTTACTTCGTACATAATTATCAATAATTTTAATTGCAACTGCTTTGGTAATTCTTGTACCATAGTTTGGAAGAAAGTTATGGTCTACATCTTCTTTACCATTGTAAACATAAATTACTTCATCTTTTTCATTTAGGTCCCAGTGAGGAATGTCCCAGTCATTTTTTGCCATGTTGTTTATATTTAGTTAAATAATATGAATTACGTAGTAAAATTAATTGATAATAAGGATATTAAAAAGGCTACTTCTTTATTGCTTATTAATTCAGGTTTATAATAAGCACATTATTAAATAAATACAGATTAAGCCTATAATAAATACCGTGTTTTTCTTCTACTCCCACCGTGTAAAACCCTAATTTTGTCAGGTGAACAAAACCGAATAATAGGATGATTTTCATGTTGTTCAAATGCTAAAATCATTCGAAATTTGTAGTGTAATTTCAATCATAAATCTGACCGTGCTATTAGTTGAAACCAAATTCATTAAAAAGGTATTTTCAAAAAGACCGACAGACATTAAACTAAAATATCGGACAAATGGCAACAAAAGAAAAAAAAAGGTATTTGTTAACAAATTATGACGGAAGCATTTATTCTGACAATGAAACCAGTTTACTTGGTGTTCACAAAAATATGAACATCAATATGATTTGGTCATCAGAAATAAATGAACTGGAAGGATTGTTTGAAACCTTTAAAGGACAAATTCCCGATCTTGACAAAGAGTTGGAACGATTGATTGATACTTGTGATCCAATTGTTGTTTTGCTTTATGCAAGGAGAAGCCTGGAGGTGATTGTTACAGAACTCTGCGAAAAAGAATTGAAAAGGCCCCGAAAGACACAACCTCTTAAAGGAATTATTGAAATATTGAATTGCGAAGAGAAGGTACCCTCACATATTATAACTTCGATGCTTAATTTAAATAGTTTATCGGCATATGGGGCCCATCCTAAAGATTTTGATGTGGAACTGGTAAAACCAGTACTCAATAATCTTACAACTATTATTAAATGGAACCTGAAGTATAAGCAGGTTCAATGTAATGATAAAGTAAATCCACCTGCAATTGTCTATCAGGAAAGGATAAACAAATCAGCATTTGTTGGAAGAAGTATCGTTGGTTATCTATCATTGATTTTGATGATTATTTTGGTTGCCTTCTATACTTATACAAAACTATATTCATCATCGGCCAAAATGGAAATAATGGATAAATCTGTTGCTATTCTTCCATTCAAAGTTATCACCGAAAATCACGATCAGTCTTTTTTCTGTGAAGGGATGACAACGGCTATTGTTGATCACATTTTAAAGATCGAGGATTTGCATATTGTTGCAGATAATTCAACAGCAATTTACAAAGATTCTAAAAAGGCAGATAAAATTATTGCGCATGAATTGAAGGCAGCCAGTCTATTTAGGTGTAAAATTTTCATAGCTGGAAATAAAGTTAGAATTTCAGTATATCTGATTGATGGCAAGACAGAAAAATATTTATGGAACCAAAAATATGAATCAGAAATTGGAGATGTGTTTGAAATACAAAGTGAGCTAGCTTCTCGAATTGCCAACGATTTGAAGGCACAAATATCCCAACTAAAATAAAAATGTAGCCAGGCCTTATTTGCCTAAATCAGGCAATTTATGATAAATAATTGTTTGCTAAACAAAAATTAAACTATATTTCAATAGAATACTTGTTTCCAATTTCAGAGTTCTCTTTTTTTCTATTTTACAATCTTACTTCATTCTAATTACAAAATCGTTGAAGAGATTTGATATCTCTATATTCTTATTAAGTTCTTTAAGAACGATTAATAAATAAAGACTTAAACATTTCAATGAAAATTTCTATATTTAATAACTTAG
>DYPF01000237.1 GCA_020720105.1 Chloroherpeton thalassium
GGGAGAGGACTGAGAATAAGCTGATTAGCTTATTCTCTTCCTACTCGATTATGTTCTTCTATTTTTTTTGTTTCATTATATTTCAGTAAATTATCAAATTTTACGTAAAATTTATAACCAACTGTAAATTTATCATTATTCTAATTATCAATATTACAACGGCGTAGCCGTTGCAATATTTTTTATTGGTTATTTTCAATAATTTATAATCAAATTTGGTTATTTTTTAATTTCGGTTAAATTATTGTAAAATAATTCAGAATTTGTCTCAACTGTAATTGTATTTATTGCAGATTTAGTATTGTTTAGCAACAAAGTCTTTTGAAATCTTTTATAAATTATCTGATTATTATTTATTGGGTCTTCATCTCCTTGCAAATTAATACCAGGTTCATTATCATTCATATAAATTAAATGAATATTGTTATCTCCAATAATATCGTGGTAAATAGCCGGATAAACATTTTCTTTTAATGCTTCATCTGCTGAAATTAAATTTACAGGGTTACACCAAGTTCCATTATTTTTACGAGCTATACCCCAAATATGTCTATAATGTTGTGGATTTGGAGTTGCATCTGTTTTAAGATAGTAATCACCTTCCATAACAGCCGAATAAACAACAAAAATATTATTGTAAACATCACATCCCATAGTTGGCATTGATACAACTGAATTTCTGTAATTTCCAAATTCATTTTCACCAACATCCCAAATCCCATTTCCATTTAAATCGGGTTTTGTTACAAAAACTTCTCCGGTGCAATTTAGTCCAATAAAATCAGGTGATGTAATCCCTGGAAAATTTGCTGCTCCCATATTTTCATTCCAATATATCAACTCGCCACCATTTGAATTATAACCACCATTTAAATATTTTCTGGTAGAAAAAACTACGTGAACCATACCTGAGTTATCAATTAAAATATCTCCACTACCATCAGAAGTGTAAAGCGTATCTGCAACAGAATTTAAATCAATATCTAATGTTGTATTTATGTCAAAATTATCAACTGGAAAATCGTTAATTATTGTAGTTGTCCAATTTACACCATTATCAATAGATTTATACATTATAACATCACCATAAAATCCAAAAACAACAAAAGCAATAGTATTTCCACGTGCAGTTATTGAATAAATATCGCCACCAACACTCTGATTTATTGTTGGTAGATTTAATAAATTCCAAGTAGAGCCTTGATCTTGTGTCTGCAAAAATCTTAAATTATTTAAAGAACCATCACTTAATACTGAAATTATATTTACAGTATTATTATCAGTTCCACAGACAGCAGAACGAGGCCAGAAAAAATTTGATGAATTCAATATAGTAGATTGAACCCAATTTTCTGCTCCAAAGGTAGAAATATTTTGAATTAAATTTGCTCCATCGTGAGCAACAATAATTTCATTACCTGCACCAGTAACCGACACAGTAGGCCAACCGGTTCTTAGACTTTCAATTCTATTTGTAGGAGAAGCTGTCCAACTACTTCCATTATAATACGCATAACCCGTCCCTCTGTTAGGAAAATTTGCAGTATTATCCGGTGCAAAAGTCCATGACATCGAAATTTTTCCGTTTGGAGCAACATAAATTCTTTCAGATGTAGTATTATTTGTTTGTAAATCGTAATATGTGTTTCCAATAATTTGTCCTGTTGGTCCTGAATTTGGGGAAATAAATTCAACAACAACATCATCATAAGAAACATTGCAATCTGTAACAATAGACCACCTTAGAATATATGAATTATAACTTGTTCCGGTAAATATTGCATTCGGTTCATTAATATTTGAAAAACTACCACCACTACCGGATACAACACTCCAAGAACCTACACCCTCTTCCGGTAAATTAGCAGATAAATTAGCAGTAAAATCAGTAGACCACAAAAATAAATCACTACCGGCATTTGAAGTTGTAGGTTGCGGAAAACAATTAACACCTAATTCTATCCAATTATAACCATTCCACATTAATGTAATATTGTCAGTTGTATTATAAATAACTTGACCATTTTCAGGAGTTAAAGCATTCATCTCATCTCTCGTTAAAAACAAGAAATTATCAGTTAAATTTAACGTAACTGAATTTCCGTTGGAAATGCTTAATAAATTATCTGTTAATGAAAGTGTTTGTAATTCGTTCGTAACAGAACCATCAACTTCTGACGTTAATGCAGTTGTCCAACTTGGTAAAGTTCCATTTGTTGATAAAAATTTTCCAGTATTTCCAGTTTGTGTCGGTAATTCAATTTCGTTTGTATTACTTAAATCTCCTGTATTTGAAATTGAATTTCCTGATATTGAAATTCCTGTTCCTGCTGTGTAATTTGTTCCAATCGGCAAAGTAATAGTATTACCGTTGCTTATAGATAAATCATTCCCCGAAATTGATAACGATTGAATTTCATTTGTAACAGAACCGTCAATTTCTGTAAAACTTGTTAAATAGCCTGCATTTTCGTGATTACCCCAACCAAAAGCTGTGTTCCAATCTGTAATATCTGAATTTAGAATATCGTAAGACGGAGAATTTACAAAAACAGGGTCGGTTTCTGTTGCACTGTAATTTCCGGGTTCAAACTTTCCGGTTACAGTATTATAAACAAGAATATCTCCATCTTGTACTCCGTTCATATCAATGTAAGAAACAGCACCCGCTGCAAAAGCATAAGGAACGGTAACAAACTCAATTGTACCGAGTGTTAAATCAAAATTTAAAGATGCCGTAGGGTCATAATCAACTTTCATGTATTTGTTTCCGGTTTCCCACTCAACCAATGTAAAATCTCCTTCGCTCATGAAAGGTTCTCTACCAATTTGAAAAGAAAATGAACCGTATCCGTTTGTAACAAGCGAACGAATTTCTCTATAAACTTCTGTTCCGGAAACACCACCGTCTAAAATTGTTAATTGTATCATTATGGTTGTATTTGCCATAACATCACCGTTTTCATCTCTCGCAATTGCTTGAAAATTAATTGCATCCGGCACTTGCGAAAATACGCTTGTCAAGCTCATTAACAAGCCGATTAATAATAAAAATACTTTTTTCATTTTGTATAATTTTTTTAATATTTAATAAATTTTAATGAACCTAAAAATTGTAATTTATTGTCGGAAACAGAAATAAAATATGTGCCGACACTTAGATTAGAAACATTCATTGTCTGAATTTCAGAATTTTCTAAACTTTGCATTTTTATTACTTTTCCGGATATGTCGTAGATTGTAAATATTGTTTTTCCGCTTAAACTTTGATTTGTAACAATATTTATGAAATCTGTTGCCGGATTTGGGTAGCATTGCAAGGGTTTTGTTTCAGCAATTTCTTTAACTACTGTAAAATTATTATCTCCGCCGGAATTATCTGTGCTACCAAGCGTTCCGGTTTCAATGACGATATTTGCACCATCTGCAACCGTAAAATTAAAAGTTTCGCCAAGCACATAATTTACTTGGTCGGTTGAAGAACCACCAGATGATAAACTTATTCTGTCAAGATTTTGTGAAAATGTTGAAAACCCAAACAAAATAAGAAATGAAAACAAAATTATTTTTTTCATATTTTAACTTATTTTAAATTAATACTTTTATTTATTAAAATGCAGATTTACACTGGAATTCTAAATTTTCCACTACGTAAAACCAAAAATGCTATTTGAGAAATTTTTGTTTTGCATAACGTTTGAGGCTATATGCAGTAAGGGATTGCGGGCTACTTTCCTGTCCGCC
>DYPF01000026.1 GCA_020720105.1 Chloroherpeton thalassium
GTTTATTTTCAATATTTTGTAATATTTTTCTTTTTTTTGTGTTATACATATTTATTTATTATTACAAATTAATTATTACAATTATGGGTTTTTGATGAAGTGAAAAAATTTACTACATATTTATTTATAATTATACTTTTCACTGCTAATCTTTTAGCCAGTGATTTGTATTTGTATAATTATCAAAAAACCGAATATCCCACTCTTGAATTAAATCTTGCTGCTTTCGATAGCGATTACCGTGATTTAGACTTTGTGCTTGCTGATTTAAAATTATCAATTAATCAACAAGATGTAATAATCGACTCAAGTTTGCAAGTAAATGCAATTTCACAAGAAAAGTCAAATTTAATAGTTACTTTTGAAATATCGAATGCAATAAATGATGAGGATTTTGAAGCATACAAACAAATTATAGATGAATATTCTGCCTCAAAAAGTCAATTTAGCAAGATTTCATTTGTTTTATTGATGGATAAGCCTTTTGTGCTTAATAATAATCCAGACCAAGCAAAGTTGCAAATCGACGAATTGAGCAAATTAACTTTTCACAAAAAAGCGAATTTAAATAATTTTTTAAGCAGTACTTTATATTCAGAAATTACCGAAAAGTCCCAACTTCCCAATGCTTTTATATTGATTACTAAATCGCAAATTAAGATTGATAAAAACTTATTTGTGCAGAAAATGGTAGAAAACACAACTAATTTTGTGCATATAAGATTGGGCGAAAGTAATTATCCACTTTACGATGCTATTAATTCTGTGCATCCACATCATACTTTAGATGCAAATATACTTGAATTAGACAAAGTTATTCAGACAAGCGTTCATTTAGTAACTTCAGGCAAGTTTTATCGAATATTCGCCCATTCTAAACTGAATTATGGATCAAATTCTGTACAAATTACATTAAATAATCAATCCAATATTTTATATTTAAATATATCGGAAAACCAATTACCTAAGCTATTTGTAAATAACCCTACTCTTTTCTTAGGAATAGGGGATTCGGGCAAAGTGTTAAGACAATCAATAAATTTGTCCTCAAACTTGCCCCTTTTCATATCCGATATATCCTTTTCGAATCCTGCATTTTCGGCTCCAAGCTTTAAAGCTAACACAAAAGTAACTCCTGAGCAACCTTACTCTTTAAAACTTGAATATCTTGCAATCAACGATAGTTTTGATTCAAGTAATTGTACAATAAAGACAAATGCTGGCGATATGCTACAATTATTCTTATATTCTGGAAAATTTCCATCTAAAACTTCTGAAATATCAATAGTAAGTCCATTAGAAAATGACGAATATTTAACTGATGATAATTTAGCAATCGTCTGGAAAAGCACTCATCCAGTAAATGTTTTCCAAGTGGACTTTAAATTGACTGGTCAATTAGAATGGACAAAAGTTACTTCAAGCGCAAATAGCAATTATTTAAGCTTCAGAGTCCCAAATATTCCTGATACTTTAGCAGAAATTCGTATATCACAAATAGATAGCAATTCGATTTCTGAAAAAGTAATGCAATTAATTGGGCATAAAGATAAGATAACGCAAATTGCTTTCAACTCGAACGATAGCTTGATAGCCACTGCAAGCGAAGATGGGAAAATCTTGCTTTGGAATGCAAAAACAGGGGAGAATATCAGTACACTTTTCCAATCTCAAAGTAAAATTATCTCTACTATTGCTTGGACTAAGGACAGCAAGTATTTAGCATTTTCTGCTTCGGACACAACGATAAAGATCTGGGATATCGACAAAGGAATTTTGTATAAAGATAGATACACAAGTGATAATATCAATAAAATATACTTTTCTGCCGACAATAATTATCTTATTGCACAATTATTTAATAATACAGTGGAAGTATTTTCATATCCAGAATTAATTAAAGAAAATACAATTACTTTCGTGGATGATATTCAAGATTTTCAGATTAATCCCTCATATCCATATTTTTTTGTTGCTACAAGTAAAAGTAAGTTTTATATTTACGATTTTGAAAACAAGACTTATTTAAATGATTATCCTGTACAGGATTTCAATATAATTTCTGCAAGCTTTAGCCCAAACGGGAACAATCTGGCTTTATCGGGTAGCGATAATAAAATTAGAATATATGATATTAAAACAGCAGTTAATGTTCTAAATATTTTTGATATTAATTCACCAATAAGAAAAGTATTTTGGTTGAAGAACAAGATATATATTGCAAGCACACAGGATAAATATATAAGGTTATGGTCTCCAACTGATGGTTCATTAGAACACATTTACGACCAGCATAATTCTGAAGTTTACCAAATACAAGGAAGCAATAATGGCAAGCGAGTTGCTTCGGTTGACCAAGATAACATCATACATTTGTGGAACTTAGATGATTTGCCATTTTCCCGCCCGGCTTTACTTTCATCAATCAGCAATCCATTTAGAATTATTGAACGGAAAATTGAGATGAAAGATTATTTGCTTCCAAATTCTCAAGTAGGCGATACTTTGTCGTATTATTTATCCGATATTTGCACTAATAAAACACAAAGAGAAATCAGTATTGATACCTTGATAATTTCCAGTGATTTTAAAGATTATTGGGTAGACGAACGACTAAAAGATATTTCTTTGCAAAATAGTAAATCAATATCTGCTACAATCAATTTAGTTCCCAAAAAAGCAGAAGCATATAATTTCCAAGTAACTGCTAAATCAGATAATAAAACTTATTATTCCAATTTGCATTTAATGACCCAAGCCCAATCGCTCGACCCAAAGCGAACGATAATTGATTTTGGAGAACTGAATATCGGAAATTCAATAGATACATTAATCTTTGTAATGCAAAATATCTCGCAACAACCGATCATTATTGATAGTTTTCAGATAATTAACAATTCGGAATTTACGATGATTTCGCCAAGTATGCCCTATAGTATAAAAGAAACTGGGGGCACACTTGTCCCAAATCTCAGATTTTCTCCTGAGCAAATCGGATTTACGAGTGGAATTGTTCGTTTTTATCCACAAAAATTTTTACCATTTGATATTTATCTTTATGGTATTGGGTTGGCTCCAAAATTAGAACAAGCATCAGAAATTGAAGATGCCATAATTCTGTGTGAAGATCAAAAAATTATAGAAATTCCCATAATCAATTCAGGCAATGCTCTGCTAGAAATTCAAAGCATTGAGATTATTTCTCAGCGACCAACTGATTTTGTGATAATCAAAGATTTGCAACATTTTATTAAACCAAATCAAATTGATACACTTATTATTGATTGGTTGCCAAAATCATTCGCAGACGAGAGTGTAACAATTCGAATTACAACAAACTTGCAAGAAGACGGCATTACTTCAAACGAGATAATTTTCAAAGTGAAAAAAGATATTATTGGATTATTGCCTGCAGAAAATCCCGTTTATTATTTCCCTAACAACGATAATGATGCACAGCAAAAATCTATACAGATTTATCAAAATGGGAATTTATCCAGTCAAATCAGCTTGAACAATCAATTAAAATACTTTAGAGTGGATAGTATTCAAATTATTGACATAGGTTATTTCCTAAATATTTCGTTTGTTGGAGGTTATGGTTATGATAAATATATCGACACCTTAATAATCAGCGATGATTGCGGAAAAATTACGAACTTGGAATTAATAGCAAATATCAACAAAGCAGGAGCAATTATTTCGGTTCAAGATACATTAGATTTTGGCCAAATCTTATGCGAAAAAAGTAAAACTATTGATTTATTAATCCAAAATACCGGAACAGCGGAATTACAGATTTCTAACATTGCTCTGCAAACGCCAAATCCACATATTGAATTTTCACCATTACAGCTTTCCATAATGCCAAATTCGTATAGCTATATTCAAGTAAAATACAATTCCACAGAAATTGCTAATAATTTACAAAACACGATATTGCTCTATTCAAATGCTGAAAATGCGACAAACGGTATTTCGGAGATTATTATGATTGGCACCGAAGAAGAAATAAATTATACCTTTAGTGTGGATACTATTTATTTTGGTGAATTGTCTCTTACAAAGTCGGATACTGCTTATGTGCAATTTTCCAATATTGGAACAATTCCGATTAGCAATTACTTTAAAGTATACACCGAAAACTTCCAATTAAGCTACACAGAACAAGCTAATATATTGCCAAATCAAAAACAAAATATTGCAATTTACTTTGATGCATCCATTCAGAACGAAACTATCATAGACAGCTTGGTATTCCAAGATGAATGTAAAAATACCAAAAAAGTAATTTTGATAGGAAGCAAATCCACTGATAAACAGATTTTAACTATTTCATTGCCGTATCCAAATCCTACAAGTAGCGATGCAACAGTTCAAATTCAATCAAATATCAAGTATGAAATGAACTATCAATTAACTGATTATTTGGGTAGGTTAATCGATAAAAGCCACACTAATGAAGTAATGAATGCTGATTTTAATTTAGAAATAGACTTAGCAAACTACTCAACTGGGATTTATTTGCTCAAATTGAACATTAATAACACTCCATATTACTTAAAAATCATAAAAATATAGTTTATAAAAATTAATTTTTATTAACTTTGAACAACGAGCAAAAATATTTCGTAATTTTGAATACCCTTTATTTTCAAAAAACAAAAAGGATATTTATGAGCTTATTAAAAGAAAAGTTAAAGCAAGTATTACCAGGACAGATTTCAGAAATTTCGAAATTTGTTAAGGAAAATGGCGACAAAGTTGTTTCCCAAGTTACAATCGCACAAGTATACGGAGGTATGCGTGGTGTTAAAGGTTTAGTTTGTGATACATCAGAAGTGCCACCAGACAAAGGTTTAATCATTCGTGGAATCGAATTAAAAGACTTAACCGACAAAACTCCAGAAGAAATTTTCTGGTTATTATTAACAAGTGAATTACCAAACGAAGAAGAAACAAAAGATCTACAAGCAGAATTTGAAGCACGTTCCATCGTTCCTCAATATGTTTGGGATGTAATTAATGCAATGCCAGCTGATTCCCACCCAATGGCAATGTTCAATACAGCTATATTAGTTATGCAAAAAGAATCAGTTTTTGCTCAACGCTATGACGAAGGTATGAAGAAACCAGAATACTGGGAAGCTACTTTGGAAGATTCATTAAACATTATTGCAAAATTGCCAGCAATTGGTGCTTATGTTTATAGAAAAAGATTTAACAAAGGCGAAAGAATCGAACCAAAACAAGGTGTAGATTGGTCAGAAAATTATGTTCACATGCTTGGTTTGCCAGATACAAATGGTGATTTCTCCAAGTTAATGCGTTTGTATTTGAACTTACATAGCGACCACGAAGGTGGAAACGTAAGTGCTTATTCAGCTTCAACAATCAATTCAGCATTGTCTGATATGTATTATTCATTAACAGGTGGCTTAAACGGATTAGCTGGTCCATTACACGGATTAGCAAACCAAGAATGTCTGGGTTGGATTATTGACGTTATGAAGAAATTCGACGGCGTTCCAACTAAAGAAGCATTGGAAAAATTTGCTTGGGAAACTTTAGAATCAGGTAAAGTTGTGCCAGGATACGGACACGCTGTATTACGCGTAGTTGATCCACGTTTTGTTGCATTCCGCGCATTTGGTCATGAATATATTCCTAATGACCCAGTATTCCAAACAGTAGATTTAGTATTCAATACTGTTCCAGAAGTTTTGAAACAAGTTCAAAAAATCAAAGATCCTTGGCCAAATGTTGATGCTGGCTCTGGTGCTTTATTATATCATTATGGATTGACAGAATTCAGTTATTATACTGTATTATTCTCAATCTCACGTGCTTTGGGTATCGCGGCTCAATCAGTAATTGCAAGAGCTTATGGATTGCCAATCACAAGACCAAAATCATTGCCAACAAAAGAATATATGAAATTAGTTCAAGCATAGGAGAATTTAAATGAAAATAACCGTTATCGGAGCAGGAAATGTTGGAGCTACAGTTGCTCAATTACTTGCAAATCAAGAACTCGCTTCAGAAATTATCATTGTAGATGTATTAGAAGGTATTCCAGAAGGAAAAGCTTTGGATATGTACGAATCAATGCCTATTATGGGTTCTGATTCTAAAATATTTGGAACAAATAGTTATGAAATGACTGCTGATTCGGATATAGTTATCCAAACTGCTGGTTTGGCACGCAAACCAGGTATGACTCGTGATGATTTATTAGTAAAGAACGCAGAAATCGTTTCTTCTTGTATTTCAAATGCTTTTAAATATTCACCAAATGCTTATTACATTATCGTTTCCAATCCTTTGGACGTGATGACATTCTTGGCTGCAAAAATCACAAATTTACCTCGCCACAAAGTAATTGGTATGGCTGGTATATTGGATACAGCTCGCTATCGTTCATTTATTTCAATGGAATTAAATGTTGCTATGCAAGACATTCAAGGTATGATTTTAGGTGGTCACGGCGATACAATGGTACCATTACCAAGATTTACTACTGTTGCTGGTATTCCATTAACAGATTTATTGCCAAAAGAAAAGATTGACGCAATTTGCACAAGAGCTGCAAACGGTGGTGGCGAAATCGTTAAATACCTCAAGACTGGTTCTGCTTACTATGCTCCAGCAGCTGCTGCAGTGCAGATGGTTGAATCAATTGTTCGCGACCAAAAACGCATTCTTCCTTGCTCGGTAATGTTAGAAGGCGAATATGGTGTGAGTGATGTGGTAGTTGGCGTTCCTGTTAAATTAGGCAAAGGCGGAATGGAAGAAATTCTTGAATTGAAATTGAACGATGAAGAAATGGCATCATTCAATAATTCAGTTGGTCACGTTCGCGAAACTATCGATGAAGCAAAGAAATTATTAAATATGTAATTATTTCTATAATAACATAGTTAATTGATTCTATTAAAGTTAACTACAACCTCCTCCAAATATACTCTTTACAAGAGATGATTAAGGGGAGGTTTTTTTATGTGTTTTCTTTTATTAGCTATTTATTCTCAATATTCGATTTGCGTGTGGAGTGCAATTTCTTCTAAAACGCTCGAAACTCGCAAGCATTCGGTTAATTCGCCTTCGAATACAATCGCTTTGCCTTTATTATGTACTTGCAAAGCATACGCTTCTGCCTCGTCGAAAGTGCAATGAATTGCTTTGATCAATTGTAAAATTACTTCGTCAAAAGAGTGCCAATCATCGTTAAATAAAATAACGTGAGCTGGTATCACCAGATTTTGTTGATCAATTACTTCAGTTTCCTCTTGCTCGATGGGATTAATTTGTGATAAAATTAAAAATTCACTCATTTTGAATAATTGCAATTTACTATAAATTCAAAATTACCAAAAAAAAGTAAAATCATATACAAAAAATAAAATTCACTTTTAATTTATTGCTAATTATTTGCAATAATTTCATAATTTTGTATAAATAAGGAGCAGTTTATTGGCTTGGATTTTATTATATACATTATTGGTTTTGCTTTTTTTTGTTGCGGCATCAATCGCTAAAATGTTTGGCACTCGTATATTGCCAAACAATCGCTATTTGAATATTGCAAAATTCATATTCTCCTTTCCTATTCTATTTTTTTGGGGAAAATATGTAATGATTGATTCTTTTCCAATCATTACTAAGTTATCAGCTAAACCCGATCATTATCAAAGTGTGCAGTTAATCAACAAATCCAAACATATTCAATCATATTTTTTACTTTATAAACCTTTTTTGAAAAATCATTGGAAAACAATTTATCCTTTAAATACCGATGTAAATTATTCCCGAATTATTGAAGTTCCACCAAAAACAGATATTAAACTACTTTTACCTGTTGATACTAATCAATTTAACAGAATATCTATTCATAGTATAGGTAAGAAAAATGTTTTTCCTTATTACTCAATGATAATTGATGTGCCAACCTTACCTGTTGCCTTGATTAACGATGATTTTGTTGCAAATACAAAGCATAAATTTATCTTAAAAAATCAAATTGAAGATTGGATAAGATTATCTATGAATTTTACTATGTTGTTTGGGTTTATATTTCTAATGTTTCATACAAAATATACAAACAAAATAAGATATTTGTGGCTTTTGCCAAATTTAATATTTGCCACTGGATTTGGATTACTAACTTATTACGACATTTTGTTTTTACTTAAAATATATTTAATACTGTGAATTATATAGAAATAATTGGCTATGCGGGAGCCATAATGACAACACTCGCTTTTTTGCCACAAACAATTAAAACAATCAAACACAAACAGACTAAAGATTTATCATTTTGGATGTATTTGATATTCACTCTGGGCATATCTTTTTGGTTTGTTTATGGATTATTCATTAACTCACTGCCAATTATTCTAGCTAATATTGTTTCGTTTGGGTTTTCGTTTACAATACTAATGCTCAAAATCAAATACAAATAATGAAAATTAAGAAATAAGAATGATTAAGGATTATTATAAAATATTAGGCGTACCACGAACAGCTTCAACCGAAGATATTGTTAAGCAATACCGCAAGTTAGCTAAAATGTTCCACCCAGATTTGAATAAAGATCCAAAATCTCTTGATACTTTTTTAAGATTGACAGAAGCATTTCGTGTACTTGGCAATTTGGAAACACGTTTAGATTATTCCCTAATTTTATGGGAACAAGACACAATCAAAGAAGATGCCCGAAGAATATATAGGATACGTAAGTCAAAAATGAAGAAATAATAAAATATAGCAAAGTGAAAAAAATAATTACACCATATTTATCAAAAGAGAACATAATTATTCTATCATTCTCATTTTTATATATTTTGATATTACTCGTTTTGTGGTTGGCATATACAGATGATAAATTATTATTATTATTTAACGATAATAGACATAATATTTTAAATCATTTATTCATATATACAACTAAACTTGCAGAAACACTCGGAATATTGCCCTTGTTGTTATTTTTCTTACTTTATAAATATTCTCGATTAATCACAACTTCAATAGCCTTAATAACCGCAACATTATTAACATCATTGATAAAAATAATCACCAGATTACCTCGCCCCAAAGCATTTTATGAAAACATAGACACAATACAATTGAATTTTATTCCCAGAGTAGATGTGCATCGAAGTTTGTCTTTTCCTTCCGGACATACAGCTGCAGCGTTTGCAATGTTTATGATGATATTATTATATACCAAAAATATATACATAAAAGTAGCAGCCTTTTTATTAGCTGTCGGTGTATCTTTATCGCGGGTATATTTGTCGCAGCACTTCACTCGAGATATTGCAATAGGTGCTTTGCTGGGAATAGTTATTGCCTTATTGATACAATTATCATTTGATAAATTTAATTGGTATAATAATTTAGAAAATAAAATGGGCTTATTATCTTCTATAATTAATTGGAAATCTAAACAAAAACCTACCGATATTTGAATAAGTTGAAAAAAATATTATTTCTTCTAACTGGAAGTGTTTCGTTAGGTTTGGGAGTAGTTGGCGTATTTATTCCAATCCTTCCAACAACACCATTTTTACTATTATCGGCATATTTATTTGCAAGTTCATCTAAAACTGCACATAATTGGTTAAAAAAGCAACCCTTCTTTGGGAAAATGATAACAGAATATCAAGAGAAAGGAGGAATGCGAAAGCAAGTAAAAGTAATTCACATTGCTGTATTATGGATTTCTATTTTAGCTTCAATATTTTTTATAATTGATAATAAATACATAAAATTGCTTTTAATAATTGTAGCCGTTTCAGTAACTATTCATTTGCTACATTTAAAGACAATAAAAAGTTAAGGTCTGCCATAACCCACAATTTTAAGATTATTCATATATTGGGATAAGTCTTGATAAATAACTCCTTTGGAGGTGCTGGCGTGGATCATTGTGTTATTACCTGTGTAAATTCCCACGTGGGAGACATTTCCACCCGAAGAAAAGAAAACCAAATCGCCAACTTGCAGATTATCGTATTCTACTCGTTTGATAAAATTATATTGTTGTGCAGCTGTGCGTGGCAAAATTATGCCATATTTATAATACACATTATAAACAAGACCCGAGCAATCAACACCCTCTTTGTCTGTTCCACCATAACGATAACGAACACCCAACCATTTGTTTGAGATATCGAGCAATTTACGTTCCCTTTTATTCAAAGAACTATCCTCTGCTGTTTTTGGTTTTGATTTAAATTTATTTGAAGAAACAGAATTATCAACTACGCATTTTTCTTTGGCTTTATTGTTATCAGAAAAACGAACAACTGATTGGCAGCTTGCCAATAGTAATGTAAAAATTATCAATATAATAATTGAATGCCGCATAAATCATAATATCAAATACAATGCCAAAGATTATTACGTAACCTAAATGCAATAATAATTAGTCATTAACTTCTATATAAAATTATACAAAATTAGAGCGTCTTATCCGTAGTCAGATGCTTGGAAAATTATGGATAGTATTGTTGCATTGGCAACTCCACCAGGAGTAAGCGGTTTAGCAGTAATTAGAATTAGTGGAGAAGATGCTATAGACATAGCAAGCAAACACTATTTGGGAAAAGCAAATTTATTAGAAGTTGCTTCTCATACTATCCATTATGGAAAATTTGCAAATAATAACCAAACAATCGATACTGTAACATTCAATATTTTCAGATCTCCAAATTCTTACACAGGCGAAAATGTTGTAGAAATATCTTGCCATGGCGGAATAATTATCTATAAAGAAATAATAAAAGCAATTATTAATTCTGGAGCTCGTCAGGCAAAAGCAGGGGAGTTTACACAAAGAGCATTTTTGAATAGAAAAATGGATTTGCTCCAAGCCGAAGCTGTAGCAGATTTAATTCATTCGGTTTCAGTTATATCCGAACAAGTAAGTGCAAGGCAATTACAAGGTAGTATAACAAAAAAAATCAAGGAATTCAAGACAGAATTAATTGAAATTGCTGGATTATTAGAGTTGGAATTGGATTTCTCTGAAGAGGAAATAGAGTTCATTACACTCCCACAAGTAAGTGAAAAAATTCAACAATTACTTAATTATATCAACAGCATAATTAATTCGTACTCGTCTTCTGTAATATTGCAAAACGGATATTCAGTAGCGATAATTGGCTTCCCAAACTCTGGAAAATCAACATTATTCAACAAATTACTTTCCAAGGATAGGGCGATAGTCAGCGAAATAGCAGGAACAACTCGCGATTATTTAGAAGAGTTTATTTACTTAAATAATATTCCAATAAAAATTATTGATACTGCCGGAATGCGAGATACAACCGATATAATAGAAATAGAAGGAATAAAATTAGTAAATTCAGTTATTGAGCAAAGCAATCTAATTATGGTATTAAATGACGCTTCTATTTCGAACCAAAATAGCGATAACTTAATTACAACCTTAAAAGAAGATTATCCAAAACATGAAATTTTAATATTGCAAAATAAAATTGATAAAATTGAAATAGAACGAAAAGTAGAAACCATTGGAAGTAGGGAAGATGAACAATTATTTATTTCAGCAAAAACTAATTATAATATTCCCCAATTATTAGACTTAATTGAGCAAAAGGCAACGAATTCCATTAGTCGGATAAATGATCTGATGGTTAACGAAAGACAATTACAATTGATGGAGCAAATAAGTTCTGACTTGCTAAATGCAATCGAATCAGTTGAAATGCAAAATACAAACGAATTAATTGCAGTTGATATACGAGCAGCAATTAGAAAATTGGGCGAATTAACAGGCGATATATACAATCAAGAAATTTTAAACCAAGTATTTTCCAAGTTCTGTATTGGAAAATAGTAATAAAATTAAAAAATGTGGAAAAGATGTTTCACGTGAAACATTAGTAATATGGAAAAACAATTTGATATAATAGTAATAGGTGGTGGACACGCAGGAATCGAAGCAGCAACAACTTCTTCAAAAATGGGTGCATCTACTTTGCTAATAACATTGAGTAAGGCTGCTATTGGGCGACCATCGTGCAATCCATCAGTTGGCGGAACTGCCAAAGGACATTTAGTAAAGGAAATTGACGCTCTCGGAGGAGCTATGGGTATTCTTGCCGATAATGGTGGTATCCAATTTAAGATATTGAACACATCTAAAGGTCCAGCTGTTAGGTCTCCACGCTCACAAATAGATAAAGATTTATATCCAATTGTTGCTAATAATTTTTTAGAAAATATTCCACAATTAACAATAATTGAAGCCAAAGTATGGGAAATTATAATAGATAATCATAAAGTAGCGGGCGTAAAATTATTTGATGGAACATTTATATCGGGAAAATCTGTTATTTTAACTGCTGGTACATTCTTAAATGGATTAATGTGGATTGGATTAGATTCTTTCCCAGGAGGCAGGTATGGCGAACAAGTTTCGGACAATTTGTCGGATAGATTGCGCGATTACGGCTTTAAAGTTGGCAGACTTAAAACAGGTACTCCGCCGCGATTGCATAAAGACACAATAGACTATTCAAAATTTGCTTTGCATCCTGGCGACCCAAATCCCATTCCATTTAGCTTCCGAACAAAGTCAGTAGAAAACAAGATAATGTGTTATACCACAAACACAAATGAGGAAATACACGATATTTTACGGGAAGGATTTGCTCGCTCTGCCTTGTTTATTGGTTTAATTGAGGGTGTTGGACCTCGCTATTGCCCATCTATCGAAGATAAGGTTGATAGATTTAGAGATAAAAGCTCACATAAAATTGTGCTTGAACCCGAAGGATTGAACACAAATAGCGTTTACTTGAACGGCTTTTCTACAAGTTTGCCAAAAGATATTCAAGAACGAGGTATAAGGCGAATATCTGGTTTAGAAAATGTAGAAATATTGCGATTTGGTTATGCTATTGAATACGATTACTTCGATCCTTATCAATTAAAGCAAACGCTCGAAACTAAATTAGTGGAAAATCTATATTTTGCTGGTCAGATTAATGGAACATCAGGTTATGAAGAAGCTGCAGCACAAGGATTAGTTGCTGGAATAAATGCTGTTTTGAAATTACAAAATAAAGAGCCACTCTTGCTTAAGCGAAACGAAGCCTATATTTCGGTGTTGATAGATGATTTGGTGAATAAAGAATTTGACGAACCTTATCGCTTATTTACTTCTGCTGCTGAATATAGGTTGCTACTTCGTCACGATAATGCCTATTATCGTTTATCAAAGTATGGAAGGGAATTAGGATTAATCACCGATGAAGAATTTGCAATATTTGAGCATCAAATGGAATTGATTGATAAAGGCAAAACTCTATTTGACAAAACATTATTAAAACCCGACCAAATTAATGATTATCTAAAGTCTGTCGATGAAAATCCTATTATTGATAGCACAACAATTGGAACATTGGCAAAGCGAGGTAATGTAAAAATTGAAGATTTGATTAATGCTCTCCCAAGTAAAGTTGATTATGAAGATATTTTAAGCGATGATATTGTTCTAAATCAGCTTGATATTGAGATAAAATACGAAGGTTATATCAAAAGGCAAATCAAAGAAATTAATTATTTCTTAGAAAATGAGAATAAACTCATACCCGAGAACTTTGATTATCATAAAGTTAATTCACTTTCTACTGAAGCTCGAAACAAATTAATTAAAATAAATCCTCGTTCATTGGGTCAGGCTTCACGAATTTTGGGAGTTTCTGCCACCGACATTTCAATTTTATCAGTATATTTAAGATAAATTTGTTTCACGTGAAACATTATGAAGAAAAGAATTATCATATTGGGTGCTTTTGGTAAAGTTGGAGAAGATATTTTCAACTTTTTACGGCTTAATACTGATTGGGAAGTTTATGGTTTTGCACGATACAAAGAGAATTTGAAACCATTTTGGACTCGTCAACATTGCGATTATGATATTTTAAATTTTAAGGAATTGAAAAATCATTTAATTTCACTTTCTCCAGATTATATTATTAACGCTGCTGCATATACTAATGTTGATGGATGCGAGGAATTTAAATCTGATTGTTGGAAGCTTAATTCTGATTTAGTAAAATTATTGGCAAGCGTTTGTGCAATTACGGGCTCTCATCTTATCCATTTTTCTACTGATTACATATTTGACGGTCGGATGGGTCCGTATAGCGAAATTGCACAACCAAATCCGATTAATTTTTATGGTAAATCAAAACTTTCTGCCGAGAATTCTATTAAATTATTAGATATAAAATATACAATAATTCGCACCAATTTTTTGTTTGGATTAAGTAAAAGTGGCAAAAAGACTTTTGTAGATTTTGCAATTGATAATTTGTCGAATGGCAATCCTATTAATGTTGTTGATTCATTATACTCTAATCCAATAATTACCTCTGATATTTCTGAAGGTATTTGGAGAATAATTAATAACAATTATTTAGGTGTTATCAATTTTGCAGGCAATGATTGGATTTCAAGATTTGTAATTGCAAAAATTATTGCAGAAATTGGAAACTACAATTTTAATTTAATAAACAAAGTAAATTTAAATGAAGTAGAATTTTTAGCAAATCGTCCCGAAAAAGCAGGTCTTATAAATTTTAAAGCAAAAAATAAATTGGGAATGAATTTTATGCCAATCCACAAAAGCATTGAGCATTATTTTAAAATGATAAATTTTTCTAAAATCACTTCTTCGAATTAGAATTTTTTAAATTTATGTGGAAAACTCTGCTCGCATAATTGCCTCATATTGATAGTTTTTAGGCTTCTGCGACCATTTTGTTGCCCTTAATGTTTCTTTTCGTAAATAGCATTTATTTGCAAATTAACGCAATATATAAATTTTTTAATATTTTTAACTTATTTTTTACTTTTTCGTCATTAATTTATTTAATTTTTCATAATTATGAATGCAAACGAAATTAGACAATCCTTTATGGATTTTTTTAAATCAAAGGAACATCGTATAGTTCCTTCAGCTCCCGTGATTCCGCACGGCGATCCAACTTTATTATTTACAAATGCTGGTATGAATCAATTCAAAGATGTATTCCTCGGAAGTGGCAATCGCGAATATGTTCGTGCTGCAGATACTCAAAAATGTATCCGTGTTAGTGGCAAGCATAACGACTTAGAAGAAGTTGGTGTTGACACATATCACCATACTTTTTTTGAAATGCTTGGCAATTGGAGTTTTGGTGATTATTATAAACAAGAAGCAATTGAATGGGCTTGGGAACTTCTCACACAAGTTTGGAAATTACCAAAAGATAGATTATACGCAACAGTTTTCAGAACTGACGACGATTCTTATGATATTTGGAAAAAGTATTTGCCCGAAGATCATATTCAAAGATTTGACGAAAAAGATAATTTTTGGGAAATGGGCGAAACTGGTCCTTGCGGTCCTTGTAGCGAAATACATTTTGATAAAACTCCTGATAAGAGTGGTGCTTCGTTGGTAAATATTGGTTCACCTGATGTTATTGAAATTTGGAATTTAGTATTTATTCAATATAATAGACTTCCAAGCGGGGAGTTAGAACCACTAAAAGCAAAGCACGTTGATACTGGGATGGGATTCGAGCGTATTGTTTCTGTTATACAAGGCAAAAATTCAAATTACGATTCAGATGTATTTACGCCTATAATTAACAAAATATCAGAGCTTTCTGGCAAACCTTATCCAGAAGATTACTCACACCCAGAGGGAATTGCAATGAGAGTTATTGCCGATCATATTCGCACATTATCATTTGCTATTGCTGATGGGGCTTTCCCCAGCAACGAAGGACGAGGTTATGTTCTTCGCAGGATATTAAGACGAGGCTCGCGTTATGCAAGAAATCTTGGCTTTACTGAACCAATGATGTATAAATTGCTTGATACTTTAATAGAGACAATGGGCGCCACATTTCCAGAGATAGTAAAAGATAAAGCTACAATTGAACGCGTTATTAAATCAGAAGAAGAAGCGTTTTTAGCTACGCTCGAGCGTGGTTTAGCTAAGTTTGAAGATTTAGCATCAAAAGAAGATGTTCTAAATAATAATATAATAAATGGTCGTGATGCATTCTTGCTTTATGATACTTTTGGTTTTCCTTTAGATTTAACAGAGTTGATTGCCCGAGAACGTAATTTGGGAGTCGATGTAGATGGCTTCAATCAAGCTATGAAAGAGCAAAAGGATAGATCACGCTCAGCACAAAAGCATCATAAGGTAGAAACAATCAATACTGACGTTGATTTTACAACTGAATTTACTGGATATAGTGAGTTTCAATCTGAGGGAAATGTTCTTTTTGTGGAAGGAAATAAAGTAATTTTGGATAGAACGCCGTTTTATGCAGAAAGCGGTGGTCAAGTATCCGACACAGGCACTTTGATTATTGGTGGAATTACTTATAATGTAATAGATGTTGCTAAAATTGGAAAAGCCAGAGTACATATTTGCGATACAGATGTTGAACCATTGGTAAATTCCATTGCAATAGCAAAAGTAGACAAAATTCGACGTCGTAATATTATGAAAAATCATAGTGCTACCCATTTGGCTCACGAGGCTTTGCATCGTGTTTTAGGTCCACAAGTTAAGCAAGCTGGTTCGTTAGTAAATGACGAAATTTTAAGATTTGATTTTAATCATTTCGAAAAAGTAAACGACAAACAAATACGTGAAATAGAAAGAATTGTTAATCAGAAAATTAAAGAAGCTATTGAATTAGATATTCGTGAAATTCCAATTGAAGAAGCAAAATTAAATCCAAAGATAAAGATGTTTTTTGGTGACAAATATGGCGATATTGTTAGAGTAGTAACAATGGGAAGCGATTATTCGCTTGAGCTTTGTGGTGGTACGCACGTAAAAAATACTGAAGATGTTGGTTTGTTTAAAATTGTTTCGGAAAGCTCTGTCGCCGCAGGTGTCCGCAGAATTGAAGCAATAACAGCTGCTGGTTTTTCACAATATTTAGAAAAATTATCAATAAAATATTCAGAATTGCAGAACGAAAAGGATTCTCTTTTAGATAAAATTAAATCTCAAGAAAAAGAACTTAGCTTACTCAAGAAAGGTAGCCTACAGGGTAATCTTTCTGCCGCCTTAGAAACTGCTCGTAAATATAATGATATAAATATTATTACTCTATACTTAGAGGATGCAACACTTGATGATTTGCGGGATTTAGGTGATGAATTACGTAACCAAGCTAAAGCAAATAGCATAGGAATTTTAGCAAGTGTAGTTGAGGATAAAGCTCAGCTCTGTTGTGTGGTAACTGACGACATCAAAAGCACTTATCCTGCTGGAAAATTAGTTGGAAATGCTGCCAAATATCTTGGTGGAGGTGGAGGTGGTAAAGCTCATTTAGCAACAGCAGGCGGCAAAGACACAAGTAAACTACAAGAATTATTAGATAATTTTGAAAAGATAGCAATAGAGTAGTATTATTTCTTTCTTTATTAAAATAAACGAAAAGATGCTGTCTCATAAGTCAGATTTGCTGTCATTCCCACGAAAGTGGGAATCCATAAATCCTCTCTATTAGTGGATTCCCGTTTGCACGGGAATGACAATTTTGAAATATTTTGGACTTATGAGACAGCCTCTTTTGTTTATGTAATCATCACTTAAAAAGAATATAAGGTGTTGATATATAATAAGATGTTAATAACTTTTTATTGTAAATAATGCAAGATATCGTAATTTTGTAATTTAAAACTTGCAAAACAATTGGAGCAGAAATACAAAAAACAAGACCCGCAGTTATCGTAAACAACAACTCCTTTGGATTGCTCCCTCTTAGTATTATAGTGCCAATAACTGACTGGAAACATAATTTTTCATTTGCACCTTGGATGATAAAATTGAACCTTCTAATAAAAATGGTCTAAGTAAAATTTCTGCTTTAGATTGTTTTCAAGTCCGCTCGGTCTCTCAACAAAGATTTATTAAAAAATTAGGTAATTTGACTTCATCTCAAATTGAAGAAATTAGAATAAGTTTGTCATTAGTTTTTTCTTCATAAAAGTTTCTTTTTATTTTAATTTCCACTTAAATTATGTATTTTTTCTACTCTTATCATGTGACGATCTCCTAAAAAATCCTCTTCTAAAAAGATTTTCAACATTTCTTTTGCATTTTCTAATTCTGTAGTTCTTGCCCCAAAACAAATAACATTTGCATTATTATGTTGACGCGCCATTTCTGCCATATATGGTGTTGTGCATAAAGCAGCTCGTATTCCTTGTACTTTGTTTGCCACCATCGACATTCCAATTCCTGTTCCACAAATCAGCATCCCGTAATCTGCAACCATAGATGCAACCGCTTCTGCAGCTGGAAATGCAAAATCAGGGTAATCTACAGAATCTGTTGAATAAGTCCCAAAATCTAATATTTGATGTCCTTGTTCTTTAATATATTCAGTTAATTTAATTTTATAATCGAATCCGGCATGGTCGGATGCAACAGCAATTTTCATATTTTTATACCTTTATTTTCTATTTTTCTTTGTTTTTTAATCTTTTTTTATCTTTTTTTTATCTTTTTAAGTTTTCCTACTTTTATTAACAATCTTTTAACATAATCTTAATTCAGGCTTTGGAAAACTTGTTTATAAATTGATGTAATCCACTAAAATTTCTAATTTCTATATTTCCTGTGGAACATCTAAGAGTTTTCAATACTTTTTAAATATGTTATCCACAAAATCACTTTGATTTAAATTATTGTATTTATTATACTTACAAAGTTATCCAATAAATTAACATAGCTAATAATAATAATATATTATATAATAATAACTATATATTATATTATATATACTCTAATGATTTTATTTTTATACTTTTTAAAAGAACTATTTTGTTTTTATTTTAAATATAACTATTATAAGGTAAAATTATTTTTAGAGTTAAGTTATTTTAAATTTTTTTGAATTATCTCCAGCATATCCTTTACTGCTACTTGCAAACCTGTAAAAGCAGCACGCGATATAATTGAATGACCAATGCTCAACTCTTTAATTTGCGGAATTTTGCAAATTAAATGTGTATTAAAGTAATTCAATCCATGACCAGCAGCAATACTTAATCCACCATTATGAGCAAATAACGCAGCTTCAGTAAGTGATTTGTATTGTTCTATTATATCCTTTTCCTTTTTTGCATTAGCATAAGTGCCAGTGTGCAATTCTACCATATCCGCACCAACAAGTATAGATTCTTCTATCTGCATCTCGTCTGGATCAATAAATAATGAAACTTCAATTCCTTTTTCGTGCATAAGATAGCATAATTTTTTGAGATTTTCCCTGTTTTTACGAATATCCAAACCACCTTCAGTAGTTAGTTCTTGACGTTTTTCGGGAACGATAGTCACCAAATCAGGAATAACCTTCAAAGCAATTTGTATAATCTCTTCGTTAGCTGCCATTTCTAAGTCTAACTTAGACTGAACAGTTTCCTTGAGTAAATATAGGTCTCTATCTTTAATATGCCTTCTATCCTCACGCAAATGCGTTACAATGCCAGTTGCTCCAGCTTGTTCAGCAATGAATGCTGCATAAATTGGGTCGGGCTCTACTCCGCCACGTGCATTACGAATTGTAGCTATATGGTCGATATTTACATTTAATGTAATCATAATAATTTATTATTTAAATAAAATTTGAACTAATTTATGAAAAATTAATCAAATTTTAAAAGGTTAATCTATTTAAATCTTTCTGATAATTTTGCAATCATATCTTTGGTCATAGAAGTAATATCGTATTCTGGTGTCCAATTCCAATCTTCACGAGCACAAGAATCGTCAATTGTTTGGGGCCAGGAATCTGCAATTGCTTGACGGAAATCGGGTTTATAATCAATTGTAAAAGCAGGCAAAACATTTGCTATTTCTCGAGCTAAATCTTCGGGAGCAAAGCTAAACGCAGCTACATTATAGTCTCCGTGGTGAGTTAGCTTATTAACATCTGCATCCATCAAATTAATTGTTGCTTTTATGCAATCAGGCATATACATCATTGGTAAAACTGTCCCTTTATCAATAAACGAAGTGTAGTGATTGTTCTTAATTGCCTCGTAGAATATTTCTACTGCATAATCAGTAGTTCCACCACCGGGTAATGTTTCGGAGGAAATAATTCCAGGGTAACGAATACCACGACAATCTAAATTATATTTATGGAACATATATTCGCACAAACGTTCACCAGCAACTTTTGTAACTCCGTAAATTGAAGTAGGGCGAGTAATTGAATCTTGTGGAACATCTTGCTTAGGAATTCCAAGTCCCCAAGCAGCCATAGAGCTTGGTATAAAAATGCGTTTGACATTATTTTCGATAGAAGTTTTGAACACATTCATACTTCCATTCATATTTATATCCCAGCAAGCAAAAGGATTTTCCTCACCTTTTCCGGAAAGAATAGCAGCTAAATGGTAAATAGCATCAATATTGTGATATTTAATTAAATTGTTAAGTTCTTCATAATTGAGAACATTAAGTTTAGTATAAAGTGCCTTATCTTGCAATTTTTCGGGAAGAGAATCACGAATATCGGTTATTACTACGTTTTCTGAACCGTAAATATTAATTAATTCGAGAGAAAGTTCGGTGCCGATTTGACCTAATCCACCAGTAACGAGTATTTTTTTGAATTTATTCATAATTTATTAAAATTTATTGTAAATATCCAATTTACATAATTTTAGAAAAACAAAATTAAGCATATTTTAAATTTTTTATTCATTTTTCAAAGTATTTTAAGTCAATCTCGTCATAATCAAAAAAAATAGAAGATAAAATTGTCAGTAAAGCAGAATATAAAAAATTTATCTCAAGATGATTTATTTGAATTTATAAAAAATCACAAGCAGCCTGCATATCGTGCAGAACAAATTAGATTGGCATTATATAAGCAAAAAATTGAAGATTTCGATGAAATAAGCAATATTCCAAAATCTTTCCGCGAAGAATTACAAAATAATTTTGATATATTTTCAATTAAAATAAAAACAGTAAGAGAATCCAGCGATGGATCTGTTAAGTTCTTGTTTGATTTAAATGATAATAATTCAATAGAAGCAGTTTATATGCCTTGGTATGATAATGAAGACGAGAAATTAGAAAGGCAAACTTTGTGCATCTCAACAATGGCAGGTTGTTCGGTGGATTGTGCTTTTTGTGCTACAGGAAAGTTAGGATTTAAACGTAATCTGGAATCTTCTGAAATTATTGACCAAATAATTTTGGTTGAAAAATACTTAAGAACAAAAATAACGAACATTGTTTATATGGGAATGGGGGAACCTTTTTTGAACTATAGCAATACCATAAAGTCACTTGAAATACTAACAGACCCAAATTTTGAATTATTTTCAAGAAAAAAAATAACTGTTTCTACTTCGGGTATTGCTCCAAGAATAACTCAGTTTGCTACAAGTCCAAGACCAGTAAAATTAGCGATTTCACTCCACGCAACAGACGATAAAACAAGAGATTACTTAATACCAATGAATAAAACATTTAATTTAGAAGTGTTAATGAATTCTGTTGAAGATTATTATAAAGCCACGAAAATTCCAATAACTTACGAATATATATTGTTTAAAGATTTGAACGACACCAAAGAAGATATTAAACGATTAACTAAAATTGCCCGAAGAGTTCCTTCACGAGTTAACTTAATTCCATTTAATGACATTAGCTTTACCAATCCAATAGGACCAGCAAATACTCTAAAGTCAGCAAATAGACAAGAGATGGAAGTTTTTGCAGAAGAATTAAGAAAAAATCAAATTCCAACTATAATACGAGAAACTTTTGGCGGAGACATCGAGGCAGCTTGCGGTCAGTTGGCTTTATCAGAGGAAGTAAAAAAGGTTTACAATTTCAGTTAATTTTGGCGATTGTTTTTGGGTTTTATTTTTGCTTTAATTAAAAAAAGGCAAATTAAACAGACGGGGACATCTTTTCTACCAAAACACATTACTAAAGTAGGTAAATAATCCTTGATTTATAATATTAAAATAACTGATATTCAAACTTTGGGTATCCTTTTTCGCCAGCATCATTATAAAATCCAATGAAATGTAGCTTGTAGATACCATTTGCCGTTTGAAGAACGTAATTTATATTTGGATTTATAATATACGCACCCTTGCC
>DYPF01000027.1:0-12937 GCA_020720105.1 Chloroherpeton thalassium
TATAATTTGGGCTCACTTAATCTTTATAAAAAAGATTTTAAAACAGCCAACAAATTCATTAATCAGGGATTTGAAATTGTCCAAAAATACAGAATGGCCGAACTAAGTATTACATATTTGAGATTATTCAGTAACTACTACTCTGCTGTGAAAGACTTCCAGAAAGCTTTGGTCTATATGAACCAATATCAGCATCTAAATGGGGCAAACTTAGTTAAAAAAATAGGGTTCCGCAATAATCAAGCATTAGTTAATTTACAAAATCGTAATCAATTAAATGAACAAAGATTACAAACTGAAGCCAAGAAATTACAGCTGACAATTGCTTTATCAGCAACCTCATTTTTTAGTTTATTAGCAATTACTTTTTATATTAGAAATAAAAATAGCCGTTCAAATAATGTCAAATTAGAAGCTCAGAACAATGCGATAAAATCAATAAATGCAGAGTTAGATAAAAGCAACAAAATTATTAAAGAACAGAATGAACTTTTAGGGGAGAGTAATTCTGCTAAGGACAAGCTATTTTCAATAATATCACACGACTTAAAGAATCCCATCGGTGCTTTAAAGGGACTAATTCAATTTCTTGCTAATGAGAGAAAAGACCTAACAGAAGAAGAAATTGATGAAATCCTACAAGAACTGAAATCATCCTCATCAAATGTGTTGGACTTATTATTGGAATTGCTTACTTGGTCGAATAGCCAACGAGGCAATATATCTTGTGATCCTTATTTACAAGATCTATATCAACTTGTTTATCAAAATATCTCTATTTTGCAACCAATGGCAAAGAAAAAGAATTTGCAATTAGTTAACAAAGTAATGCCAAACTCTTTAGCGTATTTCGATGCAAATATGGTGAATACAATATTGAGGAATCTATTGAGTAATGCTATTAAATTTACAAAAGATGGAGGAAACATTACAATTGGAACTGAAGTTTCCGCAACAGTCAATAACGAATTAGTTATTTATGTTAAAGATACAGGTGTTGGTATTCCAAACGAAAGAATAGAAAAATTGTTCAATATACAGAGTAATTATACTACAAAAGGCACCTCTGGCGAAAATGGAACTGGACTTGGTTTAATAATAGTAAGAGACTTTATTGAAAGAAACGATGGTAAAATTTGGGTTGAAAGCGTTGAGAATACCGGTACTACCTTCTATTTTACTATGAAAACATCAAAGGAATAGAAATTTATTCCTCTTTTTCAATAAATATCAATGTTTTTTGTAATTTGCAAAAAATGAAATTTTACAAATAATTATTTGGCTAATTGTAATGGAAAAAGTCTTATCCATATATTTTAATACTGACAGAACATATATTACGAAAGTAATTCATAATCCAGAGGGTTTAGAATTAGATTATATTAATTCAACCACTTTGCCCATAGACATCGAGTCTATTCATTTAGACCCGAGCTTGTCAATTTTGCGAGATATTGAAATTATTCTTGACAAAATTCCTAATGATTACGAGAAAATTAACATTATTTTCCCTGCTGATTCAATTATGATTGCACAAATGCCCAGCAAATTAGACATAAAAAAAGAAGAAATTGTAGATCTTGTTTCTTTAGAGATTAAGAAGTTCTATCCAAATTTAAATATTACAAATTTCGAAATTCAAGTATTTCAGCTTCCTGTTTCACAAAGTCAATCTTTTAGCCAAATTGCAATAATTATACAAAAAAGCGATATCGACTTTTTTAATGGTTTTTTTAAGAAATATAACAAGAAAATTAATTTTACTTATGCCTCACAAATTGCCGCTGCCAATGCTTTTCTTTACAATTATCCAGAATTAGTTGAAAAATATTCAGTTATCGCTGGGGCTCAGAATAATTATTTAGATATTACTATCCTAAAGAATAATCAATTAGTATATCTTGGTTTAGTTAATTACCAAAATACAGCAGAAATCCCAGAATTATTAGAACAAGAAATAAACAAATTAATGGGTAGTGTTGTGCCCGAACTCAATGGAGGTTTGTTCTATTACGGGAATGATATAAATAAAGAAGTTTCGATGGCACTATGGGAAATATCTATGCTATTGGGGTTGGAAGGCAAAAGATTGAATGCATTCCGTATGATTAAAACACAATTAGATGCTCGTGATCGTGAATATCTCTCGAGGACATTGCAAATTTACCCAAGTTGTATAGGTGGAACCATACCTCCGTATTTCAATTATTTAATTATCTAATTCGAAAAACGAACAAATGAGAATTATTTCAGGTAAATATAAAAGTAGAGTATTATCTCAAAATTTACCTGATGGAATAAGACCCACAACTGATATTGCTCGCGAATCTATTTTCAATATTTTGAATAATTTAGTAAACTTTGAAGAAACAAAAGTTTTGGATTTGTTTGCAGGAACAGGAGCATTTGGCCTCGAAGCATTAAGTAGAGGAGCAAAAAGTGCACATTTTGTAGAAAAATCAATCAAATCAATCCAAATAATTAAAAAAAACATTGAAACATTGAACATTTCCAAAGATGAATATTTAATTATCAAATCAGATGTACAAAAATATATGGAAGATTGCAATGAACAGTATGATATAATTTTTGCAGATCCTCCTTATGTTATTACTTTTTTCGATAAATTTATTGATATAGTTAAAAAGAATAAACTTCTTGCCGATGATGGTATAATAATATTTGAAATGTCGAGCCAAAGAAATGTTGATATTGATGTTAATTTTGAGTTAATAAAAATTAAAGAAATTGGATCTACAAAATTTTATTTTATAAAAGTAACAAATATCAAAAAAAATTCCTTAAATTAGCAAAAATAAAAAAACAAAAATGAGCCAACAATTAATTAAATTTAGAGAAGATGTAGGAAATTCCTACAAACTGGGAGTAGAAATACTTATTCATTCACGAGCTTTAAAGGGAATTAGCTTGGATTTGAAGTTATTGGCAGTAAATGGTATAGTTCAAGCTGGAAAAATTGGCTCAGCACAGGGTCAGTCTTTAATTACATTATCTGGCTTTCTGTCTGATTTGCCTGTGCAAATTGCACCTGAATTGGAACAATTGGAAGTTGTTACATCTGAATTAGCTTCACAGCTTACTCTAACATCTATCTCGATTATACGATTTATTTTTTACTCAAGTGCTTTGTCCAATTTATTAGATGAGATACTTATCAAACAAAAAAGTAGCTTCAGATCTGGCGATTTCAACTTGTTGAGTATAATTGATTTATTAAAACTAACTAACAATCCATTACTAAAAGGTTTAGATAGCTTTGAGAAAAATAATATTGATATGCTTGCCAAAGTAAATGCAGATATTTCACTTAATTCTATTGAAATGCTAAATAAATCAATAGATTATCTGAAAAAATCCGAGCAACGTATTCTAAATTTAAAACGAAATGGGTTTATTGCTAATTATATGGGTTCAAACATTTTAATTGAATCCTCATATTTAGATTCTAACCAACAAAGTTTTCAGGCACTTGTTTCAAATATTCGTGGTATTGTCGATAAACTAAATTTCAACCTTGACAATATGGACAATTCAATAAAAGAAGCAAAAAATGTACTAAAAAAAGTAATATTATTGATTTCAAACACACAAAATACATAAAAATATGAACAGTCAAATTATTTTTGAAAGTGGTGACCATAAATGTATATTTATCGGTCGTGATCCCAAAAAGAAAGAGCAAATAATTGATACAAATGAATATATCATCCAAAGTGGTGATGAAGCCATACTATTAGATCCAGGTGGAATTGATATTTTCCCTGCAGTTTTAGCAGAAATTACAAAGTATGTATCACTAGAGAATATCAAAGTAATTTTTGCTTCACACCAAGATCCAGATGTATCGTCTTCATTGGCAATGTGGTTAGATTTAGTAAAAGAAGTGAAAATTTATACACCTTGGATATGGACTGGATTTCTTGCCCATTTTGGTATGGGCACTGAATTTACCTTAAACGGACTACCTGACGAAGGTGCAGAAATTAAGATTGGAAGTAACGGTTCAACTGTTTATGCCGTTCCTGCCCACTATGCGCATTCATCTGGCAATTATTCCCTATTTGATCCAAAATCGAAAATATTATTTTCAGGAGATATTGGAGCTGCTTTATTGCCCTCTGATTATCCAATTTATGTAGATGATTTTGCATCACATATTAAATATATGGAGAAGTTCCACCAAAGATGGATGCCATCTACACAAGCACTTCGTGCTTGGGTTCGCCGAGCAAGAGCAATCAATCCAAGTGTGATCGCCCCACAACACGGTGCAATTTTCACTGGCAGAAATGTAACTATGTTCTTGGATTGGTTAGATAATTTGGAAGTTGGCAAATGGGAAATGGGCTCAGAGTCATCCGATATTTACAAAACAGTTTGGATGCGTTGGAAGAAATAGCAATAAAATAAAAATTAAAAAATATGGAAAATATAATTTTTGACAAAATATTGAAGTATATCGAATATTTCATCCTATTTGTTATTGTAAGCTTTTTATTAATTAGTTCTGGATTATTAATCTATGATGAAATTGCTTTGTTGTTTCAACATAGACCAAATTTAACTGCAATAAAGATAATTATTGAGTTGATTTCTAAAACACTTTTATTGCTTATGATAATTGAAATTCTGTCAACTGTGAAGATTTCCATTACTCAACACATACTTTCTTGCCAACCATTCTTAGTTATTGGAATGATAGCTGCAGTGCGGAGATTACTTGTTATAAGCGTGGAAATTGCTTATGTTCACGATATGTTTTATTATTATATTATTGAAATGGGTATATTAATTTCATTAGTATTGATATTTGTGTTTTCGCTAACATTGCTGAGAAAGAATAATATTACTTAAATAATATTTTCAAATAAGATTTTCAAATAATATTTAACAATTTGTACGGTTTTCATTAAAAATTTCCTAAATTTGTAGGTTCAAATCTTGAGAAATTCTAATGAAACTGTACATTTTCTTTTTTATCCTATTTTGTAATCTAAACTTACTCTCGCAAGTCGAGGAAAGAACCTATTTTGAAATTCAAAAACATTATAAACATTTGCTCAATAATTCAGATTCTACACATTCAGCAAAAAATAAATGGCTGAATCGATGGCTCTGGAATAATCGCTTTGAATTCGATAATAATGGGAATCTTTCTTATTTGCAACCACAAAATCAAGTTGAATTAAATTTCAATTCCCAAAAATCTAAAAATAATCTCTTATCCGAAAATAATTGGACGCCACTTGGTCCGATTGATATGCCACCAACTTATGAACCGCGTTCTTGTTATGCAATGGGTAGGATTAATTGCATTGCTTTTCATCCAACTGAAACAAATACTTTTTGGATTGGCACTCCAAGTGGTGGGATCTGGAAAACTGAAACTTCAGGCAAAAATTGGATACCTCAAGGAGACAATTTAATATCTATGGCAATCAGTCATATAGCGATTGACCCAAAGAATCCAGAAATTCTTTATGCTGCTACTGGTGATTTTGATGCAACTGGATTAACAAGTGGAAATACTACAGGAGTGATTAAATCGACTGATGGTGGCAACTCTTGGGAGCCAACTCAATTAATCAAAGATCCTACTTTTGCTTCTTCGGCATTGCGTAAAGTGATAATCCATCCCGATAGCACTAATCATATTTTGGTTGCAGGCAGAAGAGGAATTTGGAAAACTCAGGACGGAGGCGAAACTTGGCGAAAAGTTTGCGATTCTATCATTACTGATTTAGAAATTAATACAAAAAAATCAAATATTTTGTTTGCTGCAATGGGACAATTATATGGAAATGGTTCGGCTGGGGTGTTACGAACTAAAGATTTTGGTGAAACTTGGGAAGTACTAAATACGGGAATACCTGCCAAAGGAGAAATATCAAGGGTGGAATTAGCAATTGCTCCTTCGTATCCTGATTATATTTATGTTTTGAATGTTAAGACAAACACTAATGGTTTTCATAGTCTATATTGCTCCACAAATGGCGGTGATGATTGGATGCAAAGTTCCGTAATTGACACAACAAATAATATTCTCGGAGCTTGGGGTGGCGACAAAACTGATGCTAGAGGTCAAGGTTCTTATGATTTGGCTTTAATTGTAGATGCTACAGATAAAAATAAGATATATACTGGTGGAATAAATATTTGGATGAGCGATGATATGGGTAGAAATTGGAAAATGTCGAGTTTTTGGATATATGTATTTGGTGAGAGCATACACGCCGACCATCACTATGCTGCATATAATCCTTTAGACAAGCAATATTATTGGTGTAATGATGGTGGAGTTTATCGAACAAAGAAAATTCTTGCTGGAGATCAAAGTTGGGTAATTGATTGGATTGATAAATACAATGAAAATATAATTGAAGGTGCCCCAAATTATAAATTTCCAACTATTTGGGAGAATTTAAGTAGCGGACTCGCAATTACCGAGTTTTACCGAATGAGTATGAGTAAAAACAATGACAATGTACTTGCTGGTGGTTCGCAAGATAATTCTTGTTATTATTATAATTCAGGTGATTGGCTAAATTATATTCCAAACTATGATGGTATGGAAACTATGATTGACAATAATAATACTGATATTTTCTATGGGGTTTGGCAAAATGGCGGTTTATGCAAAACTACTGATGGTGGAAAAACAATTAAGACTCGTCTATCAAATTCAATTACAGAAAAAGGTAATTGGATTACTCCTGCATCGATGGATCCTGTGAATGGAAATATCATTTATATGGGTTATCGCAATTTGTGGAAGTCCACCGATGGCGGTGAAACTTGGAACATTGTCTTAAATCTCGATGCAATTGATACCACTTCCAAAAATAGAAGTTCGCTGACAATAGTAAAGAATTTCCCAAATAATTCCACTCATATTTTGTGCTATAAAGCTTCCTCATATTATCAAGATACTGCTAAAGTCTGGATTAGAGTGCCCGGGGAGTTGTGGATAACCCAAGATGGTGGCAGTAATTGGAAAAAGTCAAGTAATAATTTGCCATTAGACTCTCTTGATATTTCCCATTTGACTTACGATAGAACTAATCCTCAGCGTATTTACGCTTCTATTAATACATCTAATCGTTTGATTAATACTTATCTAACCACCGATGGTGGAGAAACTTGGCAAGACATATCGCAACCTTTACCTCAAGGTATTAGAATTAATACATTACTTCATCAACCAAGTAATTCAAATATACTTTATGCTGGTACAAATAAAGGTGTGTACTATAGCGATATTACAACAACAGAATGGCAGAGATTTAGCAATAATCTGCCAAATACAAATGTTAATGATTTGGAATATCAAGAATCAACTGGTGAAATCTTTGCTGCAACTTATGGTCGCGGAATCTGGAAAACAAATTTACTTGTAGACAATATTAAAAGTAAATCTATTGTTGAAAAAATTGAAATATTCCCTAATCCTGTAGTAGATTATTTGAATATTCACACAAATAAATTTGCCGAGAATACTCCATTATTAGTTCAAATTATTGATGTGAATGGCTATATAGTTTACGAAATTACTATTTTATCTTCAAAATCAAACCAAATCAAATTAGATATACCTAATGGACTATATTATTTAATATTAGATGATAAAACAACAAAATATTATGGTAAATTTATTTTGAAGAAATAGATTTTGGGTTTTTAGTGTGCTTCTAACCAATTTTTACCGATACCTATTTCTACTTTAATTGGAACATTTTCCAAAATGAGCGCACTTACCATTTCTTTTTCTAATATTTGTCTTACTATTTGCTCTTCATCTGGAATTAAATCAATCACAATTTCATCGTGAACTTGCAGGATCATCTTGCTTTGTAGTTTTTGATTAATCATTTTCTTGTAAACATTAATCATTCCCAATTTCATCATATCAGCGGCTGTTCCTTGAATTGGGTGATTGATCGCCGCTCTTTCCATTGCAGTTTTGATATTATTATTGGAATTGTTAATTTGTGGAAAGTATCTTCTTCTATTTAATAATGTTTCCACATAACCATTATCACGAGCAAATTGAATTGTGTCGCTAATGTACTTTTTTATCCCAGGATATTTATAAAAGTAACTATCAATAATTTTTGCTGCTGTATTGCGGGGTATTCTCAATCTTTGAGCCAAGCCAAAGGCACCAAGCCCGTACATAATACCAAAATTCACAGTCTTTGCAACTCTTCGGGATTCGCTATCAACTTCTTCTAACTTCTTGTCGAATAATCGAGCTGCGGTAAGTGTATGCACATCTTGATTACTCTGAAATGCTTCCATCAGTGTAGCATCTTTGCTATAATATGCCATAATGCGAAGCTCGATTTGAGAATAATCTGCACTCATAATCAAACCATTTCTGAAACTTGAGACAAATGCTTTTCGCACTTCTTTTCCTTTATCTGTTCTGATTGGAATATTCTGCAAGTTCGGGTCAATCGAAGATAGTCTGCCTGTAACTGCAACTGTTTGCTGATAATTTGTGTGAATATTCTTAGTTTTTGGGTTAATCATCTTAGGTAGATTGTCGATATAAGTATTCTTCAATTTGGTTAATTGTCTAAATTCAATAAGATTTTCAATAATCGGATGAGCATCTAATAAATCAGTAAGCACCGAAATATCAGTGCTATAGCCACTCTTAGTTTTTTTGGTGGGTGGTAATTTCAATTTTTCAAATAAAATTACTCCTAATTGCTTAGGGGATTCTATATTAAATTTTTCCCCAGAATAATAAAAAACTTGGTCTGTGAGTTTGTCAAGCTCTTTGCCTAATTCAATCGAAATGCGGGATAATTCTGCTAAATCAATCCTTACACCCTGAATTTCAATTGCAGAAAGTATTTCTAATAACGGAAACTCGATATTTTCAGTTAAGTTTTTTAATTTATTTTGTTCAATCAAAGTTAGCTGTTTTGTGTAAATTGATTTAATAAAAGTTAGCTCTAAAGCAATTTTTTCATTTTGATTTTGAAGCTCACTTGTTTCCAATTTTTGATCATTGCAGTATTTGACAATTAACCCTTCAAAGCTATGATTATCATCAGGATTAATCAAATATGATGCAAGCATAATATCAAAAAAATCACCAATGAGTGTGTAATTATGGCTGTGGGCTAACTTAATTTGTTGTTTAATATTGTAGGATATTTTTTTAATCGATTTGTTATTTAATATTTCAGTTGCAAAAACCTGAAAGTCCTTACGAACGGAATTATTAGTATTTGCATCTGTTGAACCAAATAATGAATCTTGCGATTGTTCTATTTTCGGGAAATTTATTATGTAGTTAATATTACTTAGTAAAAAAGCGAAGCTAACAATATTAGATTCAAATTTAGAATATTCTTCTGAATAAAACGAAAAAATCAGTTGTTTTTCAATTTTAATCTGTTCGATTAGTTGGCTAATTTTCTTTGTATCATCACTATCTAATATTTCATATTTTAACGAAAATTCTTGTGTATCTTCAACTTTAATTTCAGGTCTTGTAGTTTGAGTTTGTGTATTTTGCTTCCGCCAGTATTCCCTAATTTTTGTAAAACCTAATTTTTTGAAAAAAGCATCTAATTCGTGATAATTTGGACTTTTTTTAGTAAGTAGATTTTCAGAAAAATCAATTCTAACATCAGTATCAATTGTAGCTAATTCCTTAGAAATGAATGCGTTTTCTTTATCTGTAATAAGTTTATTCAGAACTGACTGCTTCTCAATTTTATCCAAATTTTCGTAAATATTTTCGATATTGCCAAATTGCTGAATTAGTGGAATTGCTGTCTTATCACCAATTCCCTTCACTCCGGGGATATTATCTACAGCATCGCCAATTAATGCCAACACATCTATAACTTGATTAGGTGCAACCCCAAATTTGTCATAAACACCCGAATAAGAAACTAATTCCAAATCGTCTCCTTTAAATCCAGCAGGTTTCAAAATAAAGGTATTATCATTGATTAGTTGATAAAAATCCTTATCGCTTGTAATGCAATAAACTTCGAAATTCTCTGAGGAGTATTTCTTGGAAATTGTGCCGATAATATCATCTGCCTCAAAGCCGGGCATTTCAATTCTGGTAATGCCAAATAAGTCCAATAATTCCTTGATTAATGGCATTTGTGGCTCTAATTCTTCGGGAAATTCAGCACGATTAGCTTTGTAAAAATCAAATTTCTCCTTGCGGAAAGTAGGAGCTTGGGTGTCGAATGCCACAGCAATATTTTTGGGATTTTCTTTGGTCAGAAAATTTGTAATTATATTAGTAAATCCAAAGACTGCACCAGTTGGTACTCCTTCGGGGGAACGAAATCCTGATTTTATCAAAGCATGATAAGCTCTGAATACTAAAGACATTCCATCTATGAGATATAATTTTTCCATAATTCAATTTGTATTTTATTTCAATTATAATATTAATATAAATATAAAAATAATTAATTTGCAATTATTAATTTTCAATTTTTTAAAAAACTAAATTAAGGATTTATTATGGTTTTCGATATCGAAATGATCAAGTCTTTTTATGCAAGTTTGCCTAATAAACTTGCTGAAATCCGCAAAGTTATCAATCATCCACTTACTTATGCTGAAAAAATTCTTTATACTCACCTTTTTGAGCAAGAATTTACTAAAGAATTTGGACGTGGTGTGGATTATGTAGATTTCCGCCCAGATAGAGTTGCAATGCAAGATGCAACTGCTCAAATGGCACTATTGCAATTTATGCACGCTGGCAAATCAAAAGTTGCAGTGCCTTCTACTGTTCATTGTGATCACTTGATTACAGCAAAAATCGGAGCAAAAGCCGATTTATCTGATGCAGAAATAACTAATCGTGAAGTATATGATTTTCTTGCTTCAGTTTCCAATAAATACGGGATTGGCTTCTGGAAACCAGGTGCTGGTATTATTCACCAAGTTGTTATCGAAAACTATGCTTTCCCAGGCGGAATGATGATTGGAACTGACTCGCACACTCCTAATGCAGGTGGTTTGGGTATGGTTTCTATTGGTGTTGGTGGAGCTGATGCTGTTGATGTGATGGCTGGTATGGCTTGGGAATTGAAATTCCCTAAATTATTGGGCGTAAAATTAACAGGCAAATTAAGCGGTTGGACTTCAGCAAAAGATGTGATTTTAAAAGTAGCTGGCATCTTGACTGTTAAAGGTGGAACTGGCTTTATTGTTGAATATTTTGGCGAAGGTGCTAATTCTATTTCTGCTACAGGCAAAGCAACTATTTGTAATATGGGAGCTGAAATTGGAGCAACTAATTCATTATTCACTTACGATGAAAAAATGAGCAAGTACTTACGCACAACAAGCAGAACAGAAGTTGCTGATTTGGCAGATGGAGTAAAGGAACATCTTACTGATGATCCTGAAATTTGGGCAAATCCCGAAAAATACTTTGACCAAGTTATCGAAATCAATCTTTCGGAATTAAAACCACACATAAATGGACCTTTCACTCCCGACCGTGCTTTTGCAGTGGGCGAAATTGCTCCAGCAATCAAAGAAAATAACTGGCCCCCCGAAGTTTCTGCAGCCTTGATTGGTTCTTGTACTAATTCATCTTACGAAGATATTTCGCGTGCGGCTTCTATTGTGAAAATTGCTTTGGATAATGGCATTAAACTTAAAGGAGATTATTATATTACCCCAGGCTCCGAGCAAATTCGTTATACAATTGAACGCGATGGCTTTATTGAATTATTCGAAAAAGCAGGCGGACAAGTTTTGGCTAATGCTTGCGGTCAATGTATTGGTCAATGGGAAAGAACAAATATGCCAAAAAATACTCCAAATTCCATTGTTACTTCGTTCAACCGTAACTTTGCAAAAAGAAATGATGGCAATCCAAATACACACGCTTTTGTTGCTTCGCCAGAATTAGTTACTGCTATGGCTTTCTCGGGCAGATTGGACTTCAATCCATTAACCGACAAAGTGATGACTGCTGACGGTAGAGAAATTCTATTTCCAGAACCAACAGGTGAAGAATTGCCACCAAGAGGCTTTGCTGTGGAAGATTTAGGCTATCAAGCACCCGCCGAAGATGGCTCTGCTGTGCAAGTTGCAGTTAGTCCAGATTCTGAAAGATTACAGCTTTTAGCTCCATTTGCAGCTTGGGACGGAAATGATTATAAGGGATTAAAATTACTATTGAAAGCAAAAGGTAAATGCACAACTGACCATATTTCAATGGCAGGTCCTTGGTTGCGTTTCCGTGGTCATTTGCAAAATATTGCTCAAAATACTTTAACTGGTGCAATTAACTTCTTTAATGATACTCCAAATTCAGTTAAAAATCAATTGACTGGTGAATATGGTGGAGTTCCCGAAGTTCAATTGGAATATAAGAAATTGGGTATAAGCTCAGTTGTTATTGGTGATGAAAACTATGGTGAAGGTTCATCACGTGAACACGCTGCTATGCAACCTCGTTTCTTGGGAATAAAAGTAATTTTAGTAAAATCATTTGCGCGTATTCACGAAACAAACTTGAAAAAACAAGGTATGTTAGGCTTGACTTTTGCAAATAAAGATGATTACAATAAAGTGCAAGAAGATGATATTATTGATATAATTGGATTGACTGAATTCGCAGAAGGTAAGCCATTAACAGTTGTATTACATCATAATGATGGCACTACAGATGAATTTTTAGCAAATCATACATATAATAAATTCCAAATTGAATGGTTCAAAGCAGGCTCAGCATTGAATTTAATCAAAATGAAAGAACAAGCATAGTCTTTTGGGTGCTGGGAGTTAGGAATTAGGTGTTAGGTTTATTAGCCCACGAATTTATTTGTGGAAGTAGATGTTTGTAAAATCCTCCCCCTTTTATTCCCCCTCGCCGAGGGGGATTTAGGGGGAGGCTCTGATAAAAATT
>DYPF01000027.1:13037-22125 GCA_020720105.1 Chloroherpeton thalassium
GGGGAGGACAAATTATTGATTCCCTGCTAACAACTTTATTAGCCCACGAATTTATTTGTGGTTGAATAATGCAAAGAGATTGAGTTGTGCTACACTTCTAAAGTGTGGCACAATTTTTTTGTATTCATTCCGATTTTGCATATTGCCTTAGACTCTGCTCAAGCAACATTGAAGTGATAGTTGATCGAAAACCCGAAACCAATACTGCGAAAATCCAATCAAATAACCGAGTACTCTATTAATTGTTTTTGATGGCATAATTTTTTCTCAATAAAATGTAAGGACAATTTATGTTGCTTATTGATTAATATTAACCATTATTATGAAGATTAAAAAGCTATTAGCCAAAACAATAAAAGAAGGTAAGGAAAAAGTAATTCGTGAATTAGGCGAAGATGCTGTAATTCTTTCGCACAGAACAGTAATTGACCCTAAAACCCAAAATGAATTGGTTGAAATTGTTGCTGCAATTGATGAATCTCAAACTAAAAATGAGCAATTTGAACGAATTACATTGCCCCGACCTGCACCCGAAAAAGCAAATAGTGATGATAAATACCTTGATTTTACAGCTAAATTACTCGAAGAAATCTCCAAACTAAATACAAAAGTTGATTTGATTAACGAGCAAGTGAGGTTTCATTACCTAAACTCATATCCCGAAGAATTCAAACAATTATTTAATATTCTTGTAAACAATGAAGTTAATTACGAAAATGTGCTAAATATAATATCGATGATTTACAAGAATTATCCCGGTGCAAATCCAATAGCAATTAAAGATGAATTTGCTAAAATTGTATCACATCGAATATTATTTGATGGATTTCTTCAGAAGGATGCCAAGCAACAAGTAGTAATGTTTGTTGGACCAGCCGGAGCAGGCAAATCAATAAATTTGATAAAAATGGCATCTATTGCCAAACTTGGTTTTGATGCAAATATTTCAATTATTTCCACTGATACTTACAAAGTAAGCGGTTTAGAACAGATGCAAACATATTCATCGATAGCTGCAATTCCATTTTCTAAGGCAGATGATTTGGTTTCGCTGCAGAAGCAAGTTTCTCGTGATTACGATAAGGATATGATTTTCATTGATACAATTGGGAAAAGTATTATTGATGAAACAAATTTAACTTATTTATCCGAAATTGCTCAGATATCTGAAGCAAATAAAGTGTATTTAGTTTTGCCAAGTAATCTATCGGCAAAAAATTATGAGAAATACATTGAATCTTTCAAAAAATTGAATATTTCAGGTTTAATTATTACAAAAATTGATGAAACAAATGCAATTGGTCCATTATTTGATATATTGTTAAATAAGAAAATCCCAATTTCGTATTTTTCTACAGGACAAAACGTTCCTGACGATATTGAAAGAGCAAATGCGGAAATGTTTGTTAACTTATTGATGCGAGACTGATTGATGGAAAATCCAAATAATGAATATTTACCAAAACTACCATATATTATATCCGTTGTTAGCGGCAAAGGCGGGGTTGGAAAAAGTGTTATTACGGCAAATCTCGCTAATCAATTATCCAAAAATGGGATGAAAGTACTTGTTTGGGATGGTGACCACGATTTCCCAAATTTGCATCTTATGTTTGGAGTGGAGCCGATTGTAAGGGCTAAAGATATATTTAAGAAAATTGAAATATTAGAGCAAGGATTCCACAAAATTAATGATAGTCTTTCTTTATTAGCAGATTATCCAAGCGAAAGCATTGACGAAGAAATCAATCCTGAATCATTAATTACAATATTTAAGTTCTTATTATTAGAAGGAAATTTCGATTTTATCATTATAGATACTTCTGCTGGTGTAAATGAATTGATGTTGAATTATGTAAATTTTTCAAATTCTGTGATGATGATAATAAATGACGAACCCTCAACTTTGTTAGATTCTTATGCACTTTCTAAAATTCTATTGAATTTTATTATTCCTGACAAAATTAAAATTGTAGTGAATAATGTGATTGATAGTGATGATTTCGAAGAAATTTATAATAAACTTTCGATGGTTACTAAGAAGTTCCTCAAAATTAAATTTGAAGCAATTGGATTTATCCCATATCAACGAATTATACGTAAATCAATATTAAATCAAGAACTTGCAACAAATTACAAAGACGAAGATATATCGTTTTACTTCGAAAGTTTAGCAAACTATTTTATTAATGAATATAATGTTTCGGAAATAATTACATAATATGGCAAAAGATAAAGAAAATAAAGAAAAAGCACCAAAGCTTTCTAAAGAAGAATTAGCCGAGCAAAAGCAGATTGAAAAAGATAAGCAACTAAGGGCAAAAGAACGAACTGCTAAGCGGAAGCAAAAAGAAAAGAAAGCAAAGGATAAGCAAAAAACGGAGATTAAACGGATTAAAACCCTGATAAATCTTCCGTTTAAAGTTATTGTGAATATTAGTGTTATAGCAGCTTTGCTTTCGTTTTTGATAACCTTTTTTATTTTAAACAAAGATCCAATATCCACACTAATTACTTCGTTTTTTGTTTTCACTTTATTATATTTAGGAATAGGCGCTCTCATCGTTGGATTTTTCATTATGATATCTATTGATAAAGAAAAGGAATTAAACGAAATTGAAGCAGAAGCCGAACGTCAAAAAGTGGAAGAAGAGAATAGGAAAAAGGAAGAAGAACTAAGAGAATTAGAATCAATAGAGCGAGAAATTTCTCATTCTCGGTTCAAAACTGACAGAGCCAAACAGTACATTGAGGATGCTCCAGTTAAAGAAAATGAAGTAGATGAGTTTGACGCACCACATTTATCAAATGCAATAAGCAATGAGTTTAATCCATTAGATGATTTGTCTTATAATTCAAGCTCCGAAAATGATTATGTTAATGATATGTTTAAATAAATTCTTGAAGATTCTTAAAGATTATTAAATATTAATTTAATATTTATTAATTTTGTTAATTAAATTGGGACAAAAAATGAATGATGACAAAGTTATCAAATTGTGGGATAATTTCCTACAAGATCGAAGTAGCGATAATCGTAATTCTTTGGTAATTGAGTATCTTGGACTTGTAAATCAAGTGATAAGTCATTTATCTTTGCCCAATCATATTGTGATAAATCGTGATGATTTCAAATCTGTCGGTATAATTGCATTGGTCGATGCAATTGAGAAATTCGAAATGCAGAAAGGTGTAAAGTTTGAAACTTACGCATATTTTAGAATTCAAGGGAACATTAAAGATGAATTAAGGAATTTCGATTTACTTTCTCGTAATGCTCGCAAAAAAGTATTAGATATTTATCGAACAAGAGAAGAGTTGGTTAGAGAGAAGAATAGGGAAGTCTCGATTGAGGAAGTCCGCTTAAAACTTGACTTAAATGAGAATCAATTTAAGTCATATATGCAAGCATTAGATGCTTCTAATGCTTTTTATTCTTTATCGGATATTAATCGTTCTGGTGGTTCGGATGACGAAGAATTTAATGATTTTCTTGAAGAAATAAGCGACCCAAATCAAGAGAATACTCTTGATATGATGGAGAAAGCCGAAAGAAAAGATTTTATTTATAATTATTTACAAAAATTACCTCGAAAGAAAAGATTGGTATTAACATTCATTTATTATGAAGAATTAAATCCAAAGCAAATTTCGGTATTGATGGGAATTTCCGAAAGTAGAATTAGTCAAATTCACTCTGAAGTAATTAAGAACTTAAAAACTCATTTAATTAAATACGATTATGTTTGAGCCAAGAATTGTTAACAAACTTCAAAGCATACAGAATATTGCAGCTATGCCAACTGTGGCTTCGCAAGTGCTTAGTGCTGTTGACAATCAAGATTTTAGTGCGGCAAAAATTGCCGTATTATTAGAACAAGACCAATCATTAGTAGCAAGATTATTACGGGTTGCTAATTCGCCATTTTATGGATTTAGCAGGAAGATTTCCACTGTTGAACTTGCAGTAGTTGTGCTTGGCACTAATGCAATCAAGGAAATCTTAATCGGTTTATCGATAAAAAGGATGTTTCGTAAAGTTCAATCACTTGGTTTCAATATAGATGCATTTTGGACATACTCTTTGTATTGTGCTTCTGCCTCTCGTGTAATTGCTCGAAAAATCGGATATCGATTAGCTGGCGAAGCATTTGTAGCTGGACTTATGCACGATATTGGGATACTAATTATTGCTCAATATTTTGGAGTAGATTATGCAAAGATTAGAGAGTTAATGATATCAAGGAATATATCTTTAATTGAAGCTGAAAAATATGTGCTGAAGACTACTCATTGCGAAATAGGAGCTTGGATAGGAAAAAAATGGAATCTCCCAGATAGATTATTAATGAGTATTCTTAATCATCATACTCATTTTTCTGTGTTCGAAAATCTCGATAGCTCAAGTGAATCTAATAAAAGTGTAGATCAACCCTTAACAACTGTTGTCTCTGTGGCGGAATGGTTTGCACGAAAGAATGACTACTATAAATGGAATACTGAAAACACACCATCGATGCTCTATCTTTCAGAAGAATTATTCGATACCGACCAAGATGATGATGATATATACGACAAGGAAAGCAGTATTGCTTTACTGCAAAATGAAATAAACGATGAATTCTTAAAAGCAGGGATTTTTGCTGAAATTTGATGAATGAAAATACTCAAAATATTGACAAATTAAAAGGCGATTTGCATTCTTTCTTAATTAATGAATTATTAAAATTAGAGAAAAAGCGACTGCCAATTGGTAAATTAATTAATGAAATTCAGTCATTATTTTCTGAATACTGTTTCTTTACCGAAAACCAGTTCTTTTTTGAGGATAAGAATTTTGAAAAATATAATGCTTATGCAAAATCCTCAGAGCAATTCATAAACTTGATAGTAAATAATTCAGAAAGTGGTATTTTAGATTGGTGCGGCGAGCAGGGAATACCTCAATTATTACCAAATCTTGATTTGAGTACAAACGAGTTTTTTCAAAAAATTTTCATATATCCAATATCCACCTTAAATAATGCAAAAGTATATTTTGTAGGAACTGTTTCCGAATCAAGTAGCCAACAAATCACAATAGATTCAAATAAACTTTCAACTGTGATTGATATAGCTTACTTCATTATTCAATCAATTATTCTGATTGAATCTAATTCTAATCAAAATACTAAATCCATAAAGGAAACTGAAATCCTGATAAAAATTGCATCTAACTATATCAAAAATGCAATGAATAATTTTTACTTTCAGCATATTACCATTTTGCAAAAGTCAATTCAAGCCCAAATACTTTTAAGCAAAACAAATCCGGATATGCTTGATAGAAGAATGGCGATTTTAACCAATAGTATTAATGAAATCATAAATTTAAGTACAAAAATCCAAGAATATCCAGCTATTGACAAGATTTCTACAAGTCAAATTAATATTGATGAATATCTGATAGAATTGGTAAAAACTTTAAATCCAATTTTTAGTAATTTAGATATTCAAATAAATTTATTTGTTGAAACCAAAAGCAATATTATTAATACAGATAAACAATTATTCGACCTTGTAGTATTTGCAATTTTACTAAATGCAATAGAATCTATCGATAATAATGGCAAGATTGACTTGATCTTACAAGAACTTGACTCAAAGAAAATTAGCCTAAGCATTGTTGATAATGGTAAAGGTTGCGAAATAGAGGATGCTGAATTGCTATTCCAACCATTTACTTCTATGAATAAAAAGGAAGGACATTTAGGGTTGAGTTTGTATTTTGCTAAGTATTTTACTGATAAAACTAAGGCAAAAATATATGTCAGTTCAGAAATTAACAAAGGTACAATTGTAAAATTAATCTTTAACAAAGCAATCTTGCGATAATAATTCTTAATTTGCAATTAAAAAAATACACAAAAATGCAATTACAGAATAAATATATTAATTTGCGGATAAATTTGAAAAACAAATTGTTTTTTAACATAGCTGCTACTTTTATATTTATATCCATATTAAGTATTAACACTTTTCAGGTATTTGCCCAGAAAACATCACTATTAAATATTTCGGTACCTAACGAACAGGCGATAGTTTTGCAATTTGATGGTAAGATAAATTGGACGGTAGCCTTAGATTCTACTAAAACTAATCTTGTGTACGAAGTCTCTAATTGCTTTTTAAGCAATACAGTTAATAATATTGGAAGTACAGGAATATTTTCTTCTATTCAAACTAAAGTTCAAAAAAACAGCATATTAATTGATATAAGAACAAATCAAAAAATTGGTTATACATCGTATTTTAACCCAATTTCTAATGAACTTAATGTATTTATAGTTTATTGGGGCAATTTAAGTCTTGGCGAAGATTATTTTCACACCGGTTTACTTGCTTTCGAGGAAAGTTTAGATTCTATAGGGCTTGACTTTATGTACAAATCACTTAGGGAAGGTTACTATAACGCCGCAAATATTATTGCTTTGCAAGAATTTGCAAGTGGTAAAGTTAATCGTGCTTTGAAATATTCCGACATTGGTGAATATTCGCCAGGTAACTTCCCTCAGGTATTAGCAATAAAATCGTCAATGCTAAAAATGCGAGGCGATACCATAATTGCCCGTCAATTAGCTGATAAATATTTTGAATTGACCAAGAAAGAACTCCCGAAATTATTAGTTCCAAAAAATAGATTATCAGACGATACACTGAATATAGTAGAAGTAAAATTTATTGATTCGTTAACCCAATTATTACAAAATTCCCAAATGCAATCTACAGATGAATATACACAATTTAACAAATTATTCGATACCACAAAAGCAAAAGAAACTACCAGCAAAACAACTCAAAGTATATTCAACATTTTTCCATTCTGGATGCAAGTTGCAATTTCTGTAGTTTTTGCAGGTTTAATGCTTTTATTGTATTTGTATGTCCGATGGAGAACTTTACAAACTAAGGCAAAAATTAGCAAAGCTCGGAATCAATCAATAAATAGTTCGCGTGAAGCTACCAAAGTAACAAAGAAAAATATTGCTCCTCAGCACGCAACTGGGAAATATCAAGCTAATGAAAATAAAGAAGTTACGCCTCCAAAGCCTAATGTTGATTTAACTAATAAAGAACAGCCAGCATCAATTTTCGAAGAAAAAGCTCAACTAATGACAGATGCAATAAATTCAATCGTAGCTCAAAAGCAAACTGAATCACCGGAACAAAGTAATCAAAAGTTAGGACCAAAAAAAGCAAGTGCAAATGCAAGAACCGAATTAACAATGAATTTATTGAATGAACAAAAGAAAATCAAAGAAGCTAAGCTAAAGAATATTCCAAATGAAATAATTGGCAAATCAGTGAAAGTTAAAGAAATAGCTTCAAAAATGGGACTCGAAGAAAACACTATAGAAATGAAGAAAGCAATGGATAATGCCTTGAAGGACAAATCCATAATTGACAAGTTAAGCTCAAAACTATAAAAAATCTATTGGCAAAATTAATATATATATTACTTTTCTCGCTTTGTTTGCTGATAACATTTCAGAATATTTCTATTGCTGGACTAAAAAGTACAGCGTCCAAATTTAATGTATTCGCGGATTTATCGCTAAATGGCACAATCTTTGATGCTACTAATTTAGAGCAGGAATTGTTCTTTATTAAACAGAATGCAGACACGGTTGTCGGAGTGAATAAAATCACAAAAGTGTGGAGTGATGGAGCAAATATTAATGTTGCATTGCTTATTTCAAAATCCGAAACAGCTCCAATTAAGTTGAGTTTGTTCAACTTATTGGGTAAAGAAGTGAAAGTGATGTATGAAGGCTTCCGCAAAGAAGAAGACTATATATATTCAGCAAACATTAACGAACTACCCAATGGTGTGTATATTTGCGTTTTAACAAGTAATAATTATAGAGATGCTAAAAAATTTGTTATATCAAAGTAAAATAATTAAATCAAGCAAGATGCTTGCTTTTTCTGTTTTACTTATGGCGAATTTCTCCCTAATTTATTCTCAAAGCCAAATTGGTGGCGGCTCCGAAATTTATCTCACTCGTGATTATGGTGCTCGGGCATTATCATTAGCTGGTGCATATTCAGCTATATCTGACGATCCTTCCACAATTTTATATAATCCAGCAGGACTTGGTTTTTATAGGTTCGAACCTACTGTTTCGATTTATTCAGGAACTCTTGGTTTAGGTAGAACAGCAAGTTTTTTGGGATACGCTCAGCAAATCAACGAAGAATTTGGAATTGGATTGGGAGTAAACGGACTATATACAGGCTCTTTTATGGGTCGTGATGAGTTTGCAGAACCAACTGGAGAGCTATCAAATTTCCAATATACATTCATTGCATCGGGAGCTTATCGAATTGAATTCGCTTCTGTTGGCATTTCTCTCAAATACTTAACAAATAATTTAATTGGTTCATATACAATTGGCTCAGGCGTGAGTATTGATGCGGGTACTAAGTTCAATATTATGGATTTATTCTCATTCTCGCTTGCAGTTCGCAATCTTTATGGTACTATGATGTGGAATACACTTGAGAGCAATCGCGAGACAATTCCATTCGAAATTCGTTCAGGAGTGGCTATGCAATTTGGATTAAATTCCGAAACTACCCAAAACCGCTCGACTATCACTGGAGAAATTGAAGATTATGTATTGCCTCCAACAAGGTATATTTTAATTTCATTAGAAGGTTCGTTTATCGAAAATTCCAAAACCCCAAGTGTGTTAGTTGGATTAGAAGTAGCAGCCGATGAATTTATTACATTCCGAGGCGGATTAGATGTTTTTGGCGAAAAATATGGAACACCACAGTTTGCTCCATTAAATAAATGGGGAGCGGGAGTTTCTGTTAAACCAGATTTAACTGCATTATTCGATAATATTCCTTTTACTACATCATTAGATTACACAGTTTCCAATGAATTTCTATCACCAAATAAAATTGCACATCATCTATCATTTACATTTGTTTTTGAATAAATACGTTTAAGTACTAGGTCTTGTGTGTTAGGTGTTGGTATAGGAGGCTGTCTCATAAGTCCAAAATATTTCAAAATTGTCATTCCCGTGCAAACGGG
>DYPF01000238.1 GCA_020720105.1 Chloroherpeton thalassium
ATGCTCCGAAAATATCAGTTGAATCAATTGATATTGTTGATTTCAGGTTTTAGATTAATTCGGATTGCAACTTGTAAAATTCGGTTTGGGTAAAATCCATGCCGGAGTGTTTGAATATACACTTCCGCATAATGTTACTTGATCAACATCCCAAGATGATAAATTCTGATTGAATGAAGTTGCATTTTGAAACATCCAAGGCATATATGTAACTTTTGAAACATTCCAAGAACTTATATTACTGTTAAAAGAAGTTGCATTTTTAAACATACCATTCATAGTTGTGACATTTATAACATTCCAATTTGATAAGTTGCTGTTAAAAGACATTGCATTATTAAACATATAGCTCATAAGTATAACATTTGAAACATCCCAATTTGATATATCACTGTTAAATGAAGTTGCACCCGAAAACATATGATTCATATTTGTAACATTTGAAACATCCCAATTTGATATATCACCATTAAATGAAGTTGCATCTGTAAACATATTGCTAATATTAATAACACTTGAAACATCCCATAAATTTAAATCTTGATTAAAAGAAGTTGCACCGGAAAACATATTAATCATACTTGTGACATTTGAAACATCCCATATATTTAAATCTTGATTAAAAGAAGATGCACCGGAAAACATTGCTGCCATAGTAATAACACTTGAAACATCCCATAAACTTAAATCTTGATTAAAAGAAGATGCACCGGAAAACATTGCTGCCATAGTAATAACACTTGAAACATCCCATAAACTTAAATCTTGATTAAAAGAAGATGCACCTAAAAACATTGCTGCCATATCACTAACATTACTTACATCCCAATTGTTTAAGTCACTGTTAAAAGAACTTGCATTGTAAAACATATAACTCATATTTGAAATATTTGAAACATCCCAATTATTTATATCACCATTAAAAAAAGTTGCATCGGAAAACATGTAACTCATATTTGAAACATTTGATAAATCAGGAGTATCAACAGCCTGTTCTGTCAAATTGGAACAACCGCTAAAAGCTTTTTCCATTGATTGCCATTGAATTGCACCCCATTGGTTTATAGAAAGTATTTTATATCTGTCTCCTGAACCATTAAAAAATATTCTTGGGAAATCACCTGTTATTGCAATTTGATAAATTCCTGCTGTTTGATAGATACATGTATAATTATCTGTAATATTTTCAGCTTCATAAATACCGTCACTATTGCAATCAATATGATAATTATATCCTGTTCCTGTTATTGGTATTATTACTTGATTACTTTCAGATGAACCCGGATTATCTGTTTTCCATGTTGTTATAAAAGGTTTTTGTTTACAACTTAATCCATCTGTATCAAGATAATATCTTTCACTACATAAACAAACAAATGAACCTGTTGTATTTGTACAAATTGAAAATTCATTACATTTATCTGTTTCTGTTAAACATTCATCAATATCATTACAAACAAAACCACCTGCTGTGTTTTCACAAGTGTAACCATTTGGGCAATTGTAAGTGTCTATTAAACATTCGTTTATATCAACACAAGTTAATCCATCTGCGGTGTAACCTGCATTACAGAAACATTTTGCTGTGTTGTTTATTATTGCACATTCTCCCAAATTTGAACAGCTTTGACCTTCACAAGGGTCTATATGGTTTACACAATTATGATTTATATCACAAATTTTAACACCTAAACATTCACCGTTGTTTGAACATCTGTTTTCTTTTGTTTCACATTGACCGTTTGTTGAATTACATTCTTTCCACTCCGAACAAGTCACATCTTTACATTTATCTGTTTCATTTGTGTTGCCTTTGTCATCCCCACAGCTTACAAATGCACTTAGGACAATAATAAATAATAAAATAAATCTCATATATGCCTCCTGAAAATAAAGGTAAAGACGTTGCATTGCAACGTCTTTACAAATTAAAAATCAATATGTTATTGTATTAATTATTTATTTAATTGTCAAATAAATTGATTATTAATACGGATTGCAACTTGTGAAATTCGGTTTCGGAAGAGTCCAAGCAGAAGTACCGGAATAAACTCGCCCACATGATGTTACTTGGTCAACATCCCAAGATGATAAATCTTGGTTGAATACTGTAATATATGCAAACATTTCAGTCATATCAGTAACATTTGAAACATTCCAATCATTTAAAGGTTGATTGAAAGAAGAGGCATTGTAAAACATTCCTAACATATTAGTAACATTGGAAACATCCCAATCGTTCAAAGGTTGATTGAAAGAATTAGCATCATAAAACATATAAGTCATATTTCTGATATTTGATACATCCCAATCTCCGATTGATTGATTAAATGAAGTTGCGTTTAAAAACATAAAACTCATATTTGTAACATTTGATAAATCGGGAGTATCAATCGCCTGACCGCTTAAATTATTACAACCGGCAAAAGCATTTTCCATTGATTGCCATTGAATTAAACCCCATTGGTCTATTGATATTATTTTACTGTAATCACCTGAATAATTAAAATAGATTGCAGGAAAATCACCTGTTATTGCAACTTGATAAATTCCTGCAATTTCATAATTGCATGTATAACTTCCCATTACATTTACAGCTTCAAAAATACCGTCATTATTGCAATCAACATTATAGTTATATGAATAATTTGGATTTATCGGAATTGTTATTTGTGTTGATGATGAAGTTACGTTATTATCTGTTTTCCAAGTTGTTATAAACGGATTATAATAACAAATAACTCCGTCTCCGTTAAATCCGATTTTACAAACGCAGTTAAATGAACCGATTATATTAGTACAATTTGCATTTTCATCACAATTATCTGTTTCTGTTAAGCATTCATCAATATCATTGCAAATAAAACTTCCTGCAGTATTTTCACATTCATAACCTGCTTCGCAATTGTGAGTATTATTTTCACATTCGTTGATTTCATTACAAATAAAACCACCTGCGGTATTTTCACAAGTAAATCCTGTTAAACAATTGTCAAAATTTAAATCACATTCATTAATATCATTACAATTGAATGAACCGTTTGTGTTTTCACAAGTGTAACCTGCTTGACAATTGTCTGTATTTTCAGAACACTCATCAATATCTACACAAGTTAATCCATCAGCTGTGTAACCATTATTACAAAAGCATTTTGCAGTATTGTTTATTACTGCACAAACACCGAAGTTTGAACAGCTTTGACCTTCACAAGGGTCAATTGGGTTTACACAATTATGATTTTCATCACAAATTTGAGAACCTGAACATTCTCCGTTATTTGAACATCTGTTTTCTTTGGTTTCACATTGACCGTTTGTTGCATTGCAACTTTGCCATTCGTCACAAGTCACATTTTCACATAAATTAACAATAATTTCTACACAAGTTAATCCTTCTGCTGTGTAACCTATGTTGCAAAAACATTTTGCTGTGTTATTTATTATTGCACAAACACCGAAGTTTGAACAACTTTGACCTTCACAGGGGTCAATATGGTTTACACAATTATGATTTACATCACAAATTTTAACACCTAAACATTCACCGTTGTTTGAACATCTGTTTTCTTTTGTTTCACATTGACCGTTTGTTGAATTACATTCTTTCCACTCTGAACAAGTTATACCAATTTTAACAACTAAAGTTACAATTGAAAAAAATCATGAAAACATTA
>DYPF01000028.1:0-5742 GCA_020720105.1 Chloroherpeton thalassium
CACCACGTCTGTCATCTGAACCAAATCTGCTACCACCTTCGCGTCTGTCGCCGCCGCCTCGTCTGTCATCTGAACCAAATCTGCTGCCACCTTCGCGTCTGTCGCCGCCGCCTCGTCTGTCGTCAGAACCAAATCTGTTACCACCTTCGCGTCTGTCGCCTCTCTCTCCATAATCTCTTCTGTCTTGGCTGCCTTCTCTTGGTCTTCTTTCTTCAGTTTCAGTTTGAGTTTTTTCACTGTTTACTTTCTTTTCAGTAGAGTCTTCGTCTGATGTTTCTTCTTCTTCTTTTTCTGAGTCTTCGTCTTCTGAATCATCATCTTCACTCTCTTCTTCAGAATCTAATTCAGAAGTACTATCTTCATCATCATTCTCAACTAATTCAAGAATTTCATTATCTTCTGAATCATTTTCTTCATCTAATTCATCATCATCGCCAATGAAACCTTCCATAATTTCTGAATCCGAAATTAATTCTAATTCTTCATTGTAATCCTCATCTTCATTTTCGTCTTCGTCGTATTCGTCTGATAAATACTCAGCTAATGAACCTTTTGCAAATCCTTCAACCACAAGTACATATTCTGCTTTAGTTTTGTTTGTTTTAAACTTTTCGAAAAGTTCTTCAAGTGTGCCATAATGATGTGTTTCGCTATTTAATGTTAGATTCATTCCCAAATATGCTTTACGCGTTGGTAATAAATCAGCAAAATCTTCCAACAGCACTTTTAATCTGTAAGGAGTATCCATCACAACGAATGTGTGTGGAAAGTACATCATTTCTTTGATTTCTTCGTATCTTTGTTCTGAATTAGCACTTAAAAATCCTGCATAAAAGAATTTCTTGATAGGAAAGCCACTTCTTACGATGGCTGTCATAATGCTCGAAGCTCCGGGAACAACTACAACCGGAATATTGTTTTGAATAGCTGCCTGAACCAGCATAAAACCAGGGTCTGCAAAGATCGGAGTGCCGCAATCCGAAATTAATGCTAATGTCTTACCGCTCTGTAAGAGCTCAATATAATCGCCTACTTGTTCTTTCTCATTGTGTTCGTTTAGTAATTCTATTGGCTTATTTAAGTTTAAATTCATAAGCACACGGCTTGCTTCCTTGAATTCCTCGCCAACTACGATATCGCAGATTTGTAAAATATCTGCAGCACGGTATGTAATGTCTCTCTTATGTCCGATTGGAGTGGAGACTACGTAAAGCGTGCCAAAGTTTGGGTTTTCTTGTTTACTGTCCAACATTTTTGTTAATTAAAGTTAAAAAATCCTTTGCTTCCGAGAAATCTGGGTCAAGAGTAATTGCCCAATCAATCATTGTTTTTGCTTGTTCAATTAAATTTAGGTTATATAAGGCGATAGAAGAACCATAACAAGCTTGAGCATTTTCGTGATTTTCTTTTAAAGCAAACTCATAGACGTCTAAGGCATCAATATAGTTTGTTTGAGATATAAATATATTTCCAGTCATAACTAATAAATCATCTAAACTAAACCCAATTGTAGTATCAAATTTATAATTTGACCATTCATTTAGCAAATATGTGAGCTTTTCTAAAGCAATCGCATCTTCTTTACTTAGGCTTAATAGCAGCGATTCCAGATAGTAAACATCGTACTTATCTTCGATTTTCAATTTTTCAATTAGCTCAGATGCTTCGTTAAATTTTCCTAAATTTATTAGGATTTCAGCAATTCTTTTTTGAATGTGCAAATAATGTTTTTGGTTGAAACTATTTTTTTCTTTTTCAATTTCAAGAAATATCAATAAAGCTAATTCATAATTTCCCTTTTGATATTCTAACTCTGCATTTCCCAAAACAAGATAATTATCCGAATAACTTGTTAATCTTTCTTCGGCTGATTTTCTTAAATTTAGATTATATAAATTATCAATCAAAGAATACATTTTGAGTGTAGCTTTTTGCCAATTCCAATTCTTTCTGGCATATTCTTGTGCAATCAAACCTTGCGAAAATATATTTGCAGGATTTTTATAAATCGAGTCAAGTATGTTTGACAACTCTTCTTGGTTGGGTTCAAGCAAATATGCTTCACCTGTTAGTTCAAATCCAGCGATATTACTACCTATAGAAATTGGGTCAGCAGGAATTTTATAAGCAAACTCATCAAGCGCAAAATCATCAGTTGCTCCTCCATCAGTTACAATCACTGGTTTACCCGAAGCCATTGCCTCTAAAGTAGGAATCGAAAATCCCTCTCCGCGATAGGGCGAAACAAACACATCACAAGATCGATAAAGTGCAGCTATTTCCTCTTCCTTTAAATATTCATTAATATAAATGATTTCAGGTGAGTCTGAAAGAAGTCGTATTTCTTGTATCATTTGATTGGCAGTTTGACCCTTATAAAATGTATCGCCACCCATATCTTTTATCACTAAGCAAACATCATCGGCTTTCTTGAATGCTTTCATATAAGCTTTGAGCAAGATGTCAATACCTTTTCGATAAATTGTGCCACCACAAAAAAGGAATTTCAATTTCTTTTGGGTATTTAATGGATAAATATCTCCATCGGGCTTAAACAATTCGGGATCAATTCCATTTGGAATTATTTGAACTTTATCATAATCCACTCCCGATTCAATCATACACTGCCTTGAATAGTTTGAAGGAGTCCAAATTTGATCAGCTTGGTTAAATAATTCAGCAAAGTCTTTTCTCAACTGCGTAAATTCCCAAGGTTGCATTATTACCCACTTGGCTCCTCTCGGAGGTTCAAATTTTGGGGGCCACTGATGCCTTACCCATAAATATGGTAATCTCGACACTTCTTCACTATCATCAGCCTTATAGCGAATATCCTTTTGGGCTAATGCATAGTATTTATCATTAATCTTTGGGTCAAATTTATCTGGTTCATAAGGAATAATTGTCAAATTTATATTATCTGCTTTGATCATATTCAAACAATGTTCTCGATTAACTAATGCTAATGAATGATATACAAATTGCGAACCTTCCCAAACAATATTCAACATTGGTGTAGATTGAATTTTTTCTTCTCTGGTTTGATGTTTATTATCCAAATCAACTAATTCTTGGAGCAAAGCAATATTATATGAATTATCGTCATCATTTTGTTGCTGTAAATCACTTTTTTTATTAGAATCAAAAATTTGTGATAAGTAATCATCATCATTAAATGATTCTTGTGCAATTTTCTTGCCCTTTGCAACAAAATTCAGATTGATATAACCTTGATTTTGAGGAATATCTTGCTCTTCATAGTAGGTCAATTCTAATCCAACTTTATTGAAAAGCTCCGTTAATGATTCTTTATCAAAGCCAACGCAATGGTAATCACCGGGATTAGTCTGACCACCAAATATCATATAAGATGCTATGTCTGCATTCCAATCTTCACGCAAATATGCTTGTGATTGAAGTTTAAGCGAGGGTGAACGAACTACAATTTCTGCATTTTTTTTAAGTACCCTCACCCATTCAGACAATACTTCTAAAGTATCATTATGGGAAAAATGCTCCAAAATATCGCTTGCAAGTATATAATCGACAGATTCATCAGGCAATTCTAATTTGCGAATATCCATTCCAATTACATTGAAATTATCGCTAAATAAATCTATATTGATAAATCCTTCTCGTACATCATTACCACAACCCAAATTCAGCAATAATGGATTAGGCAATGGATTAGGTAATTTTCCGGTGGCTTTTTGTGAAGAAAAACCACCTTGAAGTGTGGTTTGATAATCTCGGTTTCCAAATTTTTCAATCATAATGAATTTTTTTTTGAAAATATACAAATAATATGCCAAATTAAAATTTTATGTTGCAATTAAACCTTTTGTTTCTTAATTTTGTCTAATTATCAAATACGAAAACAATTTGAACGAAGATATAGAATACATACAGGAATACATACAAACAAAAAGTGAGCTTGCGGCTTACAATATTGTACAAAAATACCGAAAATTTGTGTATTTGACCGTATTGCAAAAAATTAAAGATATAGACGAAGCAAAGGACATTACACAAGAAATATTCATAAAAGTTCTTAATTCTTTATCCAAATTCAAAAAGAATAGTTCCTTTAAAACATGGCTCTATCGAATTTCGATTAATGAATCTTTCACTTACTTGCGGAAAAAGAAAATCAGACAATTTTTTTCTTTAAGTAATGAAGACGAATATACTGAAATTCCAGATAAAGGAAGAAATCCAGAGGAAAATTACACAGATTCTGAATTATCGGATAAACTGCTAAAAGTAATGAATACTTTGCCCGAAAAACAAAAAGAAGTTTTTGCGTTTAGATATTTCGAAGGATTATCCTACGAAGAAATTGCCGAAATTACAGGAACTTCTGTTGGAGCCTTAAAAGCAAGCTATTTTCATGCTATAAAAAAAGTATCAACTGATATGAAAAAAATAATGGAAAGATAAATGAATAATAATTACCAAAATATTGATTTTCAATTTAGTGAAAGTGAAATGCAGGAAAGATTACCCGATTATATATTTGGTAATTTAGAACATACTCAAAAAGTGATTTTTGAAAAAAGTTTGCCTGCTTTTCCTGAAATTCAAAAAGAAATTGATGAAGTGAAGAGTGTTTTTGCCAAACTCGACAAAATTGATTATGATAAAGTATTATTTGATAAAACAAAAGATTTGCCAACAAGAGTTGCTCGCAAAATGCAGCCCCAAGTAGCAACAAAATCAAAGTACTCTGCATGGAAACCTTTAAGATTGATAGTACCTGTTATGGTATTTGCAGTTGTTTATTTTATTGGAGTTCAGAACAATTTTTGGGTTGATAGATTTATAAGCAACAAAATACACAAACCAAATACATTAAGCGAAACTATGCAAAAGATTAATTCACTTGATTTGAGCAATATACCTGATAGCACTATTGAACAATTAGCCGACAAATCAACTATTTATCAAGCAATTATTATCGAAGCAGAAGATACACAAGATTTAGTTGCAAGTGTAGATGAATTATACAATGATTACTTTTTTGATGAATCATTCAAACTAACAGCTTCAGAACTAATAAATATTGATATTAATGCATTAAATATAAATAATTTTAATAATTTACAAGAAGAAGAATTTTTAGAAATAATCGAGGAGATACAAAATGTTAACTTCAAATCTTAAAAAATTGCTGTTGTTTGCTTTTATGATAGCACTCACAACTATGAACCTTTCAGCACAAGGTATGCCACCGAGAGCAATGGAAAGAATCCAATCACTAAAAAAAGTAAAGTTACTCGAAGTATTAGACTTAAACGAAGCCGAAGCTGATAAATTTATTGTTAAATTCAATGAATTAGAAAAAAATGTTACCGAGAAATTCAAAGCTTTGGACAAAGCAACTGACGAATTGCGTAAAGCAGTTCAAGACGAAGACTACAAAAATATCGATAAACTTAACAATGATTACTTAAAAGCAAACGAAGAACTTACAAAAGCAGTACAATTTAAATTTGAAAGTATGAGCAAAATACTATCAAAAGAAAACTTTGCTAAATATGTCCTTTTTGAAAGAAGATTCCAAGAAGAAGTGCGTAAGCAAATTATGGAAAAACGGCAAGATAAAGATAGACCCAGAAAATTCCGCGATTAAAAATCACAAGCATTTATATTTAAAAAAAAGAGCAGTTAGAAATGACTGCTCTTTTTTATAAATTAAACTTATGATTCTAATAATTATGATTATTCATTAATCATTAATCA
>DYPF01000028.1:5842-21722 GCA_020720105.1 Chloroherpeton thalassium
TCATTAATCATTAATCAAGTCATCTTCAAAATCGTCATCAAAGTCTTCATCATCAAAGTCTTCGTCATCAAAGTCATCGTCATCAAAGTCGTCATCAAAGTCATCGTCATCGTCATCATCATCATCGTCATCATCGTCATCAAAATCATCTACGAAATCTTCATCTTCTAAGTCTTCGTTATCTTCTAAGTCTTCGTTATCTTCGAAGTCTTCATCTGTTGCTAAAAGCATTTTTAAGTTTTCGAAATACATTTCTTCGGAAAACATAGCACACCTCTTTTTGATTATTTAAAAATTATTTCCAATTAAAATTCAAAAATATGAAAAAAAATTATTTCTTTAATCGTTTTATTACTAAAAATATTTTTCTTTATACCTTTCTACTATAAAATCCATTGCTTTTGTTGCTTTCATCTCCAAATGTTCATCAGTAATTGTCTCTGAGAAACGAGTTTGTTCAGTATTAATCTCAATTATTGTTGCTCCATAAAACTTAGCATTCTCTGGAATCAAGCCTGCTGGATATATTTCGCCACTTGCACCAATTATTATAAATAAATCTGCTAATTGGGACTCTCTCATTGATAAATTATGTATTTTCTTATCAATATTCTCGCCAAAAAATACAAAATCGGGCTTTAGCAAACCACCACACACGGGACATTTTGGAATTTGCATTTGCAAAATATCATCATCAAGTTTATGGATTGCATTGCAAGACAAACAAACAAGTTTTTTGGAATTGCCATGAAATTCAATTACATTTTTACTGCCAGCTTCTTGATGTAAATTATCAATATTTTGTGTGATGATTGCCCGTAGTTTGTTAATTCTTTCGAACCAAGCTAAAGCTAAATGTGCATTATTTGGCTTAGTTTTCACAAAAGTGCTATAAAAAATATCTTTGATAAATTTCCAAGATATTGCTGGATTTTCTTTATAAAATGAAATCTCGAGTAGTTGCGGATTGTGTTTTTTCCAAATCCCATCATCAGCCCGAAAAGTAGGAATACCGCTTTCTGCAGATATGCCCGCACCCGTAAAAGCAACAATATTTTTTGATTTATATATTGCATCAACTATTATTTCTATGGATTTATTTTTCATATCACAAATTTAACAAAAAGAAATGTAAAAACACTACAAAACTTAGTAAATTTTCAACATTTTTTTTAAAAATTTTACAATTTTTTCTACTGATAATTGTTTTAATATTTTTGTAAAATAAATTTTATTGAATTATGAATATTGAAGAAAGAATTAATGAAGAACTTAAAACAGCAATGAAGAATCAGGATAAGGTAAGAATGGATGTATTGCGTTCCATAAGAAGTGGAATAATTGAATTTAATAAAAGTGGTGCAGACCATCCAATGACCGATGATGAAGCATTAAAAATGCTAAATACACTTGCAAAACGAAGAAAAGAATCTATCGAAATGTTCGAAAAAGGCAATCGTCCCGAATTGAGAGACAAAGAGGCTGCGGAACTTGTAATAATTCAAGAATTTTTACCAAAACAATTAGATGAAGCCGAAATTGAGGCAACAATTAAGGATTTAATTGTAGAAATGAATGCTTCTCAAAAAGATATGGGAAGAGTAATGGGTTCGGCAATGAAAAAATTTGCTGGAAAGGCTGATGGAACTGTAGTTCAGAATATTTTAAAAAGATTATTAAGCTAAAAAATGTTTGAGACTATTTACCAAGAACCACTTACAGAATTAGAAAAAGTTGCTTTAAAAGAATTGGAATACTTCCAAGTTTTGGAAATCATTTCCAAATATGCAATATCCGATATGAGCAGGGAAATTATTTTAAACACTTTACCAATCTACGACCAAAAATTGTTGGAAATTGAATTAAACCAAGTAGAAGAAGTTCGATTAATATTGCTCAAAGGAGAGGAATTTCCAATAACTAATTTATCCGACATTTCTCAAATTTTATACCGAAGTAAAATTGCAAATGCTGTTTTAGCAACTGAAGATTTTCTTAAAGTTTTAGCAATTCTTAGAAGTGCTCGTTATGTTCGGTCATTTGTGTTCAAAAATCAAGAACATTTTGATTATATTTTGGAAAAAGCAGGACATTTAATCGAGAATAAAGTTTTAGAGAAACATATCGAAGAAACAATTGACGAATCGGGCAATGTTAGAGACAATGCATCGAGAGAATTGATGAGAATTAGGCGAGAACTAATCGCCAAAAGCCAACATTTGCGTAGCAGACTTTCCAAATTAGTAAAGAAATATAGTGACGAAGAAATTGCTCGTGAAGATTTTTACACAATCCGCGAAGGTAGATTTGTTCTACCAATCAAAGTGGAAAATAAGAGAATTATTGGTGGTATAATTCACGGAGCATCTCAAACAGGCTCGACGGTTTATGTGGAACCAGCAGAGATTATTGAGTTGAATAATGACTTATCTCTATTGGAAAACGAAGAGAAGAGAGAAATTTACAAAATTTTATCAAATTTAACTGAAGAAACAGGCAATTCAGCAAATGAAATGTTGAAAAGTCTGAGCATTCTCGCCTACTTTGATTCTCTTTCTGCTAAAGCCAAATATGCCTTAGATTTTGATGGTATGATGCCAAAAATCACACAAGACAAGTATCTTTACTTAAATAAAGTACATCATCCACTATTAGTACATTCCAAAGGTAAGAAAAATGTAATTCCATTATCAATTGAATTAGATGGAAATAAACGTGGATTATTGATTTCGGGACCAAATGCGGGCGGAAAAACAGTAGCCCTTAAAACAATTGGATTGTCCTCGCTTTTAGCTATGAGTGGTATTTATCCGCTTGGTGAATGCACTTTCAACATTTCGCGTACTTTTACATATATTGGTGATAGCCAGTCAATTCAGAATGATTTGAGTACATTTTCTGCTCAAATATTAAGATTAAAACAAATCATTTCCGAAGCACAAGCAGATTCAATTATATTAATTGACGAAATTGGCTCTGGCACCGACCCCGTTGAAGGATCGGCAATAGCATCAGGGATTTTGGAAACATTTGCCCAAATGAATTTATTTTTCCTTACTACCACTCACCATTCAACTTTGAAGACATTTGCTTTAAATAGAGAAGAAATAGAAAATGCTTCGCTTGAGTTTGATGATAAGAACTTAAAGCCAACTTACAAATTCTTGGTTGGTGTTCCGGGAAATAGCTACGCATTTTCGTTAGCAAGAAATATTGGTATATCTGAATTAGTTCTCAGCAGAGCAAGAAAATACTTAGATAATAAAGCAAGAGAGTTAGAGAAAGGAATTAAATTACTCCATAAATTCCAAAGACGAGCCTTGAATAAATTGCAAATAGCATCAAAAGAAAAAGCAAAAGCAGATAATATTCTGGCAGAATATGAAACGAAGTTTAATGAACTAAAATCAAAGAAAAGTGAATTATTAAAGGAAGCCCGCCAAGAAGCATTAGCGATTGTTGAAAATTCAAATGCTTTAATTGAAAGAACAATTAAGGAAATAAAGGAACAAACTAAAGCACCTGTAGAAATAAAGAAGGAAATAGCCAAAGCCAAAAAGGAAATATTAGAGCAAATTGAGAAAACAAAACCCGAAAAAATAATATCTGAATCAAAGAAAGGCAATCAAGAAATTAAAGTTGGTAGCGATGTATATTATGCGGACAATAATTCCTATGGCAAAGTAATTGAATTATTAAACAATAAGGAAGTTGCTGTTGTTGAGATAAATGGAATAAAGTTCAAATTAAAAGCTAAATTATTAGAAGTAAGTGAAAATAAGTCTGTAGATGAAAAAGAATTACGAATTAAATCAACTTACTCCGAACATATAAAATTTGATGTACAAACGCGATTAGACCTTCGTGGAGAAAGAGCAGAGGCAGCAATCCGAAAAGTAGAAGAATCAATCTCAGATGGCTTACTATCAAGCATAAAATATATCACAATAATTCACGGCAAAGGCACTGGCGCTTTGCGACAAGCAATACAAGAATATTTGCGAAGTAATCCATCAGTAATCTCCTACCGAGATGGAGATTTAGTAGAAGGCGGCGCTGGAGTTACAATTGTAGAAATTTAATCTTAGAAATTTAATTTTTCAGAATTTCTATTGCCTTATCTAATTGCAAATCAATATCTTGAGCAGTTGCTTCGAATGTTTGAATTACTTCAATATCAGGAACAACTGGTTGTTCGAGATATTTACCATTATATTTAACACGGAAATATGATTGTGTGCCATAGAAAAATGCTGGAAGAAATACTTCTCCTACATCTACATAGTTGTTCTGAGTTCTTTCACCAATAATTGTGGCAATTTTATTTTCCTTAGCAATATATGAAATTAGGTTAGAATTGGATCTTGTTGCGTGATTAACTAAGAAAACAAGTTTAGTGTTATTTAATTTAGGGAAATTCCTTATTTCACTCTCAAACGAATAATAAGATACTAAGGACTTGTTTGGTGCTGTATAAATTGGAATTTCAGTTGTATAATTCAAATTGGTTTTATCTGTAAGAACACCTAAAAAATAATCAGAAATCTTTGAAATTCCACGAAAATCAAAAATTATTCCTTTAATATCTGGAGCAAGTAATTGTGGAAGAATTGATTTTAATTCAATATCATTAATCATTGAAGAATTAATATAAATTATACCCGTATCCAATTCAGTAGCAAAATCGGGCAAGGATAAATTCTTTAATTGATATGAATTTCGCTCAAGTGTTGCAACCTTAATCTCTCCATTTGGAGTTTTATAAGTTAAATTTACAATTGTTTTTTGACTGCCACTCAATAATCTTACGATATTTTTGTAAATTTCAAATTTAGGATTATTATCTAATATCATCATCTTGGATATTTCGGTATCTTCAACCTTCAAAATAATAGAACTATCGGGAATACCTAATGATGAAGCAGAATATACAAGTGGAATGTTATTTTCTCCATCAATTTGCAGTCCAATTTTTGGTAAATATGAATTATCTGAATTACTATTCCAAAATTTGGCATTTAAGTCACCAGTAATTGCATAAAAATTATGAATAATGTCCAAAAAGGAATTAGTGGATATTTCCTTACTCGCCGCTTTAATTGCTTGAATAAATGCTTCATTTATTTTTTCATCAATAACTTTATTATAAGAAAAATTTCTAATATAATTATACAAATCAATTAAGATTACAAATCTTGAGTAAACATCTTCTTCATTAATTGCAAAATTATCCGGAAAATTGATTTTTGGTTTTTCTACAAAATCAATTTGTTTAATATTCAAAGATTGTGGGAAATCAATAGACTTTTTGTTTGGAAATGTTTCGGTATATTTATTATATCTTTCGGGAAAAACTACTGCGTTTTGCTTATTAGACTTAATTTGGAGACAATTAGAATTATTTATTCCTTTGCTTACTAAACTATTGGAATATCCATAAATCATTGAGTATTGAGGCATCGACCAACCAATTATGGATTTGCTATTATTTTTTTCATCAAAATTATTATTTCGTAAATTTGTTGTTTGAGTTTTACCTTTGTAATTAATAGCCATTTCAACATCATCAACCAAAACTTCGCCATCACCAGATAGAACTAATCCTAAACGAACATTTGCTGCATCTTTGGGAGTGTTTATCGTAAATTTAATCGTTTCCCAATCAATAGAATTCGTTGATAACTCTGGCGACTTATATTCGATTAAACTTTGTCCTTCCTTGCTGTCAATTCTCACCCAAATATTAAATTTTCCATTGAATGTATATTTTTTCAATTTTGCTTTTGCAGAAAATGATAATGACTCAGATTGGATTTTTTCTATATTTATTACTTGAAGAACAATTCCGGGATATTCTGTTGTTGGGTCGTAAATGTTTACAATTTTCCCAAAAATAATTTGGGATTCCTTAGATGATGGCAATCCAGAATATTCATAGCAATAAACACTATCTGATACAACTTTATTACTATTAGATACATTCAGAAAAGTTGCAAAATCTAACTTTATTTTTTCCAAAATATCAAATTCATCTCCTTTTTCAAAAATATCTTTTACATAGTTATAAGTAAGATTGTCCCAGTTAACCTTAGAATAAACTGGAATTGGTGCAAAATATCTTACATTTCCAATAAATTTTGCGAGTGAAATCAAATTTGAAGATTGATTTTCAGTAACAACAATAGATTTGATATTTTTCGACTTATCGAAGTTCATATTTAATTCAACATCATCAATTTTAGCTTTTACAAAACCGTTAATTACAAAACCATATCTGATTGTTGACATATCTTGATGAACTTTTGATTTTAATATATTAGTTTGAATATCATTATGTCTTAAAGTATCTGAAAACACAACAAATGATGTATCATTATTTGACTGCTCCAAGTAAAATATTGCGTAATTAAACTCTGAAGTATTTTCTAAAATTGATGTAACGGAAAAACTAATTTCAGTTCCAATATAATTATTAGCATCAATTTCCTGATAACAAACAGCAATGTATTTGCTTGAATCTTTAATTTCAGCATCAATAATAGATTTATAGATACTTTCTAATTGCAGCGAGAATTTTCCACTAATTGGATTAACTTGATTAGAATAAGCCTTATACCCTATCTTTTCAAATTTTTCGGGCATTCGCCAACCATAACCTAACTTTCCGGGTTCGGAGATTTCAAAATCTAAATTAATTTTATGTATTAATTGCTGAGCATAAGCTGAATTTGAATTAAACAATAAATAAGAAAAAAGCAATAATAATAATCTATATTCAAATGAATTGTACTTGTGTTTCATAATAAAGTATATGTTAAAGGTTATTTAATTGGTGTTGCAATAATAATTTTTACTGTTCTCGAATACGACCTGCCTTCTGGTAAATCATTATCAAAAATTAACTCATCACTTCCTATTGGATATTTCTTCAAATTCTCTGGTTTAATCTTCAAAAACTTAACCACTTCATCGATTCTTCGTACTGCCAAATCGCGATTATATTGCGAATTTCCAGTTCTATCTGCATAACCATAAATTTCAACTTCACTATTTGATTTAATTTTATCTTTAATTTTTTCTAAAATTTGCTTATGATTTGCAGTTAATTCTGATTTATCAAAGTCAAAAACAATCAATGAATATCTTTGGAATACAGTATCGTTTTTAATTTCTTCTCTTTTCATTTTTATGGTTTTCTGAGATATGTTTAATTTTTCAGTTGTTTCGAATTTATTTCCCTGCTTATCATTTGCAACAAAAGTAATTTCAATTGGATCTTCAAACTGAGGCATTGGTTCATTACCAACTATCCATTGCTGCTTTTCTAATAAATTACCATTGTATTCTCTTAAAATTGTGTTATTCTGCTTAACAGTTATTCTCCAATCCTTAATGCCAATATCAGAGTTAATATTGGGCGAGATTTCAATAATTGGTGGATTTGATATTTTGTCAATCTGACTTAATTCCACAGGAGTAAGTAATTCAGCATTATCTGACCAAATCTCAGCTCTTTGATTTTCAGTAATACCGTCGGCAGTTGTAGGATTAGATGGTTTGTCAGGTAGATTTTGAGATTCTACTTTAATTCTATTTGTATTAATACCCAAATTATTAATAAAGTAATTTTTTACTTCTTCGGCTCTGGATTTGGAAAGTTCAGTATTATTTTCTTCAAAGCCAACATTATTGTTTGTACCTTTAATAACTATTCTGGATGTTGGATTTTTGTCTAATCTTTCTTTAATAATATTCAATAAATTTGAATATATTTCAAGAGTTTCCCAAGAAAGTTTATTTGTTTCAAAATTATCAGATTCATTTGGATTAAGGAGTTCCAATGAGGTTGCTTTTATGTCATTACTACCTTCTTTAAAGAAGACATAAGGTAATAATGGGAAGCTTTCGCTTACTTCAATTTCTTCTATGGTCAAAGTTGGATTTTTCTGAATATTTCCTTTATTATCTTTTCCATTAATGACTAAATTGCCTGTGATTGTAGATGTTTTAGGCACAAATTTTTCATAATGTTCTGTTATTGAATGAGTATATTCAATTAAATTTTCTCTTTTATCAGTGATCAATTTTCCTAAAGAATCTGTTCTCTCCACGCGAACTTCTTTTGTGGCAAAATCTTGGATTATCGTAGTATCACGGAAATACTCATAATTATGAATAGTATCGATTCTCTGCTTTGGAATAATTGGATATTCCAAATTTAAAGTTAATGAAATTGGTACTATCTTCCATTCATCAGAAAAAACATTAGTTAATGGATAAGCGACTCCTACTTCGGGTAATAACAACATATTTTTTCCAAATGGAATTTCATAACTTATTGATGTCTGAATAAATGCTTGTAGTTTATTTACCGCTGGTATTTCCAAATTTTGATATACATTCCTTAAGCGAGATTTAGTGTCGGAATAGACAATATTATCTGGGGTTAAAAGACGTTCTTCTTGTGAAAATTGATTAGTGATTAAATAGCCGATTTGAGCACCAATATTCCATCTAAATTTATATGGTAAATGCCATACATACATTGGATTTACAGTAATTGCTTGAATATTAGCATCCACTGAATGTTCTGAAATTGCTTTAACTACTTCGATTGTTTCGTAAGGTGGCTTGGCGTCACGAATTTCTGAATTTCCGATAAATTCTTCTTTACTTAACTTTCCACTAAAATTTTGATATCCAAACTTCAATTCAAAAGATGATTTTTGATTAATTGGCAATCTAAAAAGACCACCAAAATTTGCTCCAATTCCATTTCCAGTTTCAAATTTTGGACAACAACTTGGTATGCCCGGTAATTCCCTAAATCCAGCTTGATGTATATTAATGTTTGCTCCTGCATAACCACCAAGGTAAAAATATGGCTTAATAGTATCAGCACTAGAAAATAATGATATTGAACTTGCAATTAAAATTAATGTATAAAGTATTTTTTTCATAATTATTTTTTTATAACTTTCAAAATTATTAATAAATATTAGATAATTTAGTATTTCAAATCTAAAACGCATTGATTATTTAACAATCATCATTGGTATTGTATAAGATTCAGAAGGTGTAAGCAACAACAATCTATAAATTCCACTATTCAAATTTGTAAAACTAAAATTGTTTGTATATTTCATTTCAGAATTATCAGCCTTATAAAATTCATCAATTATCTCACTCTTTCCTAATTCATCAAATAATATTAGCTTGTAATTGCCAACTTCTAATAATTGCAAATCAATTGTAATGTTTCCATCGCTTGGATTGGGCGAAACAATTCCAGCTGAATAATCCCGCTGGAAGTTCAAGAACCTATTTCCTCCATTATCACAATATGGATATGATAATCCACCAGAAATCAATTTAATTTCACTCACTAAATCAATCTGGGTATAATCTGCTTTTGTTAGCCATAAATTAGTTGAATTTGTATCGCCTAACATAACTGAACCTTTGATGATTGCTAAAACTGATTCAGTACCACTTAAATTGATATTTCTTAGATTTATATTGATTATTCTTTCATCAACATCTAATTTTTGAGTAAATGTAGCAGTTGAATTTACATCTTCTATGGAATTTACGTATAATAAAGTTCTATTGTAATTCAGCTCTAAATTATCAATATTAAAGCCAGTTAGAACATCGGTAGGCTTATCTAAAACCCCGTAAATTGGTATTTCAACATCTCCATCTGTAGGAAGTGTAGAAATTTCAGGCAATCTTATAGTAACAATCTTGGCTGGTACTCCTTTGCCGTCCAATTGTATCCAAATTGTATCGGTTGGGCAACTTAATACACTATAAGTAATTGCAATGCTGTCGGGATAGTCAATCAATTCCGATGGGGTGAAAGTAATTTGGATATTCTCGGTTTCAGTTGGAATTAATTGAGTGAAACTTACCGATGAAATAATGTAATTTGTTGGATAATATTTAGGTGGATCTACCCTTATATTGCTTATATCCCAAATTCCATTATTCTGCAATGTTAGGCTCAAATCCTTGCTTGTATTGATAACAACATCACCAAAGTCAAGGAAATTCGGAGTTACCAAGAATCCCGATTTCCTTTCACCAATTAAATATACTCTTTTAGTTTCAATATTTCCGTTTATATATATATCTATATCAATATATGCTTGTTTAATTCCATCATAAGAATTTATTGGATTAAATTCAAATATCAAAGTTTCAGCGTCATTCTCGTATAATGTATCGGGTAAATTTTTAATGGTTTGGCTAATCGTAAATAAATCTGAATTAAGTCCTTGAACTGCACTTATACTTCTTATAATAAATGGTGCTTTACTTAAATTTTGTATTTTTATTGAATCAATTTTACTTCCGCAAGGTGACAAAATTCCAAAATTGAGAGAATCAGGAATAGTATATTTAGAATGAATTGAATTAGCCTTTATTAGTGCAAAAGCTGTGTCTCTACAAGGATCATTGAAAATGAATTCCACTAAATATTCTTGATTTCCTTCATTCTTTTCATTAATTACAAATTCAAAATCTATACTATTCAAGGAATTATCTTCCAAAAGCCCACCATAAGGAAAAACACTAACAGAAGGACTATTTATTTTTACATCGTTAATACTTTGGTCTAATCTTCCCAAATTTGATAGAATAAAATTTGTACTGTAAGTAAACCCAGCATATATATTTCCAATATCAATAGTATCATTAGGATTAATTAATAAATGAAGGTCTTCCCTTTCAGCTTTTAAATCAACTCTAACAGTAGGAATATTCAAATCATCAGTAGTAATTTCGATATATGCATTCTTAAACCCTTCGATGCCCTCAATAGCTGTGTAACGAACTTGATATTCGGCAATTTGCCCTGGCTTAAGTGTTAAAGGAATTGTAGCGGGTTCTCGGGAAATCACAAAATTATCTTTTTCAGTTCCAAGAATTGTTACGCGTGACAAAATTTTAAGGTCAGAAGTTGCATCTTCTAAATTTTTAATGTAAAAAGTTTCTTCCTTATCAGCACATTTGCTATCCAAGCCAAAATCAATTTCTGAACGAGATAAATACAATTTTGAATTAACTCCGCGACCAGTAATATTAAATTGCTCCTCATATTTGCAATTAATTTTTGGATGAACATTAATTTTATCAGTAACTACACCTGAATTAATTGGAGTGAATTCTATTTCTACAAAAATTGTATCAACAAAAGGTTTTAGGACAATCGTAAATGCTGGATTAATTGATTTAATTTTAAATTCATTGTTATTCTCCAAAAACAATTCTGAAATATCATTGATTGCTGCATCTGTGTTGCCAGTATTCACAATTTTGAGCATCTCTGTTTTAGAAATGCCAATATTTACATTTCCAAAATTTGTATTACCAAGAATTTGGAAATCAATCTTCTCTACATAAGCCTTTAAAACAAAAGTTTTCTTGGTTGCAGGGCACTCCTGAAATTCAACAATCATTTTATCATAAACAAAACCACTTTTTGAATTATCCAATAAGTTTATTGTAATATTTTGAGAATTATTTGGTTCTTGATAATCCATTAATGAATTTGCATAATCTATAGAATATTTTGAATTTTCAGCACTAATATTTGTTAAATTAATATTAGCTGATGAATAATTCTGCAACAAAAATACCTTTGATAAACTTTCATTTATACAAACTTTCCCTATATCCAGCGTATCTAAACCCTGATAATCGGCTGTAATTGGTTGAATATTTGCAGGTTCTTGAGTTGCTAACAGAAGCGTGTCAATTGTCATTGAATAAACAAGGGGAAAAGGATTTGGCGAGCCAGGAGCATTATGATAAATCAACAGAGTATCTTGGAAAAAAGTTGTATACATATTGGGTAAATTGAAAGTTACAGTAAATTCAACGCTATCGCCGGGCTGAACAATCTTAAAGCCTTTCGGTTGAGTTAATGTAAACCCTTGATCTTCAAATTTAAACTTTGAATTTTGGAATTCTACTAATAGGTTTTCTTCTCCAACACTATGTATCCATTTTTTATAAGTGATTGGGAAACCTGCACACCTAAACACTCTATCTTCAATTGGTTTTGGACAAACCATTGCAGGAACTTTATCAATTTTCAGAATATTTGCTGCAACTTGCGAGAACACATAGCTTGGCTCAAATTGGTATTCTGTTGTTGAAGGATTTTCAACTTGATATGCAGCAACTAAATAGAACAAAGTATCTTTATATTTTGATAAGTCCATTATTTTTTGCCAACTACTTGGGTCAGTTGAAATTGTCTCGAATAGTTCCCAATTTTGCGATTCTGGCTTTAGGTAAATATTCAACTTTTTCTGAAATGGTTTAACTCCTCTTAGTGTGAATTTTCTTTGAACTAATTGTGTTGTATCTGTTGTAAAACCATTAAATGGTGCTGCATTTGTAGTTAATACACTCACACCTTGCACGGAAGTTGCGTCAATTCGCAATCGACCGTAACTTGCTGAATAACTTCCTTTCTTTCCACCATTTACTTCCAAATCAATATTACTTGCCGATAATTTACTTCCAATATTAATACTCCCACCGCTACCACTACCACCATCAGCATCATCTCCATTACCACCATTTGCACCATTTGATCTTATATTTATTTCTTCCAATTTTGTTGCGGAAATTGATAATGCTCCACCGCCGCCGCCACCATTACCTGAATAACTACCTGGGTACTCAGGATTTCCTGATGCTCCGCCGGAACCACCTGAAAATGGAATTAGAAAAATATTCCCATAAGCAAGTCCTTTGGAATTCTTTGGTCCTTGCCCATCAACTGCATATCCTGCCGAACCACCATCTTGGGTTTGTGTACTTCCACTTCCTCCACCATTTCCACCCAATGGCGAAGAATTACCTCCATCCCAACAAGGTTCACCTGATTTACCAAATGGATGTCCAGTGGCTCCACCTGAGGCTTCATATTGACCCTTTAATGGCGGTGTATTTCCGTTCAATGACTTCCCAATTAATCCACTTGATAAACCATAATCTTTAAACTCATTTCCAACAGCAATAGATATATTTTTGTTTCTACCACCCGGTCCACCAGAGATAAATCCATTCCCGCCATCATCGCCAGATGTAGTTCCTGACAGGCTAGCATCAAAAAAACGACCACCTCCACCGCCACCACCAGGACCAGCGTCCTGAACTCTTGGAAATCCTCCACTAACGTTTATTGAAGTGTTAGAAGATCCAATTATCTTTCCTTTAGCAATGATTGTTGCCGGCAAGTAGCCTTGATTTCCATCAGTTTTTGGGTCGCAATCGGCTGTGGAAATCCGATATTCTTTATCTGCAAGCAGTAACGAATCAAAAATCATCGCTCCTCGCCGTGAACGTTTTCCTAATTGACCTTCACCCAAAACTGATTCATTTATTCCTGAAATATCATATAATGGCTGTGGCAATACAATATAGACTGAATCCACATCGAACAATTCTCCATTAACCTTTAATTTAATTGCAATTCTATATTTATCTTCTAATTGCTCCCAATCCCATTGCTTTGGGTTAACTCCTGGCTTAACGAACATTTGACCAGAAATCATTCTTCCTTGCCAACTCACAACTAATGGACCAAAAACAATAAGTGCAGAATCCTCGGGGTCAACCAAAACAATACTGATATCAGAATCAGGATTATTCAAACTAAATCCATCATTTCCAAAATTATTAATTTTGTCGTAAGGACCGATAATTTCAAAATATGTATTATAATCTGGAGTAACAATATCTGGTGTAATATACGAAATTACAGGTTGTGAAAAACCCGAATAAACCAAAACGGCAAAAAGAACTAATGTGTAAATAAAAGTTTTCATTTTGATACTCGTTTAATTAAGTAAATTACGAATTTTCTTCATTTTAATTTGATATTTACACAATAATGGAAAATATTCCTCTCAATCAAGATTTCTATTTACAAAAAACAGAAATTGTTGCTAAAAGGCTACTTGGCAAATTATTTCAAATAATTCATAATGGAAAAATAATATCTGCCGAAATTACCGAAACTGAAGCATATTTGCCCCAAGATGACCCTGCTTGTCACGCAGCATTTAAAAAGACAAATAGAAATGCTCCAATGTTTGAACTTGGTGGCATTCTTTATGTATATTTTATTTATGGAAATTATTATTGTGCAAATGTAGTTACCGAAGCAGAAGGTTTAGGAGCGGCGGTGCTAATTCGCTCTGCAAAGCCCATTGATGGAATTGAATTTATGATGCAAAATAGAAGAAAATCAGAATTGAGGGATTTGCTAACTGGTCCAGGAAAATTTGCTCAAGCTTTTGGTTTGGATAAAAGTTATAATTATAGAAAACTTGACTCTAATGAGATAAGAATTTGCGAATTTAATGATTATTCTAATTCGGAAATCATTACAACTACACGAATAGGAATAAACAAAGGTGCAGAGTTGCCTTTAAGATTTTATGTAAAAAATTGTGATTTCATTTCTAAAAAAGTAAGATGAATACGAACTACATTGCTGATTTGAATGCTGTAGATTCGTCTTCGGGTTTATCTACCTTGAGTTTCTCAATGTCTTTTTCAGTAAGTCTTCTGCCACCAATAAAGCGTTTTGTATAATAAGTGGAATTAAGAGAGGCAATTGCAACACCGTACCGAGTTCCTGAATGAAAAAAAAGTCCATCTTGCAAGTAAATACCAACGTGAGAGGCGAATCTTTGTGAATAAGTATGGAAGAACACTAAATCGCCAAATTGTAAATCTGCCATTTTTTTGATTACTTTACCATGTGCAATTTGCTCACGTGCAGTTCTTGGTAATACAATTCCTGCTACTTGATAATATATATAACGAGTAAAGGCAGAACAATCTAAACCTTTTTTAGTAACTCCACCAAATCGATATGGAGTGCCAAGTAAATCTAATGCAGTAGTTAGTAGTTCTGATTTGCTGATACCTGCGGCAGTATGTTCATCATCGGTGAGCGACATCCACATCATTTGGAAATTTTCGGCATCGTAAGTGAAATCATCTTCTCTTACCAATTCTTCAAGTTCTTCACCTTTTTCACCAACGATTTGATTGTTTTCGTCAAGTGTTACTTCTTTGCCGTCTAAGGTTGGGGCTAAATTAGCCATACAAGCTAATTCTTCATTTTGTTTTAGGATATCAAGTGATATTTTTTTGCTTGCTTCGGTATTGTATTTACGGGTTACTTTAGTTGTTTTAGTTTTTTTCTTCTTTTTAGCTGCTTGTGTATCTGTTATATTTGCAAAAAATACAGCAAGAATCAATAATGCTACTATAAATATGTTTGATTTTATTGTTGTTTTTCCAATCATAATTTCCTACATTTTGGTTCTCAAATCAGTGAATTTCTATTTTTCATTTCTGAACTTTTACAATTTAAGAATTTATTATTAAATAACAAGCACTTTTTTTTATACAGTGTAAGTTTTTTTTTACACTTTTATACTTTTTATTTGAAAACGAAGCAAAAAATATATATTTTATGCTAAACTTCCCAGAATTGCAGCACCAATTGCTCCAGTTTGTTCATTATGTTCGGATTTTTCAATAGAAATTTTATTCTGAAGGTGAGGCAAAGCCCGATTATTAGCGGTTTTAATGGCTGCTTGATAAAAATATGGAGTAGATTTAGAAATTCCACCGCCAATTATAAATGTGGATATATCGAATATATTAGCAAGTGAAGCTACTGCAAGCCCCAAATACTTACCTGCAATATTGAATACTTCAATAGAATGGGCATCTCCACTATCAGCAAAATCAGAAATAGATTTTACGTCCCACTTATTTTCGGTAATTATTCTGGAATTTGGATAATTATCAATAATATTCTCTGCAATTTTTGCTA
>DYPF01000239.1 GCA_020720105.1 Chloroherpeton thalassium
CCCAAAACCCCTTAAATATTAAATATTAAATATTAAATATTAAATATTAAATATTTAATGTTAATTATTGATTGCTTTTTATTACAAAATGACATAATGGTCAATGCTTGACTCCTATTAAATGTAATTCTCTTTATAAAGATTTATGCTTACAATTTTTTCACAAATAGTATTATTTCGCAAATAAACTCTATCCACTTGCCACTCATGCTGAAAAGTAACTTCCTCATTTGCCACATGTTGTATCAAACTCATTCACGTAATTATCACACTACTTTCCTGGGCACTTAACCATTGGCATTTTTTTATTTTGAATTTCATTTGATGAAAATATTGATAATGCCAACTCTTAAAGTTTTAATTTATCATCTTCATTCATTTTTGCACTTTACAATTTGCTAAATGCATTTGAGCATTACTTATAGCACCCATTATATATAGATCACAATGTAACTAACGAAAATACTCAATTAACTTATAATTACTTCTCGTATTATTTCAGCCTTATTGCCGTTTTCATCGCAGCAGGATAATTCTACTGATATAATTGACGCTAGCATAAAATCAAAAAATGATACGCTTATGCCGCCTTCCAAGGATTGTTTAATGACTTTTATGTTGATGTATTAATATCCGTTGTAATTAATGTATCGATCGTTTTTGCATTTGTTCCCGTTCCAGTCATCTATGCATCTATTATTCTCCTCTTGTATGAGTCCACTTACAGTGCTGCCATCACATAAATTTTCTTTAAAAGCAGTAAACTCACATTTTGCTTTTTTAAATCTTATCCTAATTTTGTCAGCAGCTTTCCTGCGTCCATATTTCTATTTGCTTTTCTGTACAAGTCTATTGCCTAAATATACTTTTTCTTTTAAAGAAGCATATTTGCATACTTATTCAACACACCTTAAATCTATATTAAATTGTATTTTTACGCTATGTCTATTGCTATTTTCCAATTATTTAGCAATATTCACGAATCAACTGCCTTTTTAGTGTCACCCATTCTAATATACGCTTAAACCGCTTATTACGACATACCCACTGTATTGAATTTTTCAGCTATATATTATAGCAGCTACTTGTCTTAAGGCACTATCTCCATTACCGACTTCAATCCTTAATAATCTTACGCCAAGTAATACGCATCTATCAATTGCTTGTAATCCCTCGTCAGCGTAAACATTTTTGCCGCTTTCACATACTTCTTTTTTGTCATGTAATCCATACCGAGATTTCTGTAAGCTATTTTCAGCTATTAATCACTTGCAGAAGTTTACTGAAGTAATTTTATCACCTTCTTATAATCTCCTATCTTACTCCTTAAATCGAGTATTAGGTTTTGGCTGTCTATTTACTTTAGTATCATTTACGCTTAATCATATTTTTAGTAGTATGCTGCAATTTACGCCGCCCTTTTATTCTTATCATCTATAAACTAGATTCTTTTAACAAAATTGACACCGAAGTAGTCTTCACATTTAACAAATCCTTTTTATGCCAACGCAAAATTCATCTTTTACAAGGCTTACTAACAAATCAACTTCCACAGTCTCGGATGCTCATTTTATTAGACATACTTTGCTGCATTTTATAATGTAGTTTTCGCCAGTAATTACTTTGTATCCCTCAGGGTTTTCGTTTACAAAATTGTGATTTTTTATTTGAAGTTTTTTATCTGTTACGGAGTTGTCATTATTTACTCAATCATCACTACCGTTATTTACAAGTTTAAAAATTGCACTATATACCCCGAGTTATTTACTGGTTATTAGGACTTAAAATCATTCATTACATATATCTTATTCTTTTAAATGAAGCAAAGCAAGCTTGGGTTATCACTACTCCAGAGAATTGACCATACGTCCTTGTGGTCGATGTCCACCTACTTCTACTAAAATGTTTACAAATCGTAAAATGAAAGAATACAATTAAAATCCATTATTGCTACTTTTGTATTATTGCAATTCATTACCATATTCTTAATTCTGCACTTCACCGTAAACTTTGAATTCAAGCTTAGATACGGTAGAGAATAATTCATTATTAATCCTGATTGCCTTCCTATTAGCAAGTTATCTTAACTACACGTTATCGCCGATATCGGATCATTCGATGAAAATTTATTATTTATTGTAAAACTCGATTTGTCATAATTCGTATTTGTGTCGGGGATCTGATCTATTGAGAATGCAAATTACCTTGTTATCTTTACTTTTTACCTTTCTTTAAAGCTTGTCATCTTCTTTTGAAACTGCCAAACGTAAACATAGCCGTAGCTACTGCAAATAAAATGCGTTTTACTAACAGTTATAAATAGCGGCTCTATATTGAAAAATCTCTGATCGATTGGCGAACCTACTGAATTGCAGAGAATTACCGCCCATATCGCCTGTTAATCTGGCTTTGTCACCAACGTGCAAAATTAACCAGCTGACTTAACACTTATCAAATTCTTCAAGTACTTAATGTATTTCTACCCGTAATTCACATTTATGAAGTTTATTCAACTATCCTATCTTTAGGGCTTCTGGAAGCTGTAAACTAGCGAGTTATTGAAGTAGGTGAATTGGTAATCGTACTGAACGTTTGCAAATAAAATATCCTTTCCTACTCCAATTGCCATTCTCAATCCATTCCCTTCGATTGCAAAGCTTGTTAATACTCCGGATATTTTAAGGCAATGCATTAGCTACCCAGTATTCGTATAGAACTTAATTTAGTATTTTTTTTAGGTCCCTTATTGATTTTGCCCTCCTACCGCAATTAAATTGCCTTGAGGGAATATTTTTGCTAACTTAATCTTCAATCCACAATCAAATCAAATTGGTCAATCATCTCTTTAGTTTTTCATTAGCTGCACCTTACCGCTTTAAAACGCGATTATTATAGTAGGATACAATTAGTTATAGTTATCAGGCAAATTTGGCCAATTATTGTGGTCAAACCATATTATACACTTCAATGAACTTGCTGATGGATGCTGAAAGCTCACCTTCAACGGGAATAAATAGTTCCCAATATAGTCGTATACTTTTATTTATCCGTTTGGGGTACCGCACAGTAGTAATCTTCCGTCCGGCGACCATTCAATCATTTAAATGCCATGGTCCAGGTCTTTCCCCCATAGTCTATCACCTTACACGCTACCCACTATTATATTGCCATCTTAGTACACTATACACACTTTTTCCCCATTTGACGACCATCTGATATCCTTAACTACACTTTTGTTTCTATTGTTGATCATTTATTAGTACCATTTATTGTTCTGCAATGTCCATACAACTATTAGCCCTTTTTAGTCTGCAGACGTCAGCTTGAGGTGGATTTAATTCCAAACTAGCAGGCTAAGCTTGCTCGAGTGCCCTGCTAGCGGGATATTCATGCTGAGGGTGCTTGACGTGTCGGCCTTCCAAAATTATAATTTCAAGACTGTGAGCATTCCGTTTTAGCCGCCGCAGGCGATGTACCCCTTTTAGGCTCACCACGACAGGACCGATATGACGCTGCCTAGGGATTTCTTTTTCGACAAGTAAACATACATTAATATTTAAATTAATATCATCGCATATTAAGTTAATAATATAATTAATAATTATAAAATTGGGGTTTTGGGGTTTTGGGGTTT
>DYPF01000240.1 GCA_020720105.1 Chloroherpeton thalassium
TTAAGTTCTACTTCTAACTTATTTGTTGAATGATGGTTTCTAATTTTCTTAATTATCTCTTTTGTGTTTATAGATTTATGTTCCAGTATTTGATAAAAAGGCTGGTAAAAATCGTTTTCCTTAAGTAAAAATACCCTGATTTGTTGTCTTTCTTTTCGGAATTTATCATCCAATTGCACTTTTAACTGTGTATTCAAACCAAATTCCTGCCCAAATCCTTGTTGTAAATTATCCATTAATTGAAGTTTTTCAACTTGCGAAAAACCAAAATCATTTAGTAAATAATCTATAGCGAGACAAGCAAAGTGCCATCTGTAATTTTCACCCTCATCACCTTCAATAAAACCAAGCATTTGTATTGTCATTTGACTGTCATGAAAGAAAAAACTTTCTGCATCTTCGATTGTTTTTCAACCATAGCGTTCTATTTCACGAGAATAGGTCTCTGTCTGAAATGTTGATACCAGCCTGTTTTCAATAAAAGGTTTAAGTAATTTATTCAATTCAAGAATAATCTCTGATAATTTTAATTTATTTTTAATTCTAAATCGTATTCTCAAGTGAAATTCCGGATCGGAATACCTTATAAAAAACCATTTGTCAATCAGACCTTCATCCATTATTTTTTTTGTTAGAGGCTCAATCAATTCAATTAGCAAGGTATCTGCAGTTTTTACCCCGGTATAGATTTTAAAGTAAAACCAATCATCGCCCAATATAAAATCTCTTTGAATATTATCCATTTACCAGAGTATTTGGTTCTTTGTAAAAGGAAAAGATTAGCTCGTTTGTAAAAACCCCATCTTTGTTTATAACCACCATTTTTTCTTCATCGGCAAAAAACTCCACCAATTTAAACAATGGTCGATTTTTTACAGTTGCAATCAACGTTTTGAGAGATAGCATATTTGTTAATTTAATGGCCAGTTCATTATCACCGTCTTCAAGAGCAACCCATTCTGGCATATTCAATTTGTTGCGCCATTTTTCAATTTCCTGGATTAATTGCTCATCCTCCTTAATTCCTGCAATTTTTTCAAAATCTTGTTTTTGAATATTCCAGCTTGCTAAAGAGAAGAAGAGGTTTTTATAGCAAACCCTTGGTAAAAAAGGATAATAGTTAGCCAATGGCCCCCAATTAAATCCGACCCCTCCCTTAACATCCTGTGTCTGCATATCGCATAAAAATTGATAAAATGGAAGTGCATTATAACTAAAATTATGGGCAGAAGTCAATCTGGGAATTACTTCTTTGTTTAATCGTTTTGATCTCAATACTAGTCTGTTGTTTTTAACAGAAACCATTAAATCTTCAGGTAATATTTGAAACTCTGGAGATACTGATGATTTTGCCAAATAGGGGATTTCATATTTCCGCAAAACAGGACGGTGTAAAATATTTCCAATACGCGATTCTGGTAAATGAACAATCTCTGCAACTATCTTATCGGGATAATAATTTTCCTCTTTGCTTATCATTTCTTTGACAAGATCTAAGATTCCTTTATCGGTATGGCAAAACCTGCCCAATAAATTGGCAGCACATGAACCACCCGCCGATGTCATTAAAATCTTGAAATCATTGCCCCATTTAAACAGTTGGATCAAGGACGAAATGGTAACAGGTAGATCATCCATTCCATTTACTGTATTAGAAAGTTTCTCTATTTCAGTATCGTTAATTTCAATTTCGTATTTATTTCCTTTTACTGCTTCGATATACTTCTTGAATAAAAAGGAATAAACCGGATTCCAGTCAAATTTAATGACTGTGCTATTTCTCTGGGGTAGCACAATATTATCTATTAAAGGAGAAAGATCTCCTGCTCCCTGATTATTAGTTTGCAAATATCCTATCCCTGATTCAGTATCCAGTACTTCAAGTAAGGGAACCTCTGAATCCTCATATTTTTTATAAAGAGCATCCCTGAATTTTGTTAAATTGGTTTCATTTGGTTTAAACGAAAGTTTATCCAATACTTCAATTCCTTCTTTTATTTGGTCAACCAAAACCTCACTAACAGTTAAACCTTTTACCGGTTTTACCATATCGGTTTGAAAAAGGAATTTTAAATCGTATTTTGTATCTAAAGTCTTTAAATTTTCAACTATATTATGGTATTGATCCACTTCTGCGCCAAGAGGATGAGCGTCTATTTTAGTTAATTGTTGATGGACATTAAATAATAATTGATATGGATTATTATCTATTTCTTTGTCTTTCAAAAAATACAATATATTCTCCAGAAAGCCATTTCCGGTAACTGCTGGTTCAATTTCTGAAACCAATACCTGGCTATCAATTAATTCATTGATAAACTCTATTGCTTCATCCAAACTTATTTCATCATCCTCTAATACTTCGGCAAGTATATGGATGAAAGCCCCTGTTTTTGCTTTGTCCAGAACATTTTGCAAATAGGCTGTATGATCAACTGCAGCAATATGATGGATTCGTTTTATATTTTGATAATGATATTCAATATATCGCAATTTGTCAGCAAATTTGTAAATACTTTTGTTTGGATAAAAAATTGATATTTCTCTAATATCTGGTCGATTGGCAATATCCTGTATTAATGAACATAAATAATTCATATCCAGCCTGGTTACCCTATGGGTTTGATTTATTTCCTGAATTGCAAGAAGGGTTTTATCAGAGATTGTGCCTGTTGAATTCCCTGCAAATAAGCCAAATGGCGTGCACCGCCCCGACATGCGGGCCAAGTATTTATACACCGATTGAGGAAGGTTCTGATTTTCTTTATTTTCTTTTAGTTCACCTATTGACCATTTGTTTATTTTATCAAATAGGTTTGGTGAGGCTAGAAAAATAGATTCCAAAATTTCTTTTTGACAACAGACTTTTTTTATCAATTCATCATCGATTCCTTTTTGGGATAGCAGATTATCCAGAAAATTGAAAGGAAATAGAGGGGTTCGAAGAATAAAATGACTAAAGGATTGATAGTTTTTAATTGACATAAGGTTTTAGCTTAATAAAAATATTCTTCAAATTTGGATTTGATATTCAAATTTCAGATACCATAAAAAAAATATTAGCTCCAAAGATAAAATCCTTATTAATTATCAATTGATAATTTCAATAGCTTTCTCAATTAATTCATCTATGTTCAATTTAATACCTTCGATTGTTCTTTTTACTTCAATATCCGGTATTATTCCAACTTGCTGGGTTTCCCTTCCATCAGGATAATATACACCAATACCGCTAATCATTGTTTTGATACCACCTGGTAGATAAAATTCCGAAACATTTCCATCTGCTCCGGCTGTTTGACTGCCAATGACAGTTGCCTTAGGTGCAACCCTAAATGCCATTGTTGTATATTCTGCCTGACTTTGTGTAGACTCATTAACCAATATAATAACTTTGCCTTGATAATATTTAGGGTTATCTTTTCCAACAAATAAGTTATCAGTAAATGAAAAGAATCCTGGTGTTTTTACACTCCCATTAGAGAACTTTACAAATGGAGTACTTCTCAGCATCAAATATTCACCTAAACTAAATACAACAAATTCTGAAGGATAGCACCTGATATCTATTATCAGTCCTTTTGTGTTTTTAACTTCATTAGTTTGAGTCTGTTTTTGATTACTTGCTTTAT
>DYPF01000241.1 GCA_020720105.1 Chloroherpeton thalassium
AATCAAATGAAATTGTTTATTAATTCGTTTAAATATATTCAAATTGATTAGATTTAATTAGATTTGATTAAAATTTCGTAAATTTGAATTTTTATTATAGACAAGTTTAACAATAATATAAAGTAATATGATATTTAATACACAAACTCTATTTGCTGCTGCTCCACCTGCGGGCGGACAAGGGGCATCCGGTGGGACAGGTTCACTAATCTCAACTTTGGTTATGTTTGCCGCAGTTATTGCCATTATGTATTTTTTGATGATTCGCCCTCAACAAAAAAGACAAAAAGAACATCAAAAAATGCTTGAAAGCATCAAAAAAGGAGATAAAGTTGTAACAAGTTCGGGTATGCACGGAACTGTTGTAGAAACAGATGAAAAAACAATGACCGTTCAAGTTGCCGAAAACACCAAAATAAAATTTGAGCGCGGAGCTATATCCACTAAACTCTAATTTTTTTTAGCAAATATTTTTTAAATAATCTTTTGCCTCAAGGCAAAAGATTTATTTTTTTTCATAAATTGAAATTTTGAAAATAATATGATGAATACAATAAAAGAAGTGATAGAAGATCTCGCTAAAGGCAAGATGGTGATTATAATGGACGATGAAGACCGCGAAAACGAAGGCGATTTAATTGCTTCTGCCGAGCTTTGCACTGCTGATACAATTAATTTTATGTCCACTTATGCTCGTGGTTTAATTTGCACTGCATTACCTGAATCAAGGGCTGAAGAGTTAAATTTAGATGTAATGGTTCGTGATAATTCTTCGTTCCATCAAACTCGATTCACTATTTCTGTGGATTATGCACATGGGACATCTTCGGGTATTTCTGCTTTTGACCGTGCAGCTACTGTTCGTGCATTAGCAAACACCGAAACAAAACCAAGTGATTTACTTCGTCCTGGACATATTTTCCCGCTAATTGCCCGTAAAGGCGGTGTACTTCGCCGTACTGGTCATACCGAAGCAGTTGTGGACTTAATGCGCATTGCAAACTTGAAACCTGTTGGTGTACTTTGCGAAATTATGAATGAAGACGGCACAATGGCAAGATTGGATAATTTGTTAGAATTTGCTAAAACTCACAATTTAAAAATAGCAACTATCAAAGATTTAATTTCATATTTAGTTGTGAATGAAGTGTTAGTTGAAGAGTTAGCAGAGGCAAATTTGCCAACTGAACATGGCGAATTTAACATTAAAATTTTCCGTAATATTATTGATGGCACCGAACACACAGCTCTGGTAAAAGGTACTTGGGAAGATGACGAGCCAATCTTGGTTCGCGTACATTCCGAATGCCATACAGGTGATATTTTCGGCTCATTAAAGTGCGACTGCGGACAGCAACTCCACAAAGCTATGCAAATGGTAGAAGACGCAGGCAAAGGTGTTGTTCTTTATATGAAGCAAGAAGGTCGTGGCATTGGGCTTGTAAACAAAATCAAAGCATATAAATTGCAAGAAATGGGCTTGGATACCATCGAAGCAAATCTTGCATTGGGATTTGAGGCTGACTCGCGTGATTATGGAATTGGTGCTCAAATTTTAAGATTATTAGGTATAAAGAAAATGAGATTAATGTCGAATAATCCCACAAAACGAGTTGGATTGGAAAGTTATGGATTGGAAATCGTGGAAACTGTTGCAATAGAAATTACTCCTAATCCAATTAATGAGAAGTATTTAGCGACCAAGAAATACAAAATGGGACACAATTTAAAAGAAATATAAATCAATTAATAAAAAATAATATAAATAGAAAATAAAGAGGTTTTAGATGTCAGATATAGTTTATCTTACCAAGCCAAGATTGCTTGCAATGCAAAAAGAATTAGAAGTATTGACTACGGTTAAGAGGACAGAAATTGCACAAAAGATTGCTGATGCACGTTCCCACGGCGACTTATCAGAAAATGCTGACTATGATGCTGCCAAAGAGGAACAAGGTCTATTGGAATTGCAAATTTCCAAATTAGGTGCTTTATTATCCAAAGCTCAAGTAATTACGTCGGATCAATTCCCAACGGACAAAGTGTATATTTTATCAAAAGTAAAATTAAAAGATTTAGATAATAAAGAAATTATTGAATATATAATGGTTTCTGACAGCGAAGCTGATTTTATGGAAAATAAAATTTCTGTTTCGTCTTTGGTTGGCAAAGCATTATTAGGAAAAAAAGTTGGAGAATTAGTTGAAATCAAAGTACCAGCGGGCACATTAAAATACGAAGTATTAGATATTGGCAAGTCCGATTTATAAGAGAATAAATTACGACTTTAAGCAACGATCTCATCTAAAATTGCCATAGTCTCAAATCTGTCATTGCGAGTCCCGATAAATCGGGACGAAGCAATCTCGAAAAAATAAATATATATCCTCAACACTTTCAAAATACCATTTTTTTCTTAGAAATATTCTCAAAGCCATTTCCTTTTTGTATTTTTGCAATTTCGTAAATTGTAATTTATGACCGAACAAAGCTTGAAACCCAAATCTGCTCGTTTTGAATTTATTGATATTCTAAGAGGATTATCAGTTCTTTGGATGATTGAAGCACACTTGACCGATGTTGTTCTCTCGCCCGAACTAAAACAAAATTTTGTTTTCTATTTAATAGATAAATCCAATGGATTTGTTGCTACAATTTTCCTTTTTTGTGCGGGAGCAGGATTTTATATTGCAACTTCTCGCAAATTTGATGATTATAAAAAGTTCCGCAAACCTTTATGGATATATTTGCGTAAGTTAGCGTTTATCCTTTTCATTGCTTTTTCGATGCACTTACCTGTTCGAAATTTTACTGCCTTATTTAATCTATCTAATGGTGATTTCATTCGGTTTGTGGAGTGCGATATACTTAATACAATTGTCTACTCTTCACTTTTATCATTGCTGATATTTTTTGTCATTCCAAAAATTAATTATCTCAAATATATTAGCATCGGTATTAGCTTGGTGATTTATTACTCCACATCATTTGTGTGGGCGGCGGATCCATTCCAACATTTGCATCCATTTTTTGCCACTTGGTTTGCAGAGTGGCCCATTTCTCATTTTCCAATTACACCTTGGATGGGTCATTTCTTTGCGGGTTTGGCGGTAACTTCATTATTTATTGAGGCTGAAGACAAAAAGAAATTTTCGCTTAGGCTTGGTATTATCTCAATTTTATTAGCAGCATTTTTGCTATTATTCAAAGAAATTCCGATACTGAATTACCCTTATGTGAATCACTGGTGGCTAACTTCGCCGAGCCATTTTATATTTAGAATTAGCTTTGTAATATTCCTATTCTCGTTCTTATATTATTTTGAAGACTATTTTAAGAACAAATTTTATACGCATTCATTAGTAATAATGGGCAGGGAATCACTTTTGTTATATGTTGGCAATGTAGTGTTAATTTATGGTTCGATAATCAATCCAGGAATACGGCAATTGTTCCCACACCAAGTAGGATTTTTTATTACACTTTTATTATTCATTGGTCTAACTACTTTGTTATATCAATTGAGCAAAGGATGGCATTATTTAAAAATAGAGAAGCCGATAGTATCTAAAATAATTATCTATACTTTGTCAATCCTATTCATATTAATGCTAT
>DYPF01000002.1:0-4372 GCA_020720105.1 Chloroherpeton thalassium
TGAATACATTCTGATTAGAAATGTAGAAATAGAAGTCTAATATTTCTTAATTTGCATTTTTACAAATTACAATTTTATGAAAGTTCCTTTATTAGATTTAGTAGCCCAATATAATTCCATTTCTCATCAAATTGAACCTGAATTATTGAGAGTAGCTCGCACTCAAATGTGTATTCTGGGAAAAGATGTTGAAAGTTTAGAAATCTCACTTGCAAATTATCTCAATGTAAAAAATGCAATAACTGTATCAAGTGGAAGCGACGCATTGCTTATGTCCTTGATGTTGCTTGGTATAGAACCGGGCGATGAAGTAATAATGCCTACTTTCTCATTTTTTGCAACAGCTGGAAGTGTTGCTCGTTTAGGGGCAACCCCGATTTTTGTTGATTCTGAATTAGATACTTTCAACATTGACACAAAGAAAATTGAAGATAAAATTACTGATAAAACTAAGGCAATTATTCCTGTTCATCTTTACGGACAATCAGTCGAAATGAATGAAATTATGCAAATTGCAAAAAAACATAATCTTTTTGTTATCGAAGATGCGGCTCAATCGCTTGGAACTCAATACAAAGACGATAAGTTTGTTGGTTCAATTGGAGATTTAGGATGTTTTTCATTCTATCCATCTAAAAATCTGGGTGCATTCGGTGATGGTGGATTAATTACAACAAATAATGATGAATATGCCACAAAATTGAAACAGATGCGCAATCATGGAATGAATCCAAAATATTATCATAAATTTATTGGTGGAAATTTCAGATTAGATGCAATTCAAGCAGCTGTACTTAATGTTAAATTACCTTATTTGGATAGTTGGCACAAAGCAAGGCAAAAAAATGCAGAATTATACAATTCATTATTTGCCGAAAATGGTTTGATTGGTGAGGAAAATTCACCTATGATTATCCCAAAAGCAATTTACCAAAATGATAATCTCAAAAATTATCATATTTATCATCAATACACAATTCAAGCAGCGGATAGAGATAGTTTGAAGGATTATTTAACACAAAATGAAATTGGTTCGGATATTTATTACCCAATCCCCTTTCATCGTCAAGAGTGTTTTGGTTATTTGAATTGCAATGAAAATGAATATCCTATTGCAAATAAATTTGCTGAAAGAGTGATTTCATTGCCAGTTTATCCGGAATTAACTGAAGAACAAATCAGATTTGTTGTTAAGAAAATAACAGAATTTTATCATAAAAAATAACTCAAATTGATTATTAGAAAATAAATTAAATAAAAAATATGTTAGATTTAAAATTCATACGCGATAATTTTGAATTAGTTAAAGAGAATATTCAAAATAAAAACGAAAAAACAGATTTAGGACGCTTTTCGGAATTAGAAGAAAGCCGTCGAAACATTATTCAAACAGTTGAAAATTTGAAAAATGAAAGAAATAATGCCACAAAAGAAATTGCAAACCTCAAAAAAGAAGGCAAAAATGCAGAGGATATTATTTCCCAAATGAAAAGTGTTTCGGATAATATAAAAGAACTTGACGACAAATTGAAAGAAGTTGAAGTTGAAATTACTGATATTGTAGCTCGTATTCCAAATATGTTAGGCGAAGCAGTGCCAATTGGCAAATCAGCTGACGATAACAAAATTGTTCGTACTTGGGGTGAAAAGAAAGGTCAGAAACTCAAGGCTAACCATATTGAAATAGCCAAAAAACTTGGGATTATTGATTTTGAACGAGGAGCAAAAGTTACGGGTTCGGGCTTCTCCTTTTACATAGGCAAAGGCGCTGCATTGGAGAGAGCATTAATAAGATTTATGATTGATTATCATACCAACCATCATAGTTATACAGAAATTTGGTCGCCCTTTGTAGTGAATGCAGCCAGTATGTATGGTACAGGTCAATTGCCTAAAATGGCAGAAGATATGTATTTTGTTGGTGAAGATAATTTATATTTAATTCCAACAGCAGAAGTTCCACTTACAAATTACCATCGCGATGATATGCTAAAAGTTGAAGATTTAACCAAGAAAATTTGTGGTTTTTCTCCTTGCTTCCGCCGTGAGTCGGGCAGCTATGGCAAAGAAGTACATGGCTTTTTAAGAGTACATCAGTTTAATAAAGTGGAAATGGTAAATTTCTCTTTACCCGAAAATTCCTATCAGCAATTGGAAATACTTACCGGTGAAGCCGAAGACATTTTGAAAGCATTAGAAATTCCGTATCGTGTACTTTTATTATGTTCAGGTGATACTTCTTTCTCGAGTGCTCAAACTTATGATTTAGAATTATGGGCAGAAGGTGAGGAAAAATGGTTGGAAGTATCAAGTTGCTCCAATTTTGGTGATTTCCAAGCAAGACGTGCAAATATTAGATTTAGACGAACTCCAAATTCAAAACCTGAATTTGTTCATACTTTAAATGGTTCAGGACTTGCAACTTCTCGTCTTTATGCGGCAATTTTAGAAAATTATGTGCAGGAAGATGGTAGTGTAATAATTCCAGAAGCATTAAGAGAATATACTAAATTTGATGTAATAAAATAAATTTAACTTTATTTAGCAATTATACAAGTGCTAAATTGATTATATAATATCAAAATCCTTTGTTCAAGGCTACAGTCAATTGAATAAAGGATTTTTTCTTGCTCAATTTGCAAAATATCCAAAGAAATTTGAACTAAATTCTCTTGATAGTTAGAGATAAAGAAATATTCTATATCATCAACTACAATATCAATAATCAAGCAATCATCATTTTCAATTACTTTGTTGAATGATATTTGAGAATAACTATCGATAATTTTATTAATCTCTTGGATAAAACTTATTATTGTTTCAGAATTTTTCCAATTTAATTGAGATTTGGAAAATAATGGTAGATTATCGGGAGAATAACCAGATTTCAATTCATCAGTAAAGTCTAAACCAGTATTGATAGGAGTGGATTCGAGCAATTCAAATCCATTCAAAATAAATGGAATTGAATTTGGCAATAAATTACAAAGCAAATAGCTCATTTTGGAATAATTTGCATTGTTAAATCTTTGGAATGCTCTTGGTGTATTATGTGTTTCTGATGTTCCAAAGTATTTGATTTGCAATTTATTATTAATTAAATGATTTGCTAAGTCTTTTGTTCTCTGTAAGTTGTGTAAATCAAATGGCAAATATCCAGCAACTGCTTCAAAGCCATTTTCTATAGAATTATCGGTTACAACAAAATTTTCTTCGTAAAATATAAAATCTGCTTTTTCCTTTTTGGCTTGATGAATAATATTTTCAAGTAATTTGGTAGGCAACGAATGCCCCATATCTAACATAATACCATCAATATCAAATTTATCAATAAAATATGGGATAATTCCCGTTAAATATTCAATCAATTCCTTATTATCATATTTTCCATTAATTAGTTCTTGCTCGTACATTCTAACTGTATTATAAGCAATATAGTTATAATTATGATGATAGTGAAGATTCAAATAAGTAACATCGTCCCAAGTCGGTTGAGTGTCATCGGGGGGCCAATCAGCAAATGCTCCGGGAATCACACATCTCTCACCATTTGCATTTATACCAATATATTCTCCATTTTCTTTAATAATTCTAATTGGTGTTTCTGAAAATTGCGAAATATAATCAATATTTGGAGGAATTAAATCAATAAAGTCTTTATTTTCAACTTTTTGTTTAATTTCTTGGAGTTCAAGTTCGGAAAATTGGGGTAAAGTGAAATTAGCTCTTCCACTTTCTTTAATCCAATAAAACCAATCTGGATGTATCGGAATTAAAGTATTATCTTTGCTTGCTGTTCGGAACACCATTTCAACAATTACTTTAATACCTAATAAATGTGCAGCTTCAACCAATGCTGCAAATTCTGTATCATCTTCAAAATTCAAGAGTGTGTCCTTCAAATTGGGATCTAAATTATAATGATTTTTAATGGAGTACGGAGATCCCAGATTCCCTTTTTGTCCTTTACTTCCAATTTCGGTAATTGGCAATAAATATAAATGTGTGATTCCCAACGACACCAAATAAGGAAGCAAAGCTATTGTTTTAAGAAAAGTTCCATTATCCGAAAATGCAAGTGGTTGATAAAATTTATTTTGTAATTTATTTTGTTCTATATGCGTATTGAGCCTTGTGAATGAATTATAAATGCGAGCTCTTTTATTTTTCTTAACAGATTTACTTAAAAATTCAATTTCAATAATTTTATTGTAGAAAAATTGAGCTGCATTAACAGGAATCAGTTCACCTTTTGCAAAGTTTTGTTCAATCCAATAATCAGGAATAAAATACTCAATTGTGTCTGTTTGAGATTGTAATTCAATTAATTTTCGTTTGATTTTATTTAAATTATTGGACATAAATTCTAAGT
>DYPF01000002.1:4472-38281 GCA_020720105.1 Chloroherpeton thalassium
TAAAGTATAAAGTATAAAGTTTTAATGTTATTTAATTAATTCTAAAAATTCATTCTCACTTATTATTGTGCATTTCAAATCTTGTGCTTTCTTGAGTTTCGAACCGGGATTAGCTCCTACCACAAGATAATTGAGTTTCTTCGAGACTGAGGAGACAATTCTACCACCCAAACTAACTACAATTTGTTCAGCTTGGTTACGAGTATATTTTTCCAATTCTCCAGTGAATAAAAAAGTTTGATTATCAAATCTATTCTCAACAACTTTGCTAATGCCTTCAGATTCAAATTTCAAACCTACTTGTCGTAGTGTGACAAGTAATTCAATATTTTCACTTTGGGATAGGAATATTTTAATTGATTTTGCAATTTTAATTCCAATTTGATTAATGGATATTAACTCCTCTTCGGTCATTTGTATTAACTTATCAATATTGCGGATTTCTTTTGCTATAATGTCAGCAACAAATTCACCAACATAACGAATGCCTAAACCAAATAGCACATTCTCAAAAGGTTTTTCTTTGGATTTTTCAATTGCGTCCAATAAATTATTGATACTTTTTTCGCCCCAGCCATCTAATTTTCTTATTTCTTCTCTGTATTTGCCCAAGAAATATATATCTGATAATTTATTCATAAAACCAAGAGATACTAACTCATCAATAGTTTTTTCTCCAAGAAATTCAATATTCATTGCATTACGTGAAGCAAAATGTTCAATTTTTTTGCGGATTTGCCAAGGACAATTAGGGTCAATGCAATAATATCCTGCTTCATCTTCGAATTTCACTAAATTTGTTTGCAAGTGGCAAGGACACTTCTTAGGAAATTCAAATATTTTTGAATTGATATCTCTTTTCTCAAAATTAACACCCACAACTTTTGGAATTATTTCGCCTCCCTTTTCAACATAAACATAATCTCCAACACGCAAATCTATTTCCTTTATGTAGTCCTCATTGTGTAGAGTAGCTCTTTTTACCATTGTTTGTGCTAAATGCACGGGTTCTAACTCTGCTACAGGCGACACAACGCCTGTTCTGCCAACTTGATAGGTAATATCAAGTAACTTTGTTTCAACTTGTTCTGCAGAATACTTATAAGCAATTGCCCACTTAGGAAAGCGGCTTACTGTCCCTAACTCTTTTTGATAATTTATAGAATTTACTTTTATCACTAATCCATCGATATAAAATGGGAGTTCATCTCTTTTTTGGTCCCATTCTTCAATAAATTCTTTTAAATCATTCAAATTACTTGTAGTTAAGTTTGAATTGATGATATCAAAGCCTAATTGTTTTAAAAGTTCAGTATTTTGTGATAATAAAGATAGTTGCTTATTATCAGAAAATAAATAATAAGACGCAAAATACAAACCTCTTTGAGAAACTTCCTTAGGATCTAAAAGTTTAAGAGTACCAGAAGCCAAATTTCTAGGATTTGCATAAGTCTTCTGATTATTTGCAATTTGGCGATTATTTATTTCAGCAAATGTATGCTTAAAAATAAGCACCTCACCTCGAACTTCAATATCATTTAAATTATATCCATCAATTTTGTTGAGCATATTAGGAATATTTTGTATTTGTAGTGCATTCATTGTAACTTCATCGCCTACTTCGCCATCTCCACGTGTTACGGCATATTCTAGTTTGCCATTTTCATAAACACAACTAAGCGAAACACCATCTAATTTTAATTCCACAAAATATTCTATGCTGTCCACTCCCAGCTGCTCCCTGTTTCTTCGGTCAAAGTCAATAATCTCTTGGAATGTATAGGTGTTAGGCAAAGAAAGCATTCTTTGTTTATGCTTTACTTTTATGAATGTATTCAGCTTATCACTTGGAACATTTTGAGTAGGAGAGCCAGATGTGAATAAATCGGGATTTTCTTGCTCCAAGCGAGTTAATTCCTTATATAATTGATCATACTCAAAATCGTTGATAATTGAATTATGATTTATATAATATTCATAATCATATTTTTCTATCAAACTTCTAAGTTCATTTATCCTATCTTCTGAATTCTTCATTTAAAACCTAATATTTAATAAAATCACAATTAATTTCATTATTAATAATTGAATTTGCGTTTTGAATGGCTTCTTCATAATTAATTGATAAAACCTTTTCCTTAATTTCAAGATATGAAGATGGAGCTACACTTAATTCATTTATTCCCAGACCAATAAAAATGTCAGTCAAATTGCTATAACCAGCAAGTTCACCACAAATTGCTACTGGAATTTTGTGCTTTATTCCAGCATTTGCTACTTGTTGGATAATTCTTAAAATACTTATATGTACTTGATTAAAATATTCTGAAAGTTGCTCATTTGTCCTATCTGCTGCAAGTACATACTGCACTAAGTCGTTAGTGCCAATGCTGAAAAAATCAACAATTTGAGCAAAGTCATTTGCAATAATAGCAGCCGCGGGTGTTTCAATCATTATACCAATGGGCAATTTATCATCAAATTCAACACCTTTACTAATTAATTCTGCTTTTACAATATTTATTAATTCATTGGCTTTTCTGACTTCACAAATCGAGGAGATCATCGGGAGCATTAATTTGACATTTTTCAGTTTGGAAGCCATAAGTATTGCTTTCAGTTGATTAGCAAACAACTCTGTGTTTTTTAGCAAATATCTAATCCCACGCAAGCCCAAAGCGGGATTTTCTTCTTTTGTTAATATATCATCAAGATATTTATCGCTTCCAAGGTCAAAGGCTCGGAAAATTACTTGTTTTGGATGTGATTTTTCAGCAATATCAATGTAATTCTTATATTGCTCTTCTACAGAAGGCAATTTACCATATTTCATCACAAGTGTTTCAGTTCGTACTAAGCCCAGCCCATCAGAATTCAACTTTATTGATTCATCAATATCTTCATCATTATTGATATTACACCACAAAGACACAATATGATTATCTTTGGTTTTTGTTGGTTGATCGTTTAGGTTAAGCAAAAGTTTTTGTTTTTTCTTGATTTCGGCAATTTTCTTTTTATATAAATTTATTTCTTCCTCGTTAGGATTGATAATTATTTCAGAATCAATTGCATCAACAATAACTATATCATTATTCTTTACTAATTCTGTAGCATTTGCTACTCCAATTATGGTAGGAATTTTGTAAGAGCGAGCCAATATAACAAAATGAGACGTAATTCCACCAATTTCAGTAATTATTGCTTTTACATTTTTCTTCTTAATTTGAACCAACTCAATAGGTGTTATTGAATGTGCCACTATTATTGAGTTCTTTTCAATTTTATTTTTAATATTAATATTTTGTAAATGAAACAGAATTTTTTTCTTAATATTTTCGAATTCGAAGTATTTTTCACGAATTATTGGGTCTGCAGCTTGCCTAAGAATTGATTCGCTTTTTAAAAATTCATTAATAACAGAGTTTTCAGCATTAATTTCATTTTCAATATTTTTATGAATTTGATTTAGAAAATAGTCATCTTCTAGAATCATCAACTCGGATTTTAATATGCTTATTGTTTCTTTTTCATCTTTAAAAATTACTTTAAGTGCACTTTTATACTCATTTTTAACAGCATTATATGCACCTTTCAATCGGAGTTTTTCTTTGTCGATACCTGTAAATTCATTTGAATACTGGTCATTTATTTCTTGAAAATGATTAAGTACACAAACTTTTCCCATTTCAATTCCGCTTAATACAGAAGTGCCTGATAATACTTTCATTGTTTCTACAGTTGTTGAGTTTTTGTCAATCATAATTCTCCAAAACCACTTGAAATTAAATTAAAAAGTTCTTCAATTGCTTCATTTTCGTCTTTACCATCTACCGATAAAATCAATTTTGTGCCCTGACCAGCACCAAGAGTCATTACCCCTATAATACTTTTAGCATTTATGCTAAACCCTTGATTTATAATATAAATTTCAGATTTATATTTTGCCGCTGTCTTCACAATCAAAGAAGCGGGGCGAGTGTGAATGCCAGATCTATTTTCAACTACTACTTCTTTTTCTATCATAATTTAATTATTATTATTTAAAGCTCTATGACCAATATCATTTCGAAAATATTTATTCTCAAAGTTGATATTTGAAATCATTTTGTAAACATTTTCCAAGCTTTGTTTTAACGAATTATCCGAACTTACAATGGCTAAAACTCTTCCTCCATTTGTAACAATTTGGTTATCTTTCTCTGAAGTTCCCGAATGGAAAATCTTAACACTATCATCTATTTGAGTATTTAGACCATTGATAACAAAACCCTTCTTGAATGATTCAGGATAGCCCTCCGAAGCCAAAATAACACAACTTGCGAACTTATTTTCAACAATCTGAATTGCCGTTTTATCAATTTTACCAATAGCCGAAGAATAAAGCAATGCTGCAAAATCACCTTCGACTAATTCAAGTACAGCTTCTGTTTCGGGGTCGCCAAACCTTGCATTAAATTCAACTACCTTTGAATTGCTATTTTTATCAATCATTAAACCTACATACAAGCATCCTTTGAATATACGATTTTCTGATTTCATTGCTAAAAGTATAGGTTTTATAATTGTTGATTCTACTTTCTCAAGAATTTCATCAGTAACAATTGGAGCAGGTGAAAAAGCACCCATTCCTCCAGTATTCAGTCCAGTATCGCCTTCACCAATCCGTTTATGGTCTTGAGCTGAAGGTAAAAGTACGTAATCGTTGCCATCTGTTATTGCAAAAATACTTGCCTCCTCGCCTTCCATAAATTCTTCAATTACAATCCTTTGGCTTGCTTCGTTAAATTTGCCAGAAAAATACTCTTTGATCGTATCTTCAAATTCTTCTAAATCATTACAAATTGCTACACCTTTTCCTGCAGCAAGACCATCGGCTTTAACAACAATTGGAAAACCCAAGGAATTTGCAAATTTAGTTATTTCTTCATTAGAGTCAGTTCTGGAAAATGATTGAAATCGTGCGGTTGGGATTCCATACTTTTGCATTAAATCTTTGGAAAATACTTTTGATGATTCAATTTCAGCTGCTAATTTGCTTGGACCAAATACTGCGATATTTTTTTGTTCTAAATAGTCTACAATTCCCTCGGCAAGTGGTTGTTCGGGACCAATTACAACTAAATCAATAATATTTTCATTGCAAAAACCGAAGATTTCATCAAAGTTCATTGAAAGCAAGTTTGTTTTTAGGGCAAGTTGAAAAATACCTGGATTACCTGGGTATGCCCAAATTAAATTTGTATCTGAATGCAATTTATTAATTAACGAATGTTCTCTCGCACCGCTACCAATTACAAGTATGTTCATATTTAATCCAATTAAGAAACAATAGACGAATAATAATCGTAAAGAACTTTTGAATAATGTTAAAATTTTTAAAAATACTCAGTTAAAATTTTTAATCATTTTATAAGTCTTATTAATTTAAAAAAAACTCAAAATTATGAAAATTAAACTGATTATTGTTACTGCAATCTTAATAGGCATTATTTCAACTATTAGTCTTTTTGCTAATTCGATTTTTCAAGCAAATGAATATCTTGAATATGATGTTTCGTACTTAGGTATTAAATTGGGCACAATAACTGTGAAAACCTTAGAACCCGAAAAAGTAAATAACCAACTTTTATACAAAGCCTCGTCCTTGATGCAATCAGCCAAAGGTATTCCGTTTATTTCACTATATACACGATTTACTACTTGGATGAGCGAAAATTTGGCTTATTCATACAAATTTGTTGGTGATGTGAAAACTTCAGAGGGTTGGGACCATAATAAGATATTTTTTGATTATGAAAAAAATAAAATTTACAATAAACACTGGCTGAATGATAGTATGATTACCAATGATGTGTTCGACAATACTCAGAAGGTTAATGATGGTTGTTCATTATTTTTCTATGCTCGTCAGTACGCTAATTTAAATAAAAATATCACTGTACCTACTTTTATTGATGATGTTTATAAAACAAAAATAAATTTTACAGATAAAATTGAACCAACAGAAATTGATGCAATCCCGTATCCAGTAAGAACTAAATATCTTGACGGCAAAGCAGAATGGGAAGGTATCTATGGGCTAACAGGAAAATTTAAGGGTTGGTTTTCTGACGATGAAGCTCGTATTCCAATAGTCGCCTATATGAATGTTTATGTTGGCAAAGTGGTAATTGAATTAAAGAAATGGAAGCGTGAAGGTTGGACTCCACCTAAATATATTAAAAAATAAATTTTTAATATTTTAATGTTTCTATGCTTATTTGTAATTTTGTATAATAATAAAAAAGCACTATGGATAAAGACCAAATTCAGAAAATCGCATCACTTGCTCACTTGAACTTTAATGACTCGGAATTGGAGCAATTTACTGAACAATTCAACAAGATTTTAGGTTATATTTCATCAATCGACAAATTAGATATTGCTGATTTAGAACCACTTACACGCCCAAGTGAAGAACAAAATAATTTCAGAGAAGATATAACTAAACCCTCTATTTCAAAAGAAGAAACATTGAAAAATGCTCCCCAAAAGAATGAAGTTTTCTTTAAAGTCCCAAAAGTATTGGAATAACTGATTTCTTAAAAAAAATACGGATTTAGATGAAAACTATAGCAATTATTCCTGCAAGATTGAATTCAACTCGTCTGCCTCGTAAATTATTAGCAAAACTTGGTAATAAGTATATTTTTCAATATGTTTACGAAAATGTTTCAAAAGTCAAAAATATTGCAAAAACATTAATCGCAACAGATAGCGAAGAGATTATGGATATTTGCTATGAATTAGGTTTCAACGCAATTCTTACACCAGATTATTTCCAGAGTGGTACAGATAGAATTTGGTATGCTTACCAATTGATAAATGAAAGCTACGATTTAATACTAAATGTTCAAGCTGATGAACCTTTTATTAGCGAAAATTTATTAAGTGATTTTCTTAACTATCTTTATATGAATATGTTTGATGTTGGAACAATAATTACGCCTAACTTAGTAATAACAGAAATTAGTGATCCAAATGTAGTAAAAGTAGTTTGTGATTCAAATAATTATGCAATGTATTTTTCACGTTCACCGATTCCCTCCATTCGTGATAAAGATGAATTTGAGAATGCCGAAATTTCTAAGTTGAATATTTATTACAAGCATATTGGAATTTATGCTTACAAACCAGAAGCATTAAAGATATTTGCAGAATTGCCTCAATCCTCTCTCGAAAAATTGGAAAAATTAGAGCAACTACGTTTATTACAAAATGGCAGTAAGTATTTGTGCTTCCAAACTAATCAAGAGCTATTATCAATCGATACTGCTCAAGATTTAGTGGAAGCACAGAAAAAATTCAACTTTAAATAATATCAAATTATTGTTTATTCTCTAAAACTTGGTTATCAAATTCAGTCTTACATTCTGGACATTTGATAAATTTATCCCATTCACCTTCAGCATTCTTTCTGAAATGATACTCCAAGTAAGGATTATTACAATTCGGACAAGCATGGCTAATTGGTTCATAATTAGTCAAGTAATTGCATTTTGGGTAATCTGAACAAGACCAAAACTTCTTTTTTGTTTTGGGTGAATATCTTTCAACTAAATGACCTTCATTACATTTTGGACACTTTACGTTTGAAGTAAGCGGCAAAATTCCCTTGCAATTTGGATAATCAACACAGCCAAGGAATTTACCATATCTTCCTTCTCTTAAGTACATTGGTTTTCCGCAGTTAGGACAAACAACTCCCGGATAAATCTCAGGTTGCTTTTTCTCTTCGTTGTTTTTGGGTAAAGGCTTTGTAAATTTGCAAGTTGGATAATTCGAACAGCCTAAAAATCTTCCTCTTCTACTAACCTTGATTGTTAGTGTTCCGCCACATTCTGGGCATATTGTTTCAGTATTTGTTGATGGATCTGATTGAGCATTATTTAATGTTTGTGAAAATGGTCCGTAAAATTCATTCACTGTTTGTAAGTAAGTTTTATCGCCATCTGCAATTTCATCTAAGTCCTCTTCCATTTTGGATGTGAAATTAACATTGAAAATTGAATCAAAACTTGCAACTAAAATATCATTAACATCAAATCCAAGTTGAGTAGGTCGGAATGATTTTTTATCCAATTCCACATATTTTCTATCTGATAAAGTAGAAACAATTGTTGCATAAGTGCTTGGACGACCAATCCCTAATTCATCTAAAATCTTAATTAAACTTGCTTGTGTAAATCGTGAGGGAGGTTTAGTACCTGCTTGTTTAGAGGTTGCAGAAGTCAATGCAAGTTTTTTGCCAACTTCAATTCCTTTTGGTAGAATAATATCTTTGTCTTCATCATCATTTACTGCATTTTCGTCCTTCTCATCTTCTGCTTCAGAATATATTTTCATAAATCCATCAAACTTAATAACCGATCCAGTTGCTCTAAAGATAAATCCATTCGAGGAAATTTCTACAACGGTTTGCTCCAAAACTGCATTACTCATTTGGGATGCAACAAACCTAAAGTAGATTAGTTGATACAAAGCCATTTCGTCTTTTGTAAGCGACTTCTTCAACTCTTTTAAGTCATATTGCACATTTGTTGGTCTTATTGCTTCGTGAGCATCTTGCATATTCTTAGATTTTGATTCATAAGTATTTGGAGTATTTGGCAAATATTTTTCACCATAATTGCTCGAAACATATTCGCGGACGCTGTTTATTGCATCATCGCTTACTCTAACTGAGTCGGTTCTCATATATGTAATCAAACCAGCAAGTTCATCATCACCAATATTCACACCTTCGTATAACTTTTGGGCAATTTGCATTGTTTTTTTGTTTGTAAATCCTAATTGTTTGGCTGCTTCTTGTTGTAATGTACTTGTTGTAAAAGGCGCATTTGGTCGGCGAACAACATCTTTTGTTTGTTTCTTTGTTATTTCGTAATCTTGAATTTGCTTAATTTGAGCGAGTAAATTATCGGCTTGTTCTTTGTTTTTAATAAAATGTAATTTTGATATTTGATTCTTTATTTTGTCAGTTTCTTCGGGGGTATTTCCTTTGGCAGAGCCACTTGGTTTTTGAATTAACTTGTTTTCGAACGCAACTAATTGTGTAGGTAATTTACTTATACTCGGACATTTAAAATCTGCAAAAATATTCCAATATTCGATAGAATCAAAACCTAAAATCTCACGTTCCCTCTCGGAAATTAACCTAAGTGCTACTGACTGAACGCGTCCAGCACTCAATGCTTCACTTGTTTTGCCAATCATTTTATTTGATAAAAAAGGTGAAACTTGGAAACCAATAATTCTATCCAAAACTCTACGGGCTTGTTGGCTCATAAATAAATTATGATCAATATCTCTTGCACTTGTAATACCTTTGTTAATTCCACTTTTGGTGATTTCGTTAAAAATAACACGCTTGATATTATTATTAACTGGAGTAATTTCATCAGCTAAGTGGAATGCAATTGCTTCGCCTTCACGGTCGGGGTCAGTCGCGATTAATATATCACCACTCTCTTTGGCAATATCCTTTAATTCTTTAATTACTTTTGCTTTTCCTTTGATAACTTCATATTTTGGCTCAAAATTATTGGCTAAATCAATGCCAAGGCTATAGCCCGGCAGGTCCTTAATATGCCCAATAGATGATTTGACTATATAATTATTGCCCAAATATTTATTTATTGTTTTTGCTTTTGCTGGTGATTCTACTACAACTAATGTTTTTGATTGGTTTTTTGATGGTGATTTACTCATAAAATGATGAAATTTATTTTTAGATAAAAACAAAATTAAAACAAATTTTTCAATTAATTGGTTTTAAAGATTAAAAGACGCTTTCATCATCATATTCTTGAAAATTATTATCATATCCAGAATAATTCATTTCTTCATTATTTTCAATTCTTTCATCAATATTATCAGTTTCTTGTGGTTCATTCATACCAATAGCTGCATTTTCGAATCTGGCATAACTCTTAATGAATGCTAACCTTGCTGTCCCCGTAGGACCATTTCTTTGTTTGCCTACAATTACTTCTGCCATATTTAGTGTAGAATACTTTTTCTCTTTATCGAAAAACTGAATACCAAAATATTCGGGTCGGTGTACGAACATCACAACATCCGCATCTTGCTCAATAGATCCAGATTCACGCAAGTCGGATAACATTGGTCTTTTATCTGGTCGTTTCTCTACATCACGATTAAGCTGCGATAATGCAATTACAGGTATATCCAATTCTTTTGCTAATTGCTTTAACGAACGCGAAATCATCGAGATTTCTCGTTCGCGTGATTCGGCTTTGTGGGAGCTTACTAATTGCAAGTAATCAATGAAAATTGCACGAATTCCATTTTCAGTCTTCATTCTTCTGGCTTTAGCTCTAATTTCCATTATTGTTAATGCAGCACTATCATCTATGTAAATTGGTAATTCTGCTATCACGCCCAAACTATCAACTATTCTGCTATCTTCTTCATTCGAAATAATTCCTTTAGTGATTCTATGTTGGTCAATCTTTGCTTCTGAACTTATTAAGCGAGTTACTAATTGATGAGCACTCATTTCGAGTGAGAAAAATGCTACAGGCATTCTTGAGTGAAGAGCAATATTTCTTGCAATAGACATCGCTAATGCTGTTTTACCCATCGATGGACGAGCTGCCAATATTATCAAATCCGATTTATGCAATCCACCAAGCAAATGATCTAAATCATAAAATTGTGTAAGAACATTTTCTTGACTATTCAAGTCACCTTTTCGAATATTTTTGATTATTGTATATGTTTCTCGGGAAAGTGCTTTCAAGCTCATGTATGATTTTTTTAACCTTTTTTCAGCTATAGTAAAGATTTTAGCTTCGGCATTGTCTATTTGTTCCAATGCATCAGAAGTTTCGCTGCGTGCTGATTCTATAATACTTTCAGAGGTTTCGATTAGACTTCTTTTAATATATTTTTCAGTTACAATTTTAGCATAATCATCAAAATTTGATGAATTTGCAACATAATTGGTTAATTCAACTAAATATCGCGAACCACCAATATCCTCTAATTGATTCCGAGACGATAAGAATTCTGACACTGTTAATGGGTCGGCTGCTTGATTTTTTTCATATAAGCTCATTATTGCTTGATAAATTTGCTTGTTTGATTGATTGTAAAAAGCATCTTTATCTAACATTTCGATTGCTTTTGAAATGTTTTTATTGGATATTAACATTGCCCCAAGCAGAGCTCTTTCGGCATCTTCGGAATGGGGCATTGTTTTGAATTCAAAATCACTCATAGTTTATATTAAATCTGTTATTCATAAAAATATAAATGCAAATTATCTCAAATTCCAAAAATTGTACTGCAGTTTTGATAACTTTTACTTTTCCACAAGTTTTGCACACAAAAACAACAAATTTTCAACATCCTTGCGCGATTCCGATTCCTGCTTGTCCTGCTCCTTCAATATCGGCGAATTGTCCGCATACATTGACTTCCCCAAAACCCTTGTAAACTGATATTCCTTCTCCATAAGTTTGCTTTTTGATGTTGCCAACATCGTTTTTCCTGTTTTCACAGCACTTTCCACTCCTGCTTCAGTCCTAAGCTGAACATAAATATCATAACAATCAGTTGCCCAAGCCTCGATATGCGATGGTGCAGCCAAAATTGGTTGAATAGAAGCAAAATTATACTGAATAATTCTCAATCTTTCGGTTCTTGTACTATGAGAATCTCTGTTAAAATTATTGTCATATACCATTGATATAAATAATTATTAATTAGTTTAAATAAATATTAATATGATTCAATATTATCTATAATTGATTATAATCAATAAATACTTTAATTATATCAATATATCATTAAATACAATCAATTTAAATATAAAACAATGTAAAGTTTGTAAAGTTTATAAAGTTTGTAATGTTTTTAATGTGAAATTATTAAAATTATTATCAGAACCTCTCCCCCTGACCCCTACGAGAGTGGGAATTTACTTTGTGTTGTTGTGCCAATAATCAAGAAACTCTTGTTTCCACTTTGTAAATTCATTAACGGCAATCTTTTCCCTTGCAATATTAACTAACCACAAGTAAAAAGAAATATTCTGCAAGGAGGCAATAGATAAAGCCAATAGTTCATTAGCCATAAACAAGTGCCTTAAATAACCGAGTGAATAATAATTACTTGGAAAGAGCCCAAGATTCTCATCTATTAATTCATCAGAGAATTTATATTTTTGATTACGAACATTTATCTTTCCTCTTGTAGTAAAGATTTGTGCATTCCGAGCATTTCTGGTAGGAATAACACAATCGAACATATCAACGCCCATTTCGATGGCGTGTAAAATATCATCGGGCATCCCAACGCCCATCAAATATCGTGGCTTATCCTTTGGAAGCAATTCAACGCTATGCGAAACCACTTCCATCATAAGTTCTTTGGGTTCACCAACCGATAAACCCCCGATAGCATAACCATCAAATCCTTGCTCGATGACTGCGTTGAGGTATTCAGCACGCAAATCCAAGAAAACGCCACCTTGTCCTATTGCAAATTGAAGTTGGTTGAGTCCGTAATGAGACTCGGTGGAGTTAAAATACTTTCTGGATCGTTGTGCCCAATCTAAAGACAAAGCAGCGGACTTCTTAATGTAGGATCTATCTGCAGGATAGGGGGCACATTCATCTAAAACCATTAGAATATCACTTCCGATAGTTCGTTGAATATCTACAACCTTTTCAGGAGTAAATAAATGCCGCGAACCGTCAATGTGGGATCGGAATTCGACACCTTCGTTGGATAATTTCCGAAGCGGAGACAAGGAAAAAACCTGAAAACCACCTGAATCAGTAAGAATGGGTCCTTGCCAATTCATAAAGTTGTGTAAACCACGAAATGTGTTGAGGACATCGAGCCCTGGACGTAAGTATAAATGGTATGTGTTTCCGAGAATAATCTTAGCGTTGAGTGCAACGAGGTCTGTTTGCTGTACAGCTTTAACAGTTCCCTGTGTACCGACAGGCATAAATATTGGAGTAGGAATTATACCGTGGGGAGTATATAGTTCTCCCAACCGAGCATTAGAATTAATGTCTTGGTGGAGAAGTTTAAAATGTGGAACCATAAAAATCTATATTTAGAATTGCAATATCATCATTGAAAGAATCAGTAATACGAATTGTTTTTAAAGAATCGATAAGGGAAAATAGCAAGTTGGGAGCGGATAAATGAGACTGAACAAGGGAAAACAGTTTGGATTCATCCCAACTGAAAGGATTATAAGTGTGCGGATCAATTAAACCATCGGAATAAACGAAAAGTTTAAAGGAATCGGGCAGGAGAATCGAGGAAGAAATATATTTAGCATTGTCTTTTGCCCCGATAAGAATGTTTTGCGACTCAAGAAACCTTGAATTATCTTTGGAAAATATGAAAGATGGAGGATGACCTGCTCCAGAATACTTGAGAGTCTTTGTACGGAAATTATAAACAGCATAAAATATCGTAAAGAAAAGGAAATTATGATACTGAAGAGGGAAAGCGCGATTAAGTTCCGTGAGAACCTGAGCGGGTTCAGTGAAATCCACGTTGGGAAGAGTACCAAACCGAAGCATATTAAGAACACTAACAGATTCGAGGGCTGACGCCACGCCGTGTCCCGAGACATCTAAGAGATAAATAGCGAAATTATCTTCATCAACCCAGTGATATCCAAAGGAATCCCCTCCCAGATTATGAGAAGGCTCGAAATACCAATCAAAATCAAGTCGTTTATCGTTGGAAACCTTTGATGGCAAGAGAGAATGAACGTATTCCGAAGCAGAATCAATTTCATTTTTAAGAATACGATAGAAACGTTCTGTATCTTCCTTTGACTTTTCGAGGCGTTGGTTTATTTCCTTAATATCTTTCACTTTTAATTGAATGAGTTGATTGGAAAACTTCAAAACGAGATGTGATTTTATTTTGGCGATAAGGACTCTTGAACTAAAAGGTTTGGAAATAAAGTCGATGGCTCCAGCATCCAAAGCATTGATAATGGAATCCTCGTCATTATGCGATGTTACAAAGATAATGGGAATGTTATTTAATTTGGGTTGAGCTTTAATCTGTTTGCAAATACTTAATCCCTCCGAAAAAGCAGTGGAATAATCAATAATTATAATATCGGGAAAAGAACGTTCAAGGGAATCCATCGAAAAAGGAAAGTTGGAAAAAGTTACGACACGGAAAAAATTATCAAGAAGAATTGTTCGGAGATTAGAAACACTTATTTCAGAATTATCAGCAATGAAAATCAAGGGTTTATATTTGGCAAATGAATCAAGCATCGTGGGAAATAGTCTGAGAATTATGGAAAAATATATTAATTAAAAGAAATCTAAATAGGAAATAAGAGAAAATGATTCCACTACAATCGGCAATTAAGTCAAAAGGGTCCATCAATCTTCCTGGAATAAAACTTTGATGAAGTTCATCGGAGAACGCAAAGAGTGTTGCAAGGGAAATAGTAAAAAGATAACGAAATTTGAATGATTTAGAAGGAAACGCAGTCCAAATCACAAGGAACGAGGAAATACCATAAAGGAAAAAGCCAGCAAGATGTAGCAACTTATCGTAATCCCAAATGCTAATTGGGATATATTCATTGTGAGGCTGATGCGATAAAATAAATATAATAGCTGAATAAAGAAACCATTGCAATATATAAAGGACTTTGATATGTGGAGAAGGAGATATCATTGCTGTGGAATTGCATTAGGTAAATAATCAATCAAATTAGACGCAGAAAACCCGAAATGCGAGATATTCTCAAGGAAATAATCGCCAGATTTACTGTGAATAAAAGCACCGAGACTTGCCGATGTAATGCCGTCAAGTCCTTGTGCAAGAAATGCGGCGATAATTCCAGTAAGGACATCTCCACTGCCAGCAGTTGCCATTATCGGATTGCCATAAATATTCCAATACGATAAATCACCATTGGAAATTACAGTAGGAATGTGTTTCAATAAGATAGTACAATTTAGTTTTTCAGCCCATTCCTTAGCCAACAGGTAGTGTTGCTCGGCAACTATACTCCGTGGAATGGAAGATAACTTAGAAAACTCTCCAATATGTGGAGTAAGAACAATATTTTCTCTAAGAGGAAAGTTTAATAATTCAGGAGTAATTGCATCTGCATCAAAAACAATTGACACTCGGTTAGGAATATCTTTGATTATCCTCTCCACAATTAGACTTGTGAATAAATTCTTTCCCAATCCAGGACCGATAGCGATAGCATCCATATTTTGAGCAAACTCAATAATTCTATCAATTTCGCTTGTGTTGATATGTTCTCCATCTTTTGCAAGTTCAATTGGAATTACTTCTGGAAAGAGATGAGAATGAACACGAGGTGTCATTAGATAAACCAAACCAGCACCAGACTTGATAGCAGCATTTGAAACAAGTGCAGCAGCACCGGGCATACTACTCGAACCAGCAATTACTAACAATTTACCATTGTCAAATTTACTGCTGACTCTTTTCCTAATTGGCAAAAGTGTATTAATGTCTTGATCTTCTAAAATATGAACTTTACTTAGAGAATTTGCAATTTTATTTGGAGCTCCCAAGTAACCTACAGATATTTCACCACACATTTCTGGACCTTGATTGAGCAACATTCCAGTTTTGATAGCGAACATAGTAATTGTATAATCTGCTTTAAAGCATAGTGAATGAGCAATTCCATTTTCGGCGTTCAATCCTGTTGGCACATCAACAGCTATTTTAGCTGTTTGGATAGAATTCAATTTTTCCATTATATTCACAACTAAACCACGAAGTATTTCCGAACCACCGACTCCAATTAAAGCATCAATAATTATTGGATAATCAAAGTCAAGGGAATTAATCTCGTACTCAGTTTCGAGCTTATGAGTTTTGATCAAAAGATTTTGCAATACTAAATAGTTCTGGAATGTTTCGGGAGTCATCTTATCAACTGAACCTATCCACATTACTGTAATGTCGAATTCATCGCAGAGTTGGCGAGCAACAGCAAATCCATCTCCACCATTATTGCCACTTCCACATAAAATCAATATTCTTTTATCATTACTTTTCTTATCATCAATAATAGTTTTAATCTTTTCGGCAACCGAGCGAGCGGCATTTTCCATCAATATTTCAGATGGGATTTTATATTCAATAATAGCAGTAGAATCTGCAATTCTTACTTCATTCGGTTTTAAGATATATTTCATTTTTTATTTTTTTCAAAATTAATTAATTTTTTTTGATAAATAAATTATTTTTGCTAATTAAAGAGTTTATTCATTCTTTCGTAATTTTGCTTTATGATAAGTAAACAAGATATATTTTCTCTAATTCAGGACAGAAAAAAATTGCTTTTTGCAATAATAATTGCCTTAATCATCAAGTTAATAGGTGATTTTGGGTTTTATTATTTTTTTGGAGCATTTGCTTTTGATAAAAATATCATCTGGAAATTAACAACAACAATAATAATTACAATATTAATTATTTCTTACTTCTCATTAGCTGTAAAGCCCAAAGTAGAGAAGTTTGATAATTTATTTGTTGATAAATTTATTAATGATATTAAAAATCTCGCAATTATATTTGCAGTTGGAGTGGGATTACTTTTGCTTATTCCAAACACTCGAAAATTGCTAAATGATCAAGAAATTCCTTATAATTTAATAGTTCAATTATTTGGTTGGTATTTTGTTGTTCTTAGCTTTTTAACTGCAAGATATTTTTTACGATGGGTTACTGTTCTTAAAAATTCAAGAACATTAAAATATCTACAATTTTCCAAGTGGGCAATAATTTTTGTCTTGAGCAATATTTTTGTTGTTAAAACACTGAATTATTATTACGATATAGGGATAATAGTAAATATTCTCGATACATTACAGTTTTTCTTGTATATTTATACATTTATTGTTAGTTACCAACTTGCGTCAGATAATAATTGGCTAAGGTATTTAAATAAATCTCAGAAGAGACAATTTAATTATTTGTTAAGTTTAACAATAATTATGGCTTCGATTATTTTGGCAAGCACTTCGGGCAACTTAAGAGCATCAACAGATTTAATTTTTCCGAACATCAAAGATTTTGTAATTTATGTAATAGTTGTAATTGTTGGTTTCCAGATAAATCTGATATTTCAGAATAGAACAAGCAATAAAGCAGAATTGGATCAAGGCGCTTCAACAATTTCAGCTCTTGATAGATTTAATAAATATATATTGAAATCTGATATTTTAGACAATACTGAATTATTAAAAAAATTTATTTCATCTTTGAGCGAAGTAATACAAATAGATTTTTCTTGGAGTGAAAGTTATTTAGTTGAAGGAAAATCTTCTATTATTACAATGAATGGTGTGGAAGAAAAATTTTATAATTTTTTAACAAATAGTCCAAACTATCAATCAACCCTTAACAATGCTTCAAATACTATTGTTATAGCTGGATTATATGAATTAGGATTGAATCTTAAATACAATAATTATAGAAAATCAATAATATTAATCCCAATTTTTCAAGGAAACCAGAAAACATCAACAATAATAATTGGCAGAAATAAGGAATATGCATTTTCTATTGGTGAAGTGCAAATAATCAACACTTTTGTTACAAATTTCGCAGTAGCAATTCAGAATAATAAATTGATGCAAGAGGCAATAGAAAAGCAAAGATACCAATTTGAATTAAATTTAGCTCAGAGTATTCAGAGGAAAATTTTGCCTGAGAATTTGCCCGAGTTGAAGAATTATTCAATAGCAGGAAAATCTATTCCAGCAAATGAGTTAGGTGGAGATTATTTTGATTTTGTTTATTTAAGGAACAAGAAACCGGTGATTTTGATAGCAGACGTTTCGGGAAAAGGGGTCTCGGCGGCTTTGTATATGGCAGAATTGAAAGGTATTATTATTTCAATTGTAAAATATGTAGATGATATAAAGGAATTAGTTCTCCAGCTAAATGATATTTTAGTAAAAAATACAGAAAAACAAATTTTTATTACTTTAGCAGCGATTGCAATTAATGATGATGAGGGTGAAATTTGCTATATTAGAGCGGGTCACACTCCTTTGTTAGTTAAGCAGAATGGAATTATTCAACAAATAAGTTCGAAAGGAATGGCTTTGGGGCTGGTAGCTGGCAAGGTATTTGAAGAAAATTTAGAAGTGAAGAAATTAAAACTTCAAAGCGATGACTTTTGTTTTGCCTTCACTGATGGATTAAGTGAAATGAGAAATGCAGAAAATGATGAATTTGGATTATTCCGAATTGGAAACCTTTTACAAAATAGCAACATCGATGATGCCAAAAACGTATTAAATATTATAATTGAAGAATCTAATAAATTCAAGCAAAATAGGCAACTTGTAGATGATTTGACAATAATGTCTTTAATGTTCAAAAAAACGGAGTAATAATGGAAAACACAAAAAACATAGAAAAATTCAGTCTAACAATTGAACATTTTCAGGGATGGGTAGTAATTAAAATACAAGGCTATCTTGATGCTCATACATCTCCAATCTTAGAAAGCACTATTTCTGATACTATTAAGAATGGTGAAAATAAAATTGTAATTGATTTTGAACATTTGGATTATATTAGTAGTGCTGGATTTGGAGTATTTATGGAATTTATCGAGGAAATAAGAGAAAACGAGGGAGATATTGTATTGGTAAATTTGAATGAAAAAATTCACAAACTTTTCGAATTATTAGGTTTTACATATTTATTTAAGATATATCCAACAATCAATGAACTTATATAATGAACAATAATTCATCAATATTGCATTTTGAGACTGAGGTTTGTGCCGATACTTCTAATTTGCTTAAAATTAGAGAGCAATTAACCCAATTTCTAAACGAGATAAACTTTGATAAAGACAATATTATCAAGGTTTTGTTAGTCGTTGATGAATATATTACCAATATTATCCGTTATTCATATAAAGAAGATTCGTCAAAAAGTATCAAAATGATAGCTGATTCAGATGGTTATCTATTGAAAATAGAAGTTTTTGATGACGGAGATTCATTTAATGTTTTAGACTATCAAACAAATGCAATTGAAGATCATATTAAAAGACCACATAAAGGTGGTCTGGGAATACCATTTATGAAACTTTTTGCTAATTCGATTGAATACTTTCCGAAAAGTGAAAAATCCAAATCTAATGTAACTCGCTTCAAATTTATTTCTAATTAAATTTTTTTTCATAATTTTGTAAAAATAATATCTTATGCAAGGCTTAGTAATAGCATCAAGCGTGATTTTAGGTGTAGTTGTTGGTTTTTTACCTCAACTATCCAGACCCAAACCTAATTGGTGGAAAATATCAATTTTATTATTATTTTTTATTAATTTATTTTTAATATTAACCCCAACTTTAGTTAGTGATACCTCTTATGCTGCTTATTTAGCAAACCAAGATATTCAAGAGAAAATAACATTAGAATATAAACCAATTTCATTTTCATCGCAAAAGGATACGTTTTACTTAGCAAACTTAAATTATCCAATTCTGAATACTCAAAAAATTAATATTGAAAATACAAAATTAATTGACGTTCAGTATAATCAAGAATTAAAAGTTTTTAATATAGTTAGTGTAAATAAATACAATATCATTCCAATTTCCTATCCGTTAATATTGGAATTGAAGGAAAGAATCAAGATAATGGTTATTCACGTGCCAATTGCATGGGTTTCGGTTCTGGCTTATTTACTTTCAATGATATACTCAATAATGTATTTACGCAACGGGAAATATGAACACGATATAATCGCCAATGCTTCCGCAAATGTTGGAGTAATGTTTACAATTTTAGCTACAGTTACTGGAATGATTTGGGCAAAATTCAACTGGGGAAGCTACTGGAATTGGGACCCACGCGAAACATCAATATTTATATTATTGCTGATTTATTTTGCATATTTTGCTTTACGTTCATCAATCGATAATCCACAAACAAAGGCTAAATTATCTGCAGTTTATCTGATAATTGCATTTGCCGCTGTTCCTTTTTTAGTTTTTATTTTACCAAGAATATCAAGTGGCTTGCATCCAGGTGCTTCTGGCGAAAATACTGCGGGTCCTGTTTTAGGTGGTGGAGCCGAAATGCTAAATCCAAATTTGTTAATGACTTTTGGATTTTCGATGTTCTGCTTTTCATTATTATTTTTCTGGATTTTAAATTTAAAAATTCGTTCTGAATTAATTAAATAGAGGTTTTAAATGGATTTTTTAGGAAATCATACTTTATATATAGTTTTATTAATTTCTCTAATTGTTTGGATTGTTTTCTTTGTTTATATGTTTATGATTGACAAGAAAATATCAAAATTAGAGAAACTCCATACTTATGACTTAACAAAAAAGGATAGTTAATATGAACAAAAAATATATCATAATTGGAGGCATCGTCGTTGCTTTTACAATTCTTGCAATTTTTTCCTTTGATTCTGGTAAAATAGAATATAGTGATTTTGCAACTGCTAAGAAAAATGAAAAAGTAGTTCAAATTATTGGTAAAGCATCGAAAGATATGCCTGTAGATTACGATGAGAAGAATAATAAACTCACATTTCTACTTGTTGACGAAAAGAATCAATCTGCACCAATAGAATATAATGGTCCAAAACCAAACAACTTCGACATTGCACCAATGGTAGTTGTGAAAGGAAAATTTGAAAATAACAAATTCGTAGCAAATGAAATATTAACAAAATGTCCCTCAAAGTACGAAAGTAAATTTGAAGACGTTAAAAAGCAGGGGATATAATTATGTTTGGTCAGGTTGCTGTTTGGATAAGTGTTGTCTTATCCATACTTTTTACTATTCTATTTTTTATTTCTCACTTCAAAGATGGAAGAATCCGCAGATTTACGAATATTTTCTATTACACATTGCCAATAACACTTGGAATTACCTCTGTATACTTACTGGTGAATATATTAAATCACAATTACCAATTTACTTATATTTGGCAATATTCCAATAATAGTTTGCCATTGCATTTACTTGTTACTTCATTTTTCTCAGGACAAGAAGGTTCATTCTTGCTTTGGGCATTGTTAGTTTCAGTTTTTGTGCTTTTTGTTAAGAAAAATGCTCGTGAATATGGCTATGACAATTTGGTGATGGCTCATTTCAATATGGTGATGATATTCCTTACCTTAATGATGGTTTTGAAAAGTCCATTTACTTACATTTGGGAATCATTTCCAAACGAAGGGCTAACTACTGATTTTATGCCCGTTGACGGAAGAGGATTAAATCCTATCTTAGAGAACTTTTGGAATATGATCCACCCTCCAATACTCTTTGTGGGCTTTGCAGCAATGACTGTTTCATTTGTTTTTGCTGTATCAGCATTAATAAAAAAAGATTATCAAAATTGGATAAAAGTTGCTACTCCTTGGATACTTTTTGCTTCGGGAATGCTTGGTACAGGTATTATTTTAGGTGGATTTTGGTCTTATGAAACATTAGGATGGGGAGGCTTTTGGGGTTGGGATCCAGTTGAAAACGCATCTCTTTTACCTTGGATAGTTTCTGTTGCATTGATACATACTTTATTAGTACAGAAAAAAAATGGAGGTCTGGTAAAAACGAACTTTTTCCTTTCGCTGCTATCATTCATTTTGGTACTATTCTCAACATTTTTAACACGAAGTGGAGTGTTGGGTGATATGTCGGTTCACTCATTTGGAGAACCGGGTGGGCTAACTTATGCTGTATTGCTCGGCGGTTTGTTATTATTCTTTTTCTATAGTTTAATATTTTTACTTATTAGATTTAAAGAGATCAATAAAACAATTCCAAATAATCCATTAATTAGTTCCTCGCGTGAATTTATTTTATCACTTGGTGCTTTATCTTTGCTTGTTTCTACAGTGATAATCTTCGTTGGAACTACTTGGCCTATTACTACTGAAATTCTTGGAGCTACCAAAGCATCTGTTGATATAAGTTTCTATGATAAATGGAATTTACCAATTGCAATTGTTATGCTTTTACTTAATGGTGTTGCATATTATTTTGCTTGGCGTGGTTCCGATATGCAAAAAGTTGTTAAAAGGGCAATTTTACCAATAGTTATTTCAATTATTATTACTACAATTGTATATTTTTTGAAAGTTGATAGATTTGATTTGTTGTTATTATTCTTTGCTTCAATTTTCTCATTTATAATCAACTTCGAGATATTAATAAAAACCGCAAAGACATCTCTGGTTAAAACTGGAGCAGCTTTATCTCATATTGGAGTGGCATTACTTTTGATTGGTGTTATTTTTAGTGGTGGATATGCCGAAAAAGAAACTCACACGCTTGCTTTAGGCGAAGAAGAAGAAATCTATGATTATAAAGTAAAATTTATTGGACGTGAATTAGTCAATCCAGATAGAACTGATCAAGAAAGATATAATTACAAATTACAATTTACAAAAGGAAATAATAGTGCTGTTATTGGTTCTATAATGTACTTGAGTGATTTTAATGATAGAACAGAAATTTTTTTAGAACCAGGTATTCTAACTACTTTTTGGAGTGATTTATATGTATCACCAGTTACATTCCATCAAAATCAAGATTATCCTCAATTTATTCTGAGCAAAGGAACATCTCAATCAATTCCGGGAGATGATGATATTCAAATAAAACTTACTGCATTTGATATGTCCGGAGGCGAAACTAACGAAGAGGGTGCATTACTTTTTGGTGCGGTATTTGATATTTCTAACAAAGGACAAGTTTATACTGATACCCTATATACTTGGATGAATACAACTAATTTTTCAGGAGAACCAGTTTGGGAGGAAGTGCCCGGTACTGGTTGGGAAGTTGCATTTGGAGGTTTAGCATCGGGTGTGAATAATATGGGAAATACTAAATCTGTTGTTTATTATCGCTCTGCTGGAAATGAATCTCAAAGTATTACTGAGGCATATACTTTCCAACTTGAATTAAAGCCCTTTATGTATTTAGTTTGGATTGGATCATTTTTTACTGTTTTGGGATTCTTTATTGCTATATTGAAAAAATGGTAATATTACAATTTTATAATATATTACTCTACAATAATATATTTTTGCTTTCGTTAATAATCATTGAATAAAATATTGAATAAAATAATAAAAAAATATGAAAAAACAATTATTTGCAACTTTAACAATATTATTTGTTAGCTTTTTAGCACTTTCTCAAGCTGCTTGTTCTAGAGATTCACAAGCTAACAACAAACCTGTTTCATCATTCGTTCACGAGGTTAATGCAATTTCCTTAGCTGGTGAAAACGAACCTGTTAATTTCACATGGAAAGAAAACGGCAATGAGATGAACTTAACAACAGAATTAAAAGGAAAAGTTACTTTCTTGAATTTCTGGGGAACTTGGTGTCCTCCTTGTCGTGCAGAAATTCCTCATTTTGTCGACTTACTTTCAACTTATTCTGCAAGTGGTTTTCAAGTAGTAGGAATTGCATTAGAAAGAGATCCAAATAAAGAAATGGAACTTGTGAGCAATTTTGTTGAAAAACAAAAAATGAATTATCGTAATTTTCCAAGTAGAAAATACGCAGACGAATTTGCTAAAGTATTTGGGACTATTCAATATGTACCAACAACCTATGTAATTGGTAAAGACGGTAAAATTATGGAAAAAATTGTTGGCGGAAGAACAAAAGAGGGCTTTGAAGAAATAATCAAAAAGTATCTTAACCAATAAAAAAAGATTAATATGGCAGCTGAAGGAAATAAAATTGAATTAGGAAGTAATATTGTAGAATTCAATTTGCTAAACCCTAAAACAAAACAATTCACTGCATTAAATGAAATTAAATCTAATAAGGGCAATGTTATCATAATTATGTGTAATCATTGCCCTTATGTTATTCATATAATGCCGAAATTAGTTGAAATATCAAATAAATTTATGCAACTTGGTATAAACTTCATAGGTGTAAATTCAAATGATATTGAGGCATATCCAGAAGATTCACCCGAAAATATGATTGATTTCATTGAAAAATTCAATATTCAATTTCCGTACTTATTTGATGAAACGCAAGAAATTGCCAAGAATTATGATGCAGCTTGCACTCCTGACTTTTATGTCTATAATCAGAATGATATGTTGGTTTATCACGGTCGATTCGACTCATCTCGTCCAAAAAATAATGATGAAATTACTGGTATAGATTTAATCGATGTTTTAGAAGCAATTCTATATGGAAGCGATATTACCAAACAACAGTACCCAAGTATTGGTTGTAGTATTAAATGGAAAGATTCCTAAAATTAAGGATAGTTATGAAAAAGTTTTTTCAATTATTTATGATGGCGGAGTTGGTATAATAGATATTAATAAGATATTTGCAAAATTGAAGATAAAATGTAATTAATCAGAGTCTTTTGTTTTCTCAAAATTTTCGATTAAATTAGTTGCATTAAGTTTCAAGCCCGATAACTTTCTTCTTTTTATTGGGCTTTTTTTGTATCTTTTATTAAAATCTTCAGTGTTTAATTCAATTACTTCCATTAGGTTTTGATAGAAATTGCTGAGGTTTAGAAATTCTGCTGTATGTGTATTTTCGGTTATTACTTTATTATACGGACAAACTTCTTGACAAATATCACACCCAAAGAGCCATCCTGAATTATTTTCTTTTACTATATCTGGAATTTCTTCTTCGGGTTTTGCTTCTACTGTCCAATATGCGATACATTTATTAGCATCTAATACTTTGGGCTTAACTAATGCATTTGTCGGGCAGGCAACAATACACCTTTGGCAAGTGCCACATTTATCCAAAACTGGTGTATCTTCTTCGAAGTAATAATCTGTAATGATTACTCCAAGAAAAACATACGATCCAAATTTTGGTGATATTATCAACGAGTGTTTGCCTTGCCAACCAATGCCTGCTTTTTCAGCAAAATACTTTTCCAAAATATGACCAGTATCTACATAACTTCTTGTTTTTATTTCGGGAATAACTTGTCTAATGTATTCTTCTAATAATTTAATTTTATCTAATAATACAAAATGATAGTCTATATTTTGAGCGTACCTTGAGATTTTGCCCACCAATTTATTGCCATTATCAATAGTTGGATGATTGCCGGGAAAATAGTTCAAAGCACATACAATCACAGATTTGGAATTTTCTAAAATTATTGAGGGATTCAGTCGTTTATCTACATTATTTGCGATATACTGCATATTCGCATAATATTTTGAATCAATCCAATTTTGCAGGTTGATTTTGGTGCTTTCTTCAACATTGCTTGATGTGAATTTTAAATCACTCAAACCGATTTCGAAGGCTTTTGCAATAATATTTGATTTTAGTTGATTCATTTATGCAATTTAATATAAACGAACTTAAAAATAGTATAAAAAATAAAAAAATTTTGGCTATTGATTATGGCGAGAAAAGGGTAGGACTTGCTTCGACCGATATTTTTCATATTACTTTTAATCCCATTACAACATTGCAGAACGATGAAAAGTTAGAAAGCAAAATCAATCAAATTATTCAAAAAGAGAATATTCAAGTTGTAATTATGGGCTTCCCTTATAGAAATAATAGTTCTGAATCCATAATACATCAAAAAATTAACGATTTTAAAGAAAGTTTATTAACTCAGTTAAATATACCAATTTATTTATTTGACGAGTCTGGCTCATCTAAACAAGCAATGCAAAATTTAGTAAATTCAGGAATTTCCAAAAAAAGTAGAAGAAATAAACAAGATTTTGATAAATTTGCAGCTGTTGTAATTTTACAAAACTTTATTAATGAAATTGAAGGTGAAAATTATGTTTAACAAAACGATAAATATTATTCTTTTTTCAGCTATATTTTTGTTTGCTATTGCACTTAATGCACAAAAGCCTCAACAAAAAATATCTCAAAAGAACTTTTATTCAAATAGATTAGCAACCCTTTCTACATTTACTGAAACATATAATAATTCAGATTCATTAAAATTAAACTTGTATTATTCATTGCCGATAGAAAACTACTTACTAAAACAAAACGAAAAGGGATACTATCAAACAATCTCGCGATTGGAAGTTACTTTTTCGGATAAAGATGGAGTAGTGAAATTCTATAAAATTATTCAAGATACAATCATTTTACAATTAAGTGTAGAAAGCAAGTCTAAAACTACTCTAAAAAATGGGTATGTTGAAATAATTTTTCCAAAAAATGAAATGGAAATTAAAATTAGAGTTACTGATATTAATTCTAAGAAAAGTGAAACAGTCGAAGCTAATCATTTATTGATTGATTCTACTACGAAAGCCAAAGTATCTTTGCTTTTTCTTTCTGTAAAAGGGAACGAAAATATTCCTAACATTTTGAATAATTCTCTGGAATATTCTCCATTTTCCAAAAAAATATTGCTTTCTTTTCCTTATTCCGAATACGATAATTTATCATATAAAATAATTTATAAAAAAAGTGAGGAACAACCAAATATTTTCTTTAAAGAAATTTCAGGTAAAGTTAAAACATTAGACATCAATAACATCACCGTTACTAAAGACTATTCAGTCTTGTTGGAGAGGGAGAGTCAGGCTGCTGCTGGAAACTATTATTCAGCCAATTTTATTTCGATGATTGAATTACCCGATAATCCTTTTTTACCTGGCGAATATACTTTGGAGATATTTAATAATAATAAGAAAATAATAGCCAATCCAATTAAAGTCGTTTGGGCAAATCAGCCTTTTAGCTTAAATAATATTGACTTTGTTCTGCAAGCATCATCTTTTTTTCTAAATGAAAAAGAAATTGATGAAGTACGTTCAGCTAATCGAAAGAATCAATTTGTTAAGCTATACGATGTTTGGAAAAAATTTGATTCTTCTCCACAAAACAATTTTAACGAAAAATTATTTGAATTTTATAATCGAGTAGATTATGCCTTTCTGAATTACTCTACATTTGCCGAAAAGAATGGAGCATTAACCGATAGGGGAAAGGTTTATATACTTAATGGAGCACCAACCCAAATTCAAGAAGTATTCAAAATGAAAAAGCTTAACGAGATTTGGACTTATTCAAATCTCATTAAGCAATTTACTTTTGAAAGCATCGAGCCGGGTGTATTCAAATTAGTTGAAGTAAAAGAATAATACCTAATTTTATGTTTTAAATTTTACTAATATTTATACTTTTGTAGTTTAACACTACATTTCGTCCCAAGGCAAATTTTCTTTAATAGGTATTGCTCTGGGAGCGGCATCACCAAGAATAGCCGGATTTAATGTATTAATCAAATAAATCAATACTCCAGATCGCTTTAGTGGTGGAACTTCAACCCACGAAACCATTACCCCGTGAGCAGCAAAAGCCTTAAATATAATTTCATTTTGAAGCTTCAATATTTCTGAATAAATACTTCCTTGTCCAACCCGTAGGACTTTTCTATTGGCTCCGCTACCATACCAAATTACATAAACACCATTAGTATTTCTAATAGAAGAGTGGTTTAAATCAACTTTAAATAAATCGCACCAAACTTCTCCTTTACATCTGTACCATTCTAACATAAATTTTCACTTTAATAAATTATAAATAACAAAAATATAAAATTTACTTCAAAGAAAGTGTTTTTTCTTTCTTTTTTAGCGATTTTTCTAATTGTGTAGTAACATAATCGAACGCTTCGTCAGGAGTATCTGCAAATTTGAATAATTCCATATCTTTTTCGCAAATTAAACCTTTTTGCATTAATAAATCAAAATTGATTAATTCTTTCCAAAATTTACTTCCGTAAAGAACAATAGGCAAAGGTTTCGTAACTTTGAGAGTTTGCCTTAAAGTTAGTATCTCCATCAATTCATCTAATGTACCAAAGCCGCCGGGCATTGTTATTATTGCCTTTGCTAAATAAACGAACCAAAATTTTCGCATAAAGAAATAATGAAATTCAAAATTTAAATCAGGACTGATAAATTTATTAGGATTTTGTTCAAATGGCAAACTGATATTTAGTCCTATGCTGTCTTGGTCTGCTAAAAACGCACCCTTATTAGCAGCTTCCATCATTCCACCGCCACCTCCAGAAGTAACGTATATGCCGTTTACTGGTGATTGGTTTTTTATCCATTCTGCAAAACGTTTGGCGAGAATAACACCATCTTCATAATATTGTGTTAAATCAGCTCTACTCTTCAAAGATTCAATTTCGTCTTTCAGTTTTTTCTGGTCTTTTGGGATTGATTTCTTCAAATCTTCTTCTAACTTTGCCAATTTGTGATTGTATTGCTCTTGTGATAATGTTCTTGCGGAGCCATAAAAGACAATAGCACCTCGAACATTTTTCTTTCTTAGATATTGGTCAGGATATAAATATTCAGCAATTAAACGCATAATTCTGCCATCACCACTATGAATGAACTCAAAATTATCGTAAGCCTTCTGACTACTTAGTATTTTTTCTGGATTTTTTTTCATTATTTTATGTTATTTTAATATTGGGTTTGAGAAAAATGGTGGTTTTGGTGTATCTTTTTCAATTGGATTTATTTCTAAATCTTCAAATAATAATGCTGGGGAGATAATACTTGTAGGAATATATGGAGAACCTTCACCCATAAAGCCACCTGAATTTACGGATAGATGATTAAACACATAATTTTCTGTCCCAGCAAATATTATATCTTTGAAAGTAGGAGCACTAATTGAACTAATTTGAATATTACTTACAAATTCTTCTCTGCCATCTTGATAAATTTTGTATGCTTCAATTATCGGGCTTGAGTTTTGGTCAACTAAATAACTTGTTATTCCGTAGGTCTTGCTCATAATGGATGTTGACATTATATTTTGATTAGCAATTTTTGTAATGATTATTCCAAAAGGCAAATCCCTTTGTTTGATTAATTCTATTAACTTTGTCTTAATTTCATTATTATTTAGTGTTTTTTCTTTTTCAACTTCAATGAATAAATTGCTATAAGTGATTGCACCTTCCCGTTTATGACCATTAGAAACGAGTAGTCTTTTAGTTGGTGTTCTGTCGTTAAGCAATGATTTTAAGTAACCTTTTTCTACTAAATTAATAGTCTCTGGTTTAATTCCTTGGTCATCTATTTTATAAAACCCCAAAAATGTTGATTTTTCATATTTGTTAATTGTTGGATTATCCACAACTGAAATAAATTCAGGCAACACTCTTCCGCCTATTTTTTTCTGAAATGATGAATTGCGTTGTGAGACAATTCCCATCATACTTTCGGTAAGTTGTTGCCTTTGAGCTATAAAATTTGGAGCCAAACTTCGTGAAATTAACTCTCCCGTTGCCTCGCCGACTATCAGTACTGGACCATTATATGGTTCATCAAGTGATTTTGCAATAAGGGACTTTTCTGTTGTAGTTGCCATTTTATTAATTGCTTTGCTTAATGAATCGGCATTTGGCAAAAATTCAGGATATGTTGTATAAGAATGATAATGATTAATTACTGGAGTTCCATCATCTTTTTGGGCAAACGCTATTGATTCTAATCCAGAAAAATAACTATCTTTCACATATTCCATTCCTTCGGAATTTACATAAAATGTCCTATTTTGTAAATATTCGAATGCAACTTGCGAAACAAAAATTTTTGAATAATTTTGGAAAATCTTGCTTAATTCTTTGACTACATTTGTGTATTTTGCAAAATCAAAATCTTTTGTTTTTGCTGTGTCATAAGATTTTACAGGTGAAACTACACTAAAATCAGGAATAGTATCTTTACGAATAATGTTTTTAAGAGTTGCAATTTTCTTGGAATATACTTCTGATGATTGTTTATAAGCAGCATCAGTAGCAAGCCATATTTCTCTTCTGATATTATCGTAAGTTAATTCAACTGGCATTATCCTATTCTGGTAATTCTCCTCATCATCTGTGCTACCAAAGAAGGAAAAACCAATATCGAAAAAATTTGAATTATCAAATTTATAATCGCCAATTCTAATTCCAACATTGAGAGTAATTCTTAATGGGTTATCATTACTAAGTACTTGTCCCATATCACTTGTTGTTAAATATTGCTGGCTTATTGTCAATTTATATTCAATATAATATGGTTTTTCTAAATTTTCAATCTTTAATTCACTCATTGACCTATTCAATTCATCTTTCATAGCTTTCAGAATAATATCTGAATTGTATTTTGCAAAAAGATTTGAACTCGAGAAAACTACAAATAATGCAAAGATTGATATTTTTATTAAATTTTTCATTTCAATTCCTAATTTATGGTGCTGGTAAAACTGGTGGTTTTGCTTGTGATTTTAACTTCTTCTGAACTTCGATTCTTGATACCAATATTGATGGTGAGCAAGCAGAAACTGGCACTCCACCCGATTCTGCGCCACAAATGCCATTGAATACGCCCATATCATTACCAACTCCAACAATGTTAGCAAATGTTGTTAATGGTGTTCCAATTAAATCCACACCACGAACTAATTCATCGGGTCTGCCATCTGCATACACTTTATAAACAACCAGAGGAGTAACATTAAAAGCGTTAGGAATATGGCGATTAGTGAAAGTAAAGCCACCCGAAACCTCAACAAAGTACAATCCGTATTCTTTGCCTTGCTCCTTTGCTATTTTGCGTAATTCTTCTTTTAAATTATCAAAGGTTTGTATCTTAGAACTTTCTACAATCAAATTTGATTGACGAGTAACAGGTGAATAGCCCGGTGCTTTTCGTCCATGACCATTTGAATTATCGAAACCCTCAATTGGAGTGCGGGACATCAAAAAGTTCGAAAAAACTCCATCTTTTACCACATCAACTTTGCTTGCCTTTGTACCTTCATCATCGTATTGATAGTATCCAGCTAATTGTGTATTATTCAATTCTCGTTTTGTTGGATCAAAAATTATGCTCATATACTCTGGCAGAATTTTTGTCCCAACCGATTTTTTGAATGTTTGGCTTGAACTTGGATCTTTCTCGCGATGTCCTTCCACTCTATGACCAAAAATCTCATGGAAAAATACACCCGAAGCTCTGCCAGATAGCAAAGCAGGACCAGTGAACACATCTGCATAAGGTGCAGTTCGCAATTTGTCAAGTAAGTCAATCATTTCATCAATACTTTTTTCAATTGTTTGAGTATTCGGCAAAGAATCAGGGTTGAAAGCAAAGAAACTATGATAAAGTGGAAGTGTCATTCCGTCATCGGCTTTTGTATCGGCGGTAACAAAAATATAAAAATAACTTTCTGATGTATAAAGTTTTGTACCTTCGCTTGAAACAATTGTTTTAACTTTGGAATTTCCAAATAATGAAACAGATGAATTCAATATCCATTTGTGTGAATTGAATTTTGACGATAATTTGTTTAGGATTGGCTCCCATTTATCCAAATCAACTGTATATAATTGCTTGGGATAGATAGCAAATACTGGATTTGGTTGGGTGAAATCAGCAGAAGTGTCATCTTCCTGTACTTTAACTTTAGTATTAGTTAAAGCTTTCTCGTAGCGTTCAATTGCATTTTTATATGCTTTATCTGTTGCAAACCACATTGTTTTGGCAATCAAACTTTCATCATCATTATAAGGTAACTCAATTCTACCAAAACTTGATGAAAAATTGAGTGGATTGCCACGAATTAAGTGAGTGTTGTCAAATTTATAATCGCCAACTCTAATTTGAATGTCAAGCATTCTATTGCTGTCTATGTTTTTACTTTCTGTAGCACCAAAGCTACTTGCAATGCGATAACTCTTAGTTTCAGTTATATAATGTTCTAAGAAATAGGGGGGATTTTGATTGCTTTTTAATTCTTGCATTGTCCGAGCAATTTCTCTTTCAGAAATTTGGACAATTTTTGGAATATCCTTGGTCTGTGCAAATACAAATCCATAAGCTACCAAAAAGATAAATATTTTATTAATCATTACTATCCTTTAATTTTAATTGTCTTAATATTTTGGTTGGCAAAGTTCGGTTAATACTCCATTTGTTGATTTTGGATGGAGAAAACCTATTAACATTTCGTGTGCTCCTTGCACTCCACTCTCGTTAATCAATTGGAATTCTTCATTTTTTAATCGTAAAAGTTCATTATTTACATCATCTGTTTGGAAAGCGATATGATGAATTCCTTCGCCTTTTTTTTCGATGAATTTGGCAATTGGAGAGGTTTCGTCTGTTGCTTGTGTTAATTCTAATCTTACTTCACCTACTTTGAATGAAGCAACTTTAACTTTTTGATCTGCAACTGTTTCAGTGTGAATATCTTCTACTTGGAATAATTTTTTAAATGTAGCCAAAGAAATATCTAAATCTTTAACTGCTATACCGATATGATTGATTGATTTAATCATTTTAATTCTAAATTTTATTAAACTATAATGAAAGATTATTTTGTAAATTTTCTAAATCTGTTAATTGGTTTACACCTTGGATTTCATTAAAATCTGCAATGGAAAAAGCCTTAACAATGTGGTTTTGCTTGTATAAAATATCAATTACATCTGTTAAATAATACTCGTTTTGTGAATTATTATTGGAAATTTTTTTCAATGAATCAAAGAGTAATTTTGAATTAATCAAATAAATGCCCGAATTTATTTCTTTAATGGATTTCTCTTGTTCGTTAGCATCTTTTTCTTCGGTAATTCTGATAAAATTACCATTATTATTACGAATAATTCTACCATACCCATAAGGATTATCCGCAATACTTGATAAAACTGATGCCGATGAATTATTTTCAAAGTGCATATTTATAAAATCTTGAGTAGTTGATTTGCTAAGCAATGGTACATCGCCCGATAAAATCAGAATATTTCCATCAAATTCAGTCAAATTGGATTCCGTTTGTGCAACAGCATGTCCCGTTCCTAATTGTTCATCTTGCGCTGCATATTCAAATTTTGGATTTTTGTGAGAAGCAATGAAATCAATTACTTGCTCTTTGTGATGTCCTACAATTACTACAACTTTTTCTGGATTCAGATTTGTAGATAATTCTAATACATAATCCAGCAATGGTCGATTTTTGAGTTCTACTAATACTTTTGGGAGATTCGGATTATTCATCCTCTTTCCTTTGCCTGCGGCAAGGATAACTATTGCTAACTTGTTATTTGACATAGAACTATTTTATTTTTGAGTAATTAAGGATTTAGGTGAAGTCTTATGAGAAATTGATTTAACATTATTCTGCTTATCCACAAGAACAATTTTGGGTTGAAAATCTTGTATTTCATTGTCTTCAAAAAAACCATAAGTGATAATTATTACTTCATCGCCAACAGCAACTTTTCTTGCAGCAGCACCATTTAAGCAAATATCCCGCTTGCCGTAGTCGCCTTCAATTACATAAGTATCGAAACGCTCGCCGTTATTAATGTTAAGCACCGATACCTTTTCATTTTCCAAAATATCGGCTATTTCCATCAACTCTTTGTCGATTGTAATGCTTCCTTCATAGTAAAGATTTGCTTCGGTTACTGTTGCTCTATGTATTTTTGATTTAAATAGTATTCTTTGCATAATTCTACCAAAATGAATTATTTTAAACGAATTACAAATTGTAAAATTTTAATTTAGAACTACACATTTCAAAATCTTACAATTACAAAATTAACTATAATCTCAAGATTAATGATTAAATCAATTTTAAAAGTATAAGAATGAGTTTCGTGATTGTCCCATAAGTCAGCTTTAATAAATCTCAAAAAAAAACTTTACGTTTTTGTTAGATTTATATTAGAT
>DYPF01000002.1:38381-53216 GCA_020720105.1 Chloroherpeton thalassium
AGATGGAGTTCATCTTGAAGATAAACTCCATCTGAAGATATTTGAGCAGAGCAAGCTCTGCCCCTACAAAAGAATAAAATTCTTGCTGAGCAATATAATCTTTACTGCCTGAATAATATCTCAAAGGTTCGTTTGCTAAATTAATAAAATCTGTGAATATTGATGTAGAAATAATATACGCTTAACTCAATATATATTTTTCAAACATTCAAATACAATGAAAAAATCATTTTCAATTTAATTCGTCAAAAACTAAAACTAAAATCAAATATTCAATGGCAGACATAAGAGAAATTAACGAAAAAATCCAAGTTGCAAGTTCATTCATCGACTTGCTCAACCTTGAAATCGGGAAAGTAATCATTGGTCAAAAATCAATGGTGGAAAGATTAATGATTGCTTTGATAGCAAATGGTCACGTACTTTTAGAGGGTGTCCCTGGTCTTGCAAAAACCCTTGCAATTAAAACTTTAGCTTCGGCGATAGATGCAAAGTTCTCACGCATCCAATTTACACCCGATTTATTGCCCGCTGATTTAATTGGAACAATGATTTACAATCAGAAAAAAGAAGAATTTACTCTTCGCTATGGACCTGTATTTGCAAATTTCATTTTAGCAGATGAAATTAATCGTGCTCCTGCAAAAGTGCAAAGTGCATTATTAGAATCAATGCAAGAAAGGCAAGTAACAATTGGGGAACATACTCTAAAATTACCTGAACCATTTCTTGTATTAGCTACAGAAAATCCGCTTGAACAAGAAGGAACGTATCCGTTGCCCGAAGCACAAGTAGATAGATTTATGATGAAAGTAATTGTAAATTATCCTACACGCGAAGAAGAAAAAATGATTTTACGGCAAAATACTGCTCCAACAATACAAACTCCAAATGCTGTAATAAATACAAAACAAATTATGGAAGCAAGGGAAGTAGTTAAAGAGATTTATTTAGATGAAAAAATTGAAAAATATATTTTGGATATAATTTTTGCAACACGTAAGCCCGAAGATTATAATTTGGGGCGATTGAAAAATCTTCTTCATTATGGTTCTTCTCCTCGTGGTTCAATATTCTTAGCACAAGCTGCAAAATCAATGGCATTTATCAAGAAACGCGGTTTTGTTATTCCCGAAGATGTTAGGTTATTATGCAATGATGTACTTCGTCACAGAATTGGCATTACTTACGAAGCCGAAGCCGAAAATATTACAAGCGATGATATCATCAATGAGATTTTAAACACAATTGAAGTACCATAATCAGCAATGGAACAACAAGAATTATTCAAGAAAATTCGTAAAATCGAGATTAAAACTCGTGGATTAACTCGCAATATCTTTGCTGGCGAATACCAAAGTGCATTCAAGGGAATGGGAATGGCTTTTTCGGAAGTTCGCGAGTATCAAGTAGGTGATGATATTCGCAGTATTGACTGGAACGTTACAGCTCGCTTCAATAGCCCTTTTGTAAAAGTTTTCAACGAAGAGCGAGAACTTACTGTATTACTTTTAATCGATGTTAGTGCCTCGCAGAATTTCGGTAGTCAATCGCAATCCAAAGTTGATTTGCTTACAGAATTATCAGCTTTGTTGGCATTTTCGGCAATAACTAATAATGACAAAATTGGAGTAATACTTTTTAGTGATAAAATTGAAAAATTCATTACACCTAAAAAAGGGAGCACTCATATTTTAAGGATTATTCGGGAATTAATTGAATTTAAACCCGAAAATGCTGGTACTGACATCAACAAAGCACTTGAATTTACAATCAATGCTATTAAAAAAAGAGCAATTGTGTTTGTAGTATCCGATTTCTTACAAGATGCAAATTACGAGAAATCCTTAAGCATAATCAGCAAAAAGCACGACACAATTTTTATTAGAACAAATGATGAAAGAGAGGATATTCTTCCTAAAATTGGTGTTGTTGATTTCTATGACCCAGAAACAAAATCAACATTTACTATTAATACAAATTCAAAAGATTTTCAGTTGAAATACGAAACTTGGAGAAAACTCCAAAAATCCTCGCTCCAATCTTTGGCGAATAAATTTAGCGTTGATTTAATTCAAATAAATACTGGTGGAGATTATATTTTGCCTATTCAACAATTTTTCAAAATGCGTGAGTGGAGGCGAAAATTGCAATGATGAGGAAAATTATTTTCATTATTTTGTTTGTAATTCTTGGTATTTATCAATCTTACGCACAGAATTCTTATGTTAAAGTTAGCTTTGATACTAATAAAGTATTGATTGGCGACCAAGTAAATTTGATTTTTGAGATTAATTCTAAAAAGAAAATTCAAATAGTAAATCCAATTATAACAGATAGTATTGGGAAATTAATTGTTGTAAGTAAGTCAAAGATTGATACATTAATTAAGGAAAATGATATTGTTTATAAGCAAAAAATTCTCCTAACATCATTTGATAGTGGATATTTCCAAATACCATCAATGCAGTTTCTGGCTATTGATAAACTCGATACATCGTTTTTGAATTCTAATCCTCTTGGAATTAATTTCTCAACTCTGGCAATAGATACAACCAAACCAATTAAAGACATCAAACCACCTTTGGAAATTTCCTTTAATATATTGGATTATATTTGGTACATTATTGCAGGTTTATTATTAATTACTGTAATTCTTTTTGTTATAAGGTACTTAAAAAATAGAAAGCCAACAGAAAAAGTAATCCCAAGATTCGATCCAAAAATTCCTGCTCATATCCAAGCACTAAATGATTTGAAACAATTAGAATCTGAAAAACTTTGGCAAAATGCCTATTTTAAAGAATATCATTCACGTTTAACAGATATATTAAGGTTGTATTTAGAACGCAGATTTAATTTTTTAGCTATGGAATCTACAACTACAGAAATACTTGATGAATTTGCTAAAGTAATTTCCAGCAGAGATTTACTCTCGAATCTTAAAATTATCTTGAACATTGCTGATATGGTTAAATTTGCAAAGCAAATTCCAACTCCCGAAGATAATATAAAGACAATGGAATGGGCAAGACAAATTGTTGAATCTACTATTCCAATAGACGCTGAGGATAAAGAAATTTCCCAAACAAATCAGAATAGCAAAAATGATTAAACTTGAATTTCATAATATAGAATATTTGTATTTGTTGGTAATAATCCCAATTTTAATTGTTTTGTACTTTTGGAAATTAAGGCATCAAACCCCAAAAATCACACTAACTACTACATCATTTATTAAACAATTTGCCAAACAAAGTATTCTTTCTAAATTACAACACTTACCCTTTTTATTGATTATGATTAGTTTAGGATTGGTAATTATTGCAATTGCTCGTCCGCAATCTCAATCTACACGAAAGGAAATCAATACCGAAGGAGTAGATATTGTGCTTGCTGTTGATGTTTCAACTTCTATGTTAGCCGAGGATATTAAACCAAATCGGATTGATGCAGCCAAAGAATCAGCCAAACAATTTGTTAAGAAAAGAATAAATGATAGAATTGGGTTAGTACTTTTTTCGGGTGAAAGTTTTACCCAAAGTCCAATCACTATTGACCACTCAATTCTACTAACTTTGATTGATAAAATTAAAACTGGTATGATAGAAGACGGGACAGCTATTGGTATGGGTTTATCTACTGCCGTAGCAAGGTTAAAAGATAGTAAAAGTAAAAGCAAAGTTATTATTTTACTTACAGATGGAGTTAATAATACTGGAATTATCTCGCCATTGACTGCAACTGAAATTTCTAAAACTTATGGAATAAAGGTTTATACAATTGGATTAGGTACAATGGGTCAGGCTCCTTACCCAGTAAAAACTCCATTTGGCACTCAATATCAATATGTTGATGTTAAAATTGATGAACCATTGCTCAAAAATATTGCCCAGCAGACTGGTGGGGAATTTTATCGAGCAACCAACCGAAAAGCATTAGAAAGTATTTACGATAAAATTGACAACCTTGAGAAAACTAAAATTGAAGTTGCTTATTTTACAAAAAAGAATGAATTATATTTTGCTTACACAATGTGGGCAACAATCATTTTAGTTGCATCTTTAATTTTAAAATATTCAATATTTAGAAAATTACCTTAATTTTATTACAAAAAACTAATCAAACTTAAAATTACTTTTCTACATTATGAGAATAATTCATTTTTTTTTCATAATTTACTTATATTTTTTATTCTAAATCTATGAAAAAATTTCTAAATATATTAGTTAAAATTCTTTCTACTTATGACTACTTATATATTGTAATAATTGTATTTTCATTTGCAAGTTTATTATATCTTGAAGATGGAAGCTGGAAAATTATAGCAATTAGTATGGGTATACTTTTCATTGTAGCCTTAATTTCTTCTGTTGTTCAAAAATTTATTGAATTTTATGAAAATAATCCTGCAAGTGCTTTCAATCAACAATATGAATATGAAATCACAACTCAAAGTAGCGAAATTGGTAAACGTCAAACTATAGAAAACTTTGATAAAGCTGATGAATTTGAAAAAGTAAAAGATGAAGATGCCAATAGCGAAGAAAAAAAATCAATTCAGGAAGAGAAAAATCCTATCGAGCAAATCAGTAGAATTGCGGATAAAACTATAGATGACCAATATCCATCTGTAAGAATTATTAAACGGATTAAACAACCAATAATCTCGAATGAAGAGGAGAATGATAAATCACAAAAACAACAAAATGAAGCTACACAATCTTATGAAACATCACAAGATTCAATAAATGAAAAAGCAGAAAAAGCAGAAGATAGAAATAATGATAATATATCCAAAATCAAAAATGAGACTCCAACGGAAAAAGAATCAGAATCAAATGCAAATCCTCTTACAATCAATAAATCAAATGAAACAGATATAGATATAACAGAAAATAGATCTGAAAAAGTTGATTTCATTCAACCCAATAAATCAATTGAGAATCAACCCGAGAGTGTGAAGACATCAGAAATTATTACAGAGGAACACAAAAATTATAATAAAGTTGAAGATGACTTTAAATTATCAGCATTTTTTGAAACTCATCCACTATTTGGGAATGAGCCTAAAAAAGAACTGGAATATTTTGTTAATCGTATCTTAATGATAATAAAATCAACAATTTCTGCAAATACTATCGCTGTTCTATTAAGTGATAATCAACGGAAAGGACTAAGATTATATTCGTATATTACAGAAAACGAAAGTTATATTAATAAAACTGCATACATTCCATTAAATAGCAATATCTTATCAGAAATTGTATTTAATTCCAAACCCGAGATATTATCAAATATTAATTATGCTGCTGTAATGGATATTTTTCCATATTATAATCATCCAATCGAGATAAAAAGCTTTGCAGGTATTCCGATTTTCCACAAGCAAGAAGTTATTGGTGTGCTGATAATTGATTCGTTCGAAAACAACGTATTTGATGGAAATATAATTGGCTATGTTGGTAATTTTACAAAAGTTTTGTCCTCACTTTTAACCAGTTTAACAGAGAAATACGATCATTTCATTTCCTCCAAAATACTAAAAGCCTTAGATAATTACCGACAATTGCTTTCCGAAGAGGATTTGACATTCTCAAAAATTATCAATAAAGCATTTGCTACTATTCAAGAAATTTTCGGATTTAAAAATATTGGTTATTGTAATTATTCATCACAACATAATAAATGGCAAGTTCAAGCTATTCAAGGAGATGAACTATTTGTTAAGAGCTTGAATAATGCGAATGTTGATTTGCACAAGGCAGAAATTAAAGTGTCTTTATTAGATAATAAAGTTTTATTTTTATCGCCAATTAAAGATAGAAAGCATCTGATAAGCGAGTCTGAACAATTTACCGAAAGTGGATATTTCTTGTCAGTTCCGCTCAAATCACTTACATCTAATTACGGTGCAATGTTTATTTATGGAAATGAATCGAACAATATTAGTGAATATGACTTGACGATTATCAAATCCTTTGCCGAGCAAGTTGCATCAATTATTGAGAAGTTTTTATATATTAAAATTTATACAAATTTTGCTCAAAATAATCCAACAACTGGTATTCTAACTCCAAATGCATTTCTACAAAGATTCAAAGAAGAAAATCTCCGTTCTAATGCTTTACATTATCCAATTGCTTATATAGCAATCAGTATCGATAATTTCGAACAATATGCAAACGATACTATATTAGCTGAAACATTAGTTCAATATCAAATTGATTATTTGAAAAGCAAAATTAAAGATTACGACTTAATTGGTCATATCGATGACAATACAATTGGATTGATTATAATTAATACAACAAGTAGTGAACTTAAAATTTGGTTAGAAAAGTTGCGTACCGAAATAGCAAGTAAATTTGTGAAGTTTGACAGCAAACGATTTACTATTACTTTCAGTGTTGGTGCAGCTTTATCTTCAGATAAGGATACTTTGGAAAATATTTATAATAATATGATAAATATGTTAAATGAAGCAAGCAAGAAGTCTAATACTGTTTGCATATACGAAAGATGAAAAAAGAACAAATAATTGAAGGTATTCTTAGCATACTGCGAGAAGAAAAATCACTGAGATGGGACGAAATCGCGGGACATTTAGATATTATCCCAGAAGATGAATCAGCTAATGCAGTTCTGCATATTGTGCTTAAAGAACTTGTTGATAATAATGTAATAAACCAAAAGAAAAAGGAAGTTTATTACATCAAAGAGCAATTTATCAATCAATTCCAAGGTATTATAGAAATTAACGCTGATGTTGGAATAGTTCATACAAATGTAAAAAATCACGAAAAAGTTATCATTAGAAGAAGGAATTTTAATACTGCTTTAGATGGTGATGAAGTAATTGTAAAATTGCTTGCACAGCAAAAAGGCAAAAAACCACGCGCTGAAGTACATAAAATTGTAAATCGTGCAAATACAGTAATTTTTGGAACTGTTGAATTTGACGGTGATTTTTATTTTCTTGTTCCTGATGATACCAAATACTATATTGATTTTCTGATTCCCAAAAAGTTTCTTAATGAATCCAAAGTTGGAGATAAAGTTTCAGCTCGATTCCTACATTGGGAAAATCCTAATAAAAGTCCAGTAGTACAAGTTGAAGAAATTCTTGGCAAGACAGGCAATCCAGAAGCTGAATTTAATTCAATTCTTAAAGAGTTTAACTTAAAGGAATCATTTAGCAAAGAAATTGTTGATGAAGTTGCATCCACCCGACCACCACAAAATCGAAAGTACAAGACTCGACGAGATTTCCGTGATGAAATTGTTATTACGATTGATCCCGAAGACGCACGTGATTTTGATGATGCTTTGTCGCTGAAAGAACTTGAAAATGGCAATTACGAATTAGGTATACATATTGCAGATGTGTCGCATTATGTTCAAGAAAATACAGAAACAGACATTGAAGCACGCCTTCGTGCGACTAGTGTTTATTTGGTTGATAGGGTAGTGCCGATGCTTCCCGAAAAGTTATCAAATGAAATTTGCTCACTAAAACCAGATGTTCCAAGATATTCCTTTAGTGTTGTTGCCGAAATAACAAGTAAGGCAAAAGTGATTAGCTACGAGATAGTTGAATCAGTTATTATCAATAAAAGAAGATATAATTATGATGAAGTTCAAAAAATTATTGATTCGAAGGAAGGTGATAATTCTGATTTAATATTGAAACTTTACCAGCTGTCTCGGACATTACGTAAGAAAAGGTTCTCGTCTGGTGGAATAAATTTTCATTCAACAGAATTTAAATTTATTCTGAACGAAGAGAAATATCCAATAGTTGTAAAGGAGAAGAAGTCCAACGAAGCAACCCAATTAGTGGAAGAATTTATGTTATTAGCTAATCAGTTAGTAGCTCAAAATATTAAAGTTATTAGCAAAAAATATCATGCTAAGGAATTATTGCCCTTTTTGTACCGTATTCACGATATTCCCGATCCCGAAAAATTGAAAAATGTTCTTCAAATTGTAAAAACAGCAATAAAGAAAAATATAAATACGCGAGAAGTTAGTTCCAAGCAGCTAAACGAGTACCTTGAAGAAATGAAAGATAGACCCGAAGAAATTACAATTAATCAGCTATTAATTAGGTCGATGGCTAAAGCAGAATATTCTCACCAAAATATTGGTCATTACGGGCTTGGTTTTTCGGATTATACTCATTTTACTTCACCTATAAGACGCTACCCAGATTTATTGGTTCATAGACTACTTAAGGAATATTCAACAGGTAAAACAGATATTTCTCGTATTAAATTCCTGAATTTATTTACAAAAGATGTGGGTAAAAATTCTACTCTAAAAGAAATTAATGCAGCAGAAGCCGAAAGAGCATCCAACAAAACTGCTTTTATGTTCTTGTGCCAATATCAAGTTGGTGAAGTTTATTCAGGAACAGTTACAGGCGTAACTACTTGGGGAATTTATGTTAAATTAGATGAATTGTATTGCGAAGGATTACTGAAGATTCGAGATTTAATAGATGATTATTACTTTTTTGATGAGAGTAATTTCAAATTGATTGGTAAACGAACTAAAAAAACGTATAGCTTTGGGTCAAGAATTCAGGTGAAAATTGTTAATGTTGATTTCGAGAAAAGACAAATTGATTTAATATACGAGGGCTAAGATGTTCACTGGTTTGGTAGAAGAAATTGGAACAATCAAATCAATTCAGAAAAAAGGTCTTGGAATTAATTTTAATATTTCTGCAGAGAAAATCTTAGACGATTTGCAAATTGACGACTCTGTGGCAGTGAACGGCACTTGTTTGACAGTTATAGAAATTCAAAGTAAAGGCTTTGTGGTGCAAGCAGTTGACGAAACTATTCGTAAAACAACTCTGAAGAATTTTACTCAAAACGTTCGAGTTAATTTGGAAAGAGCTTTGACTTTGAATAGACGGCTTGGCGGACATATTGTGCTTGGACATATCGATACAATAGGGAAGTTAATTGCTATAAAAAAAGAAGATTTAGGAACGATTTTTAAGTTTGAAGTAGCACCAGAATTTTCGAAATACTTAGTAAGAGTGGGTTCAATTTGTATTGATGGAGTGAGCTTAACTTTATCAAATAATGAAAAGAATATCTTTGAAATATCTATTATCCCGCATACTATAAATCAAACTATAATCAAGGATTATAAAGTTGGACAATTAGTAAATATTGAACTTGACATACTTGGCAAATATGTGGAAAACCTATTATCACCTACAACTGATAAGCAGAGTGACATTACAACTCTTATTGAAAAATATTGGTAAATTCATCTAAAATTCAAGTATATATTTCAAAAATTTTACAAAAAATTTTGCCAATTGAAAAAATAATCGTAATTTTGAATTCTAATTTTTGCTCGGATGGCGAAATTGGTAGACGCACAGGACTTAAAATCCTGTGGGATGTAAGTCCCGTGCGAGTTCGACTCTCGCTCCGAGCACAAAAAATAAAGGCTGTGTCATTTGATTGAAACAGCCTTTTTCTTTATAATAAAGTATTGATTTTTTATGGATATATTCTATAAATCATTCTTGGGAAAGGAATTACTTCACGAATATGGGAAGCTCCTGTAATCCATTTTACCATTCTTTCCACACCCATTCCAAATCCACTATGAGGAACTGAACCAAAGCGGCGTAAATCTAAATACCATTGATAATCATCTTCAGGTAAATTCTCGTGACGAATTCTTCCCAGAAGTAAATCTTCATTATCTTCACGTTGGCTACCACCAATTATCTCGCCACCTTTTTCGGGTGCAAGCATATCCATTGCTAATACTACATTTTCATTTTCGGGATCTCGTTTCATATAAAACGCTTTAACTTCAGATGGATAGCGGTGAATAATACAAGGTTTGTCGAATTGTTCCATTATTGCTTCTTCTTGTGGAGTGCCAAAGTCTTCACCCCAAGGAAAAGGTAAAATCTCAACTTCTTGACCGTCAACTTTCTTTTTTAATGGAATATTATTATCTTGTAACCATTTAACTGCTTCGTCATAACTTAAACGATAGAAAGGACGTTTGATTGCTTCGAGCTTGGTAATATCTCGTTCTAAAATTTCCAATTCTTTACGATTATTATTAAGAACATATTCCACAATATAAACAACGAGGTCTTCAGCTAAGTCCATATCATCATTCAAATCAAAGAAAGCCATCTCGGGTTCAACCATCCAAAACTCAGTTAAATGCTTTCTTGTTTTGGATAATTCCGCACGAAACGCAGGACCAAAAGTATAAACTCTGCCCAAAGCCATTGCGGTTGCTTCTGCATAAAGTTGTCCTGATTGTGATAAATAAGCAGTTCCCATATCGAAATACTTCGTTTCAAACAAAGTTGAAGTGCCTTCACAAGCACTTGGAGTAAGCATTGGTGAATCCATTTGTTTGAAGCCATTATTGTCAAAATAATCTTTTATAGCTTTGATAACAGAAGCACGAATGCGCATAATTGCATGTTGACGGGAAGAACGAAGCCATAAATGACGATGTTCCATCAAGAAAGCATCACCGTGATCTTTAGGAGTGATAGGATAATCAGTTGAAATATGATATATTTCAATTTCTTTCACATCAACTTCAAAACCACTTGGTGCTCTTTCATCTGGACGCACCGAGCCGGTAATTTTTACAGAAGATTCTTGAGTTAATTGTTTTGCATTTGCAAATACTTCTTCGGATACATTGCCTTTGAAAGTAACGCATTGTACAGTCCCTGTTCCATCACGTAATTGGATGAAAACTAATTTACCTTTTTCGGTTTTGTTTGCAACCCAGCCTCGTAGGATTACATCTGAATTAACATACTTGCTTAAGTCTTCGATATAATGAAAACTTTTATATCTTGATTCCATATTTTAATTTATTTAATAGTTAATAAGAGCGAGATTGATAATTACAAAATTAAGTATAATCACTAAAATACTTAAACGTTAGTAATGAATAAAGAGTAACTGAACTAAAATGAATATAGGCAATAGAATAATCAAAGAGAATTTGTAAATATAAGCAAAGAAGTGTGGCATCGGCACTTTTTGTTGTTCAGCAATAGCTTTAACCATAAAGTTTGGACCATTTCCGATATAAGTCATAGCTCCAAACATAACTGCTCCAACCGAAATAGCAATTAAAAAGAGCTCAGGAATTCCACCTACAAGTGTCAGATTAGCAAATTGCTCGGGTGCACTATGGACTAACCCCAGAGCAAGCGAATAAAAGGTTACGGCAGTAGGAGTATTATCCAAGAATGAACTAAGGAAACCAGTGTAATAATAGAATAAAACAGGAGAATTAACACCTAAAGTAGAAGCATTTGCTTCTAAGTAAAGCAAAACAGGTACCATAGTGATAAATATTCCTAAGAAAAGGAACGCAACTTCTTCAATAGGATGCCAAGAAAATTTATTAGCTTCTCGAACTTTCTTTTTTGTGAATACGAGTGAAGCAAGAGTCATTAGAAGAATAACAATCTCTCTTGAGAAAGTTAAATACTTGTTTTCTTTTAATTCTGGAATAACATTAGAATTGATGAAAGCTACAGAAAGAACAACCCCAATCAACCAAAGAAAGTTTATTTTTCCAGCAATAGAAATTGGAGTAATATTATCGTGGTCAAACTTCAAATCATCGGGAGATTCTTTCTTATGTTGCAAATAATCATAAATGAAATATACAACAAGTAATATTAAATTAGTAGTTAGCCATTCAACATGGAGTTTCATAAACCATTCAAATGGAACTCCACGAAGATAAAGCATAAACAAAGGAGGATCACCAATTGGAGTTAATAATCCACCAGCATTAGCAACGATTGCAATAAAAAACAGAACTGAATGAGTTTTAATTTTTCTTTCGGAATTAATTTTTAGCAATGGTCGAATCAAGAGCATAGCCGCTCCGGTTGTACCCATCAAAGAAGCCAATACAGCTCCAATTGCTAAAAGGATAGTATTATTCTTAGGAGTAGCCTCTATATCTCCATCAACAAAAATACCACCAGTAATAACAAACAAAGCACCTAATAAAATCAGGAATGGAACATAATCAAATATTATCGAATGCTCTAATTGATGGGTCATTCCATTTGCAATTAACCAAACTGCTGTTGGAATACCCAAAACTAATGAAACAATTAGTTTATTTCGGTTCGATTCCCAGAACTTTTCTGCAAAAAGTGGCATAATAGCTATAGAACCAAGCATTAAAACAAATGGGATTCCGCTCCATAGAGGAATAGATAGAGGAGAGTGCATTATTATTGCCTTTAAAAATTGTATTTATTAAGGACGTAAAGAAATTAAAAATTATTATAATGAATTGAGAATTGTATAGTATTTCTTTAGTTGAATTTATTTAAATTGCAAATCTCCAAATTACTTTAAGCAAGACAGACATATCTTTCAAATCAAATACTTTGCTTTCGGTTGTAATTCTTTGATTAATCACAAAATAAACATCGCTTCCCACAACTGGTATCCAATTAATTCTAAAATTAAGGAGAATATCTTCAATTTCATCATTCCATTGTGCAAATAATGTAGAATATAATTTGGGATTGAATGAATATTCTATTCTCCCAGATATTTGATTACTTACAAATCCTTGATCATCTCTTTGAATGTCATTCAAGGAATAACTACCAGACATACTTAATTTGCTTGTTAAACTATATTGTAAATATGCTTCTGCTCCTAAATAATCTGCATCATAATAATCGCCCACACCAAACCAAAACCAACTTGTTAGTCTGCGTCCTCCATAAGTATCCACTACCAATGAATAAATATTATACTCATATTCGCCAGCGGTAAATTCAAAATTATCACTCATAGAAAATGCTTCGTCTAATCTGTCATAATTATATTCAATTTGAAATTTCACAAAATCTCCACTCATAAGCGAAAATCCAATTGGAGTCAGTTCATATCTCATACTTTCAACTTCATTTGTTTCGTCTGTTAAATATGTACTAAATTCAATTGGAGCAAAGTAGAAATTGCGAATTCCCAGCCAACCATTCACTCTTGGCTTAATGTCTAATTCATAAGAAATATGTTTGATATTCCGCCTTCTCACATATCCAAGTTCGGGATTGAAATTCTTTTGAATTTGATTATATAAAAAGGCAGATTCAATAAAACTATTTGGATAATTTAAGTAAAAAGTAAAACTATTATTGTCTGCATTCTTACCATTTTGTGTGTTCGTCTGTGCAAACGCTCCCGCTACATTCAAGTTATATTTTCCTAAAAATTCAGAAGTAGAGTAACTTCCGTCAACACCATAAGCGAAATTTCTTTGATTCTCATTATATTTTGAAGTGAAAATTCCCCCGATTGTGTAATTCGTGTTCAAATTATGCTCCACACGACCAACAGAATAATTAGTGGACATCAAATCATTTTGCTTATCAGTTTGAATTGACAATAATCCGATATTAGTAGAATTCAAACTGCCTGTTAGTTTAGTTCCAACAATGATAGGCACTAAATTACCTTTATCAATTCCAATATTTCTGCTATAAAATAAATTGTCTGAACCATTAAGTAAAAAATTGAAAATTGATGAATTTTCTAAAAAGAAATCTCGCTTTTCAGGATAATATTTTGAGAAACGAGTAATGTTTACTTGCAATTGATCTGACTCAATTTGGGCAAAGTCTGTATTAAAAGTAGTTGATAAATTCAAGCTATTTGTTATTGGATAAGTAATCTCGCCGCCTATTTTCGTAATATCTTTGTATTCCTCGCCCGCAATAAAACTTAATCCTCCAAGTGCGTAAGGTTTGAAAATCAAATTCTCTTTTCCTGCGATATTCTTGAAACCTTCAATTTTACCAGCAACCATCAAATTTGTAAAATCATTATCCAAAGCCCAACCTTGCCAACGAACTTGCTCAACTTTGTGTCTGATATTTCTCTCAAAATTTGCTCCCCAAGTTTGAATTTCGGTATCAGGAAATTTTAAAGTAGAAAAGGGAATTTCAATCTCAGCAAACCATCCTTCATCTGTAATGTTTGTTTCCACATCCCAAACTCCATTCCAAGAAAAGTTCCCATTTTGAAGTCGCGAAATTAATGCATCACCTCGCGCTCCATTTGCATTAACAATAAATAAGTAGCCGCTTGTTTGTTGATTGTATGGGTCTAAAACTATTTGGAAAATATCGTCACGCCAAAATTCAAAGTCGCGTTTCATTCCTTTTTTTACAATACCTTGCACGCCTTTGTCATAGCACCAAACTCCAATGTATAACTTATTGGAATTATAGCAAACTGCAACTTTTGTTAATTCAGATGATGGTTTGCTATTATCGGGTTCGTGTTGCGAAAAATTTGTGATTTTAGTTGCACTTTCCCAACATTTTTCTGTTAAGTTGCCATCTAATTCAATCTTTTCATCAGTTAAAAGTGGAATAATTGAATTTGAAGTAATTGATTGTGAATAAAGTAAGTTAGGAAGAATAATTGTAAATAAAAGAAAATAAAATACAGAAAGCAAATTTTTATTCATAAGTAAGCATTTTAAAACATTATAATACGAACAACTCTTCAAAATGTTTAGATTGCAAATAAATAATTCTCATTGCCGCAAGTGTGGTGATCGGTTATCAATTTGAAAATTGCTGATTGTCATTCTTAAGCGAAGTGAAGAATCCACTATTAATTTGAATATTCCCACTCCGTGATCCCGACAGGTCGTGACAGGTGGGGTTAGGGGGAGGCTCTGATAATAAGTCCCACTCATTGAGGGGGTTAGGGGGAGGCTCTGATATATCCTACCCCTTGCCCCTTCACAGAAGGGGAATAG
>DYPF01000002.1:53316-64422 GCA_020720105.1 Chloroherpeton thalassium
TGGGAAGCTGACAAAAGTTACAAGATTTTTATATATTTCCAATGGAACTGCGAGAAGTGGTCGAAGCAAAAGTGTTAATATTAGTTCATAAAATAATGCACTTTTTTTATAATTATGTATTAATTCATTATCAAATAATGTAATAGTTAATATATGGACAATGCAATCTCCCTGCAACAAGACCTTGTAGTTGAAAATGAAAATCTGAAAAAAGAGATTTTTTTGCTTCGAAATCAAATCAAAGAATTAACGGAGCAAACTAATAGCCAAATAAATTGCGAGCTTTTATCGTATTCTCTGAATAGTATTAATCAGTCCATATTAGTTTATTTATTTGCAAATAATAATTGAAATTAACTTTATTAAGTCTTTTCATCAGGAATTTTGTTTTGAAAAATAATTCAAAATTAAAGAGGCTGGTAAATTGATTTTTACACAGCCTCTATTTGACCTTCGGAAAGATTGGAGAATATTTGCAATTATTTTATTTTTCTTAACATAATATTTGTAAAATCTTAATATTCCGTTATTAATTTGCTTTTTTATTATTTTAATAATGGAGATTTTGATGAAAAGATTATTCTTTCTTCTCTTCTTTGCTTTAATAGCAACCAATTTTACTTTTGCTCAAGAATTTATGAAAATAAAACACTTGGGTTCTTACCACACTGGAATCTTTGACGAAGGCGCTGCAGAAATTACTGCTTATTGTCCTGCAAATAAAACATTGTTTTTTGTGAATGCAAAAGATGGTACTTTGGAAGTTATTAACATCAGCGACCCAACAAATATTACTTTTGTTAAAAGCATTGATTTATCCACTTGGGGTGATGTTGCAAATAGTGTTGCAATTTATCAAGGAATAGTGGCTGTTGCCGTGCAATCCGACCCAAAAACAGATAATGGCAAAGTTGTATTTTTTGATGGAAATGGCAATTTTGTTCATTATGTAACAGTTGGTGCTTTGCCTGATATGGTAGCTTTTTCACCAAATGGAAATTATGTATTAGCTTGCAACGAAGGCGAACCAAATGATGAATACACAGAAGATCCCGAAGGTAGCGTTTCTGTTATTGATATTTCAGCTGGCGTATTGAATGCAACTGTTGCGACTGCTGACTTTAATGCTTATGATGGTCAAGAAAATGATTTGAGAGATTTAGGCATTCGTATTTTTGGATTAAATAATCCAACTGCTTCCAAAGATTTTGAACCTGAATACATAACTATTGATGCAAATAGCCAATATGCTTTTGTAACATTGCAAGAAAATAATGCAATTGCAAAAGTTGATATTGCAAATGCAGAAATTATTTGGGTTAAGCCACTTGGATTTAAAGATCATAGTGTAGCAGGTAATGAATTAGATGCAAGCGACAAAGATGGTAAAATCAATATTCAAAATTGGCCAGTTTATGGAATGTATTTGCCTGATGGTATTACTTCCTTTGTGTATAATGGTAAAACTTACTTAATCACTGCTAACGAAGGCGATGCTCGTGAATATGATGATTTAGAAGAAGATGAAAAAGTAAGCAAATTAACCTTAGACCCACAAGCATTCCCAAATGCTGAAGAATTACAAAAAGATGAAAACTTAGGAACTTTGAAAGTAACATCTTCTCTTGGCGATATCGATAAAGATGGAGATTATGATAAATTATATAATTTTGGTGGTCGCTCATTTACAATTTGGGATGATCAAGTAAATTTAGTTTGGGATAGCGGTAGTGAATTTGAAAAGAAAATTGCTCAAATTAATCCAACATTCTTCAATACATCAAGTACAAAAAATGCTTTTGATGACCGTAGCGATGCAAAAGGTCCCGAGCCAGAAGATGTAATTGTTGCTGAATTAAATGGTGAATTATATGCTTTCATAGTTGCTGAAAGAGTTGGTGGCTTCTTTGTTTATAATGTTTCGAATCCAACAGCACCATATTATGTTACATATATGAACAACCGTAGTTTTACTGCTCCTTTTCCAAAAAAACCAAAGAAAGCCGATTTGGAAAAGATTGGTGACTTAGGTCCAGAAACAATAAAGTTCATATCAGCTGATAAATCTCCAAATGGACATAATCTTGTAGTTGTTCCAAACGAAATTAGCGGTAGCGTTTCAGTTTTCCAAATCATTTTAGAACCAAAAGTAAACTTAGTTAATAAATCAACTTGTAAAAATATCCCAGTTGAATTGGGTAATTTTGATTCAAATAACAAAAATCTTTCAGTTTTATATGGTTCTGGCGACTATACTTATACTTGGTCAAATTCAGGTTATTTATTAAATAAAACAACTTCAAATCCAATTTTCTATAATCCAGTATCAAATAAATCCTTCCAATTGAGTGTAAAAGATAATGAAACTGGCTATTCAGCTATTGGCACTATGACTGTTTCAGTTAATGCAAAGCCAAACTTTACTATTCCATCATTTGTTTCTGTACCAAATGGCTCATCAATCAATTTAAATAGCAAGGTAAGCAATTTAGTTGGAACTGCTCCATTTGCATATAATTGGACTGACGTAACAAATACAGAAATTGCAGAGCCAACATTAGTTTATCCTCCTGCAGGCTTGAACAAATACTATTTGACAATTGCTGACAATAATGGCTGTACTTCTGCAACAAAAAGAATGATGGTATATGTTCCAGCTGGTAAAATGCCTGTAGATGATGATGTGATAGTTGGTGAAAATGGCAATTTCTTTGCTTCCGTTTATCCAAATGTAACAAATGGTGAATTTAATATTTTCGCTTATTCTCAAGAAACTAACAACTATTCAATTGAAATTTTTGATGCAACTGGTGCAATTATTGAAACTAAGAATATGAGCATAAACAATTCAGACGTTCAATTTGATTTGTCCAATTTACCAAATGGTTTGTATGTTGTAAAAATCAATAATGGAAATGATTTTATTGTAACCAAAATAGTGAAAATGGACTAATCATTCTGATTACGTGAATATTATTTGATAATTTGCTATTGAGTTAAAATAAGTTCGTATTTATTCCATTGGCTACAAAAAACCTTCCGAATTTAGACCTTCGGAAGGTTTTTTTTATCAAAGCAATCTATTAGAGAATTTAAAACTATTAATAGAACTGGTCGTCTTGGTCGTCGTTGTATAAGAATTCGTCATTCAATACATCTTCGTATTCGGGCCACAAATCTTCAATTCCTTCAATCATAACTTCCTCGTCCTCAATTTCCATTATATTATCAATTACGAGTTGTGGGCAACCTGCACGCATTGAATAATCGAGTAATTCTTCTTTGGTTGCTGGAAAGGGTGCATCCTCTAAAAATGATGCTAATTCTGGTGTCCAAAACATATTATCTCCTTTTGTAAAATCTGAATTTGCAAAATTAGTATAATTATACTAAATAGTTAATAATTTAACAATTTTATTTTTTGTATTTATTATTATGGTAAAATTGAAAACTTATTTAATTCGTTTTCCACATTTTTTCCCTCTTCATTTTTTCCTTTAATCTGAAATAAATAAATGCCAATAGGCAATATTTTACCATTATCATCTTTTAAATCCCACCTAACCCCTCCATCTCTGCTTTGGTCTGTTATTGTTTTTAAAACTCTTCCTTCTAAATTCATTATTTCGATTGTAACTTCGGAAGTCAAATTGCCAAAATGCAAATATTCATCTTTACTTAAATGAATAGGGTTTGGAAATGTAAAAATTTTGTTCAAATCTGAACGAGTTAGCACAAATGAAAGTGTATTGCCTGAACCATCTGTTATCTTTTTTCCGCTTTTTGAAAATACATTACGAGCGGTGATTGAATATATAGAACCAAGCAAATTTTTATTTTTTATTTCATCATCCAGAGTCAAAATAATTTTAGTTGAATCGTTTGCAACTGGTAAAATATCTAATATATTTCCATAAGGTCTTATTTCATATTTACTTATATTGCTTGCAGAATTAATATCAATATTGTCTGAATACTCTAATGTAAAATTATTTAAATCATTTATTACAAGTGCTTTAAGGTAAAATTCATTAGGATAACTCATCTCTGTTACTTCAAGTGAAATTACACTCTTTTCGGTTGGATTATTCCAGAAATCTCGAAAAGACTTGCAAAATAATTCATATTCACCTTGAATTAAAGGTTGCTTGTAAGTTATCAAATACGATGAATCTGAATTAGCTAAAATTGTATTAATTTCAAAAGACTGATTGCTAAGTATATGATTTGTAATGAAGTTATCACGGCTTATTAAATATGGCTTGACTAATCCATTGTAGCTAATCACAACTCGATAGTTATCAATTACTTTGGATTTAACAGGTTTAATTGGTTCGTGAATATGCAATTGGTAGATATTGGATAATTTACTTTCGGTATTAGCGATAGTATCAACAGCGGAAACAAGAAAATAATATGTTTTATCTTTTGTTAAATTTTCCAAAAGCAAAGTATCTGCATATTGCTTAGCAACTAAATTTAGTTGCGAATTACCATTAATATCATAAGTTAATTCAAATAATTTATAATATGTTGCTTGATTGATACGAGACCACTTTATTACAGCAGAAGTATTTGTAAGAGTATACGAATCAAATATTTGTGGAATTTTGCTGATATTGCTGAAAGGTGCAAGTTCGTAAAACCTTGTTGAATCGTAAGTACTAATACCAATTTCATTTACACCATTTTTATCAAAATCCCAAATTATTGCTGAATTGCTTATTGTATATGGATGGTGCCAATATTCTTTCAAGTTTCCACTATCATATTTAAAAATATAAGTGTTAGGGAAAGCAGATATTACTAATTCATCTTGATTATCCTTATCGATATCGCCTGTTGTAATCCCATTTATAAATGAGACATCCAGTCCGCCATCATATCCTTGCCGAACTCCAGTAATGTTAAGTAAATTCTCTAAACTATAATTATTAGGTGAGTTAGAAGATAATCTGCGATAACTCCAGATTGAATTAAGTGGATTAATTTCGCCGAAAAGAACATTTGACCCAGCAGAAGCAATAATCACATCGTAATGTTCTCCATTTTTGATTTTAGTCATATAGGAAGTGGAGTAAGCATATTTTGTAGTATCAAGAAATTCAAGATTGAACTTGCTATTTTGAATGTCATATTCGTAAATCGCTACATAACCTAAGAAATTCATAATAAGCATTTCGTCATTGCCATCACTATCTAAGTCTTTTATTATCATACCTTTAATCAAGTCATCTCTGAAAATCTTATCAGGTATAATTTTAGCTAACGTATCATAAGTGTTTTTAGATAAATATTTTAAAATTATATAACTTGTGTCTTCTCTGATGATAATTTCATCTTTGTTATCTTTGTCAAAGTCAAATAAAGCCTCGCCCCAAGCAAAGTTAGATTTATTACTACTAAATAATAAATCACTAAAAGGAGATTTATTAATATTATTTAGTGTTGTAACTTGTGAAAGTGCATTATATGAACTAAGTATATCTAAATCATTGTCGTTATTGATATTACCATAATCAACAATAATCCAGTCTTTGAGAGAATCAACCAAAACAAATTGATTATTCTTAAACTCTCTTAATTCCAAATTCCCAAAAAATAAATTGCTGAAATCGTTGGTAATTATTTGGTCTGTGCCGCTTTCGGTAAAGTCATAAACAAAATTGCTCAAATACGATCTTGGTATTGAATATGGTTTTGGCTCATAAATATTCTGTGGAAAATTGTGTCTGTCATAAGTAAATTTAAATTCTTGTTTAACAGTATCTAAGCCATTGACAGCAAAGGCAATTCCACTATACTCGCCATTTATCTCCAAATCCTCAACTTTGATAAAATGAGCGCGGTCGCTACTTAAAATGTCGTATTTTGTATATTGCAAATTTGTATCTATTGAATTATGAAATTCCACAAAAAAGTCAGATTCCTTGGTTGTAAGAGCGGATATTAAAATAACAGACTTACCATCTTCTATTGCATTTATAGAATTAAAGTACTCAAATTCTAAAGCTTTGGAAGTATCAGGTAAATCAATCACTTTCTCACGCCTTACAAATTGCCCATTATTTAGTTGAATTTGCATAGACAGAGTATTTCTTCCATAATACTTTGATAAATCGAGTTGTATACTTTTGTATTTATCTTGTCTGGAAGATTCTATAAGTATATGATAATCATCTGCATTAGCGGGTTTAATTGATATTATCATCGACTCAAATAGAGGGTGAATAGCATTAAAAAAAAGTACAAAATTATCTAAATTCTCAGTGAGCGGTTCGTAATTATCAATATTCAAAAACTCATAATCACTTAATCCTTGATAATTTAATAAATTAGAAATATTCAAAATTCCAGAACCATTATACTTATCCCATCCTTCATCGGTAACTTTGGTAGCTGTGAATTCAAGTTGTGAACGCATCTCGGTTGGAGTTGGTTTTGGGTGATTTTCTAAGTACAAGGCAATAGCCGCCGAAACAAAAGGTGCAGAGAATGATGTTCCACCTGCAGTTTTATACTTTCCATTCAAATCACAAACATAAATTTCCTCGCCCGTAGCAAGTATTGATAAATTTACTCCATAACTGCTAAATCCAGAACGATTACCAGATTTTCCACAAGAACCCACCGATATTACATTGTTGTAATCAGATGGATAATGAGGTTCAGCATTGCTGGAATTTCCCGAACTCGCCACAATCAAACTTCCCATGGAATTGGCAAACTCAATTACATCTTTGACAAAGTGAGATTTGTAAGTATCTCCAAAGCTCATATTGATTATGTCAGCTTCCATAATTGCAAGATAAATAATTGCATTTGCCACATCGTCTGTTTCACTTTCACCTGATATGTTAAATGCTTTTGCCGTGATGATTTTAGATCCGTGAGCCAATCCAACAAGTCCGATTTTATTATTTTGTTCGGCAGCAATTATTGATGATACTGCTGTGCCGTGCCATAAATCATCGTTGCAAATTGGGTCGGGAGTATTCCAATCACCTAAATAGGGGGTGGATAAATCAACAAAATCAAAACCAATCACATCATCAACATATCCATTATTATCATCGTCAATATTATTTAAATCGCCATAAACGCCATTTTGGCTTTCGGTATTTGACCAAGGTTCAAATTTCCCATTTTTGTTTGCATCTTCAGCTGTATTTATGTAAAGTTGATTGACCAAATCTGGATGAGTGAAGTCGATACCGCTATCAACAACACCAATTTTTATACCCTTGCCCGTTGCAATATTCCAAATATTAGTTGCATCAATTTTGGAAAATGCCCATTGCTTATCAAATAAACTATCATTAAAATCAATTTTCTCAAGTTTGAATTTGCGATTTGGTTCGTAATATTCAATATCTACATTGTTTTTTAGGTTTGAATTATTTTGAGAATTTTCAATATTTATTAAGTAATATAAATCGGGATTGAAACTACTATTTGTAAATATTCTTTTATCAAAACTTATCGGAATTGATTTTCTAAGATTAATTTCTGAACTTTGCATAAAGTTTTGTACCGACTTTTCGGATTTGAATTTGATAATATATTCTTCGGATAAAAGAATTTGAGTATTTATTAAAGAAAATACTAAAATATAAAACAGATGAATTTTTCTCATAAACTACAAAAAATAATAATCATAAACAAAATAAAAATAAAAATATTGCAAATAATTTGTAATTTTGATTTATTAGAAAATTAATGGCACAATATTTGGAAGAGAAAAAGGAATTAATAAAACGCAAATTTGAGGAATCAATGGTATTAAATAGCGACTACACTATCATCGGAATTGATGGTGGTGGCACTCATACACGTGGAGTTCTTTATCAAAAAGGTAAATTTATAGCAGAATCTAATACTGGAACATCTCGTATTCACACAGTTGGTGTGGGAGAAGCCTGCGAACGCACTCTTAATATAATTCAAGATTTATGTAATAAATCAGAAATCGAATCTTCCGAAATTGATGCGATTGTTGTTGGTCTTGCTGGAGTGTGGCTCGATGAGGAAAAAATGAGAGCTGCAACATTATTGAGAACATTAGCAAGGTCTAATAGATTAATCATAAATGATATTTCAGTTGTAAGTGATGCAGAAATTGCTTACGAAGGTGCCTTAAATGGTGAAGACGGAATAATTATGATAGTTGGAACAGGCTCGATTGGTTTAGCAAGAATTGGAAAAGGTAAATTCATTCGTTGTGGCGGTTGGGGTATTGAGTTAGATGACGAAGGAAGTGGCGCTTGGATAGGCAAGGAAGCACTGACAGCAATAGTTCGGCATATTGACGGACGTGGTAAACCAACCAAATTGACTGAAGCTTTTGCCAACAAATTCAAGTCTGTGGATTTAAAAAATCCACGAACTATTGTTAAAGCTTATGCTGATGGTACTTTTGTTTATTCGCAACTTTCTCCGCTTGCTATGGAATTGGCAGAAGATGGAGATGAAATTGCTTTGGAAATTATCAACAGATCTGCACATCATTTAGTGGAATTGCCTCAAACTCTTTTAGCAAATTTCAAAACGAAAAAAGTAAAAGTTGCTATGATGGGAGGAATTATCCACAATAAAACTTTGCTTGCTCGAAAAATTGAAGAAATTTTAAATGAAAATCCAATTTATGAAATTGTAAAAGTTCCAAATGATGTAGCACTTTGGGGTGCAATTTCATTAGGATTAAAGATGATTGAATCAAACAAAGAATTATAATTAGTGAACAATAAATAAAAAGAAGAATTTATGTTCAAAGAATTTAAAGAGTTCGCCTTAAAAGGTAATTTAGTTGATTTGGCGGTAGCATTCGTTATGGGTGCAGCGTTCAATAAACTTACTACATCATTTATCGATGGAATTATTATGCCACTTGTGGGAAAAGTAACCGCCGGTGTTGATTTTAAATCTCTAAGAATAGTACTTACCGATGCTAAATTAGATGCAACAGGTACAGTTCTAACACCTGAAACAGCAATAAAGTATGGAGATTTTCTTGCTGTATCAATTGATTTCTTTCTTGTTGCAATGTTTATGTTTTTCTTAGTGAAGGCAATGAACAAAATGAGAAAACAAGCAACAGCAACTGAAAATAAATAAATTTAAATTTGCCAAGTGCCTTTAGATGGATGGTGGAGACTAATAAATTTATCTCCACCTTTCACCATAACAGTTCTGGAAATTTCGCCTCCAATATCCTCGGACAATAATTTGATTTGATGCTTTAACAAAGTTCCTTTTACAGAGATAATATTCTTCTGACCAATATTGAAAAAATCGCCTAAATCTACATTTGTTTTGGAGCCACCAGCAATTTTTGCAAATATTGCTTGGCTTGTACATCCATACTCAGCCATCTTTTGTAATAATGCAGGAACTGCAGTGTCGCCAAAATAACCGGGTAATTCTTCTGCTTTTTTGGAATCTGTTTTTGATTGGGGAAGAGCAACATGAGATAAACCCACAACATTTCTTGAAGGACAGAAAAGAGTTAGTCCGATGCAAGAACCAAGAGCAAATATTTTTAATGATTGCTCGGAGCTATCTGTGGCAGCCAAAGATCCCATACCTAAGATAATATTTGAAGTCTTTGCCTTTCTATCCAATACATTACTTGGTAATTTGTAAGATACTTGTGGTTTTTTAAGTTGTGCTACATCTTGAGTGGCTGCAATTTTGATTTTAATCCATAATTGTTTGATTAATTCTAATAAGCCCTTAGCTCCCGAAGATGGTTTAGGCAAAAAGTCCACTGCTCCTGCTTCGAATGCATCTTGAGTAATTTGCGAATTTGGATCAGTCAAAGCACTAAGTACAATAGTAGGTATGGGTGATTGTGCATTCATTTGATGTAAAAATTGAATTCCATTCATTCTTGGCATTTCCATATCCAGAATAATTACATCTGGACGTGCACGATTTATCATATTCAGTGCCAAGTAGCCGTCAATTGCTGTACCAATTACTTCGATTTCGGGATCTTGTACTAAGCCCTTGGATAATATATCTAAAACAAGCGGTTGGTCATCAACTACGAGAACCTTAATTTTCTTTGACATTATGCTTCAATTTATTCATTTACAAAAATATGAAATTTATTTAAAACTTTGCTATTTTTTTTGAAATTATTCTTTCAAAGCACCCGAAACCATTCCTTTTATAATGTGTTTTTGGAAAATCACAAATAAAATTATTATCGGAATTGATGCAATTGCCGCTCCCGCCATCAAATGCCCCCAATCAATAGACTGCTTTCCCAGATAAAATGCTAAACCAACTGGTAAAGTCCTATGCTCAATATCATTGGTAAAAATAAAGGGAAAAAGAAAAGAATTCCAATTACTCAAGAATGTTAAAATGCTTAATACGATAATAATTGGTTTTGATACAGGAAAAATAATTTTGAAAATGATATTCCAATAGCCTGCTCCATCAATTTTGGCAGATTCTTCCAATTCAATTGGTATAGTTTTGATATACTGCAAAACTAAAAATATCCCAAAAGGAGTGATTAACCAAGGAATTGTTAATGCCCAGTAAGTATTAATCCAATCCAAATTCACCATCAATCTATATAATGGAATCATTATAATATGCGATGGAATTATCAATACACCCAAAATAGATGCGTAGAGTATTGATTTTCCGAGAAAGTTTCGCCTTGCCAGTGCATAAGCTGTAAGAGTGCAAAATACTACATTTCCAATTGTTACGAAAATTGCTACAATAAGTGAATTGATGAAATATGTATCGAAAGCATCGGAATTGAGTACATCAGAAAAATTATGCAAAGTAAATTTTGATAATATCAAATCAGTGAAATTAGTATATTGTTCGGGAAATGATTTTAGCGAAAGTAATATCATCCAAAACATTGGAAAAAGCATTATAATTGCAACAAAAACCAAGATAATATAAGAGATAATATTTTTCTTTTTCATTTTTCTATTTTATTCTTTCACAAATTTAGCAAATTTATCGCCAATTTTCACAAAATACACACCTTTGGTAAGCTGCAAAATATCAATCCTTTAGATGTCCAACATCTCCAAGATGAAGTCTATCTGGATAAATCAATAACTTTATCATAAT
>DYPF01000029.1 GCA_020720105.1 Chloroherpeton thalassium
ACTTTACACTTTATACTTTACACTTTATACTTTACACTTTATACTTTACACTTTATACTTTATACTTTACACTTTATACTTTATACTTTACACTTTACACTTTACACTTTACACTTTATACTCTAACCAATTGTGTTTTTCTAAATATTTTGTGTCGATTTTACCATTCACAAAATCAGGATTATTCATCATTGCTTGATGGAATGGGATTGTAGTTTTCACACCTTCAATCACAAATTCATCTAAAGCTAATTTCATTTTATCAATTGCATCTTGTCGTGTTCTACCATAAGTAATCAATTTTGCAAGCAATGAATCATAATAAGGAGGAACAACATAATTTTGATAAATATGCGTATCTACTCTTATTCCTTGACCGCCAGGACAATGCAGTCCTTCTATCTTGCCGGGAGATGGACGGAAATCATTGAAGGGATCCTCTGCATTAATTCTACATTCAATTGAATGGAACATTGGTTGATGCTCGGATAAAGATAATTTTTCGCCCGCTAAAACTCGAATTTGTTCTTTAACCAAATCAATTTTAAGTGCTTCTTCGGTGATTGGATGCTCTACTTGGATACGTGTATTCATTTCCATAAAGAAGAAATTACCACTTTTATCAAGCAAATATTCAATCGTTCCTGGACCAACATAATTTACGGCTTTGGCACCAGCAGCGGAAATTTTGCCCATTTTCTCGCGTAATTTCTGACTTACAGCAACTGATGGAGTTTCCTCGATTAATTTTTGATGTCTGCGTTGCAAAGAACATTCTCTTTCGTTCAAATGAATGTGATTTCCAAATCTATCGCCAAAAATCTGAATTTCGATATGCTTGGCATCGCCAATTAATTTTTCTATGTATAAATCGCCATTGCCAAAAAAAGACATAGCTTCGTTTTGGATAACTTCGAAATTTTTATTTAATTCATCTTCATTTTGAATAAGCCGCATTCCTTTGCCACCGCCACCTGCAACTGCTTTTAGCATAATTGGATATGTAGTTTTTATAGCAACATCACGAGCTTCTTCTATAGTTTTTACAACTCCCTCGCTGCCGGGAACAACGGGAACTCCTGCAGCTTTCATTGTAGCTTTAGCAACAGCTTTATCGCCCATTTTATCGATAGCCTCGGGGCTTGGACCAATAAAAGTAATATTGTGGTCCGAACAAATTTGAGCAAAGTAACTATTTTCTGCTAAAAATCCATAGCCAGGATGGATTGCATCGGCATTGGTAATATTTGCAGCAGAAAGTATTGAACGGATATTTAAATAGCTGTCTTTGGAAGAATTTGGACCAATGCATACTGCTTCGTCAGCAAATCTAACGTGTAATGAATGTTTGTCTGCTTCAGAAAACACTGCAACTGTTTTAATGCCCAACTCTTTAGCAGCACGAATAATTCTTAGAGCAATTTCTCCGCGGTTTGCAATTAATATTTTACGAAACATATTTGCCTAAGGTTAATCTAATTTAACTAAAAACAAAGGTTGTCCGTATTCCACAGGATTGCCATTTTCGACTAATATTTTCTCGATTTTGCCCGAAACTTCTGATTCAATTTGATTCATCAACTTCATTGCTTCCACAATGCAGAGCACTTTACCATTAGTTATATGTACACCTACCTCAACAAAAGCATCTGAATCTGGTGAAGGTGAACGATAAAAAGTACCAACAATAGGCGAAGTGATTGTGTGTAAATCGGTTGCTTCAGCAATTGGAGCAGGAACTGAAACTTGCACTTTTGGCGATTCATAAAGCGGGTTTTCAACAGCAGAAGCGGGCAAGACCTGAGAAGCCGAACTTACGTATTGTTGAATTGTGGAATGGGAATCAGCAAAGGTTGTTTTTGATCTATTGAATTTAATTTTAACGCCTTCTTCTTCTATAACCAAAGAATCCAGAGTGCTATCATCAAAAACCTTCACTAACCTTCTTAAATAATTCAAATCCATAGGTCATCCTTATTTTTTGAGGTGTCGGCCGGACTCGAACCGGCGTTCGCGGTTTTGCAGACCGATGCCTGACCACTTGGCTACGACACCAAAATATAAAATACAAAATTAACATAAAAACTTGGAATTACAAAATTTCTACTAAAAAAAACTAAAATCATAGGGTTTGCAGATGGCTGTACGCAAGTCAGATTTAATTAATCAGATTGAGGCTGTCTCATAAGTCAGTTTTGGTGTCATTCCCACGAAAGTGGGAATCCATAAATCCTCTATAGTAGTGGATTCCCGTTTGCACGGGAATGACAATTTTGAAATATTTTGGACTTATGAGACAGCCCCCTGCTAAACCCTTGATACTTATGGTAATTAGGGCATCTAAGTCTGATAATTTGAAGAATGCCTATTTTTAACAGACAAGGATGTCTGTTCTACTAAACCATTAATTTATATGGTAGGTCGGACGTCTAAGTCTGAATATAACCCCCAAAGTGAAGTGAAGTATCAACAATATATCAGGGCAGAGCAAGCTATGCCACCACAAATAATGAAAATAAATATAAAAAATTAAAAATACGGGAAGTATTTTGTATTTAAAATGCTTAAGTGTTGAGATATTAAGAGGTTTGGCGGAGGATGAGAGATTCGAACTCCCACAGGGTTGCCCCCGGCGGTTTTCAAGACCGCTGCAATACCGTTATGCGAATCCTCCGGTTTGCTTTTTGTTAGACTACAAAATTACAACTTTTTAGATAATTAGCAAAATATTTTGGTCTAATTTTTGAGAAAATACTTTTTTTTGTATTCTACGCCATATTAGACAAAATAGATATCTTCTTCGAGAGATTATTTTTCTCTTCTAAATCAATTTCAAGAGCGTTAAAATCATTGTAAAATCTCGTATTAAATACAGAATAATCATATCCAGTATTTTGTGTACTTTTCTTTATATCTGGATTTTGTTCTGTAGATATAAATTGAAGTTGTTCTCTAAATATTTTCCCTATTGTATCTTTTAAAGGGAAACTATATGTTGACTTGGTGTTAATCCCTATTTTGGAAAACTTAGAATATATGTCTTTTAATGAACTTTTATTTTCGGAAAAGTTATAGTTTCTTTTTCTAATAATTCATTAAGTCTTTCTGTTGGTGGAATTGTTTTCATATTACCCCTGTTTAGAAAAAGACTCTCGAATGTACAAAGGTTTTGACGCCCAATCTAATTATATACTCACAAATAAGGTCATTATAACCTCTTATCAGTTCTCTTAAATCTTCGTTTGTTGAATAGTCTTCAATTTTTAGCTTTAAAAAATTAGTTAAAACATCAATTCCTATAGACCTACCATGAGAATGCCAAATACTATTATTGCTTACTTAAACGCACATATTTTAAAATTTTCTATCAATTTATTTTTTCTTCCACTCTATTGCCAATTTACAAGCATCGAGAACCGCATTGTGTTTGCTAATGGGTGATTTGCTTCTATGGTATTGATAAAGCTGAAATCTAATTCAAAAATACTATAACGTATGCCTGCTCCAAAATTCCAATACTTTCTATCGCCCAGATCTGATGGCTCAGTAAAGTAGCCCGCACGCAATGCTACAACATCTTCGTACCAATATTCAGCACCAACAGCAAATTCCACACCTGGATTTTCCCAAGCTGTAATCAATGATTTTGGCAATGGATCGGAGTCGATACTATCACGTTTTACTAATAATTTGGATACATCAGCTGCAATTTTCAAATTGTGGAATTCATCATCAAGAACTTTAATGGCTGTACCTAAATTCAAAGATGTTGGCAATGGGTCGGAATCTCTTTTGTAAGTTAATTTTGGACCGATATTCTTTAAGTTCAACCCAAGCGAAAGCATATCTTCAATATATGGCAATTCTTGTGGTTTCCAAAGTAATCCCAAGTCGAATCCACCACTATAACCGATACCTGTTTCTCCACTTTGGTCAGTTTTAGGGTCAAGAGATGAGCGGATATATTTCAATTGAAATCCTACGCCTAAGTCGGGTGCGATAATTGTTCCATAAGAAAGCCCCACGGCAAATTCATTAGAAATAAACTTACCTTCTACATCACCTTTAATATTAGTTCTTGTAAATTCGCCAAGATTCATAAAAGTAAAGTTGAATGCAACTGTACCTTGCAAATCTTCAAAATATTGACCAATAGTACCATAACTGTAGAATAAATCTGCATTGAATTGGGGCAGCCAAGGCGAAAACGACAATGCTACTTGACGATATGGAGCTTTTACTTCGTATTCGTCAAATTCATTAACTTTAGGGAAATAATCCATAAAAGCCAATCCAGCAGTGTTCCAATAAACTGCATTTATGTCGTCTGCTATTGCTGTGCCGACTTCACCCATTCCGCTCATACGAGCATCTGGTGAAATCAATAAAAATGGTACTGATGAGCCACCTGCTTGAGCGAATGTTCTATTAGTATTTGCAAAAATTACAACAAATAATATACTTGTCATTGCAAACCATTTAAGGTTTCTCATTATTTTCCTCCGATTCTAAATATATAAGGTGTAGAGATTTTTATCAATATTTATACCAACTAATTTTATTGAAAACTAAAACAGAATAAAACGAATTTTATTCTGTTTTAATTTAATTACTTAATTATTTATTTAAAATTCCATAAATTGAATGCGACTTTGCTGTATTTTCTGTTTCGTTTTGTAAGATAATTTGGAAATAATATGCTCCTTTAGATATATCACTTCCATTAATATCCTTCACATTCCAATTAAATTCTGCTGAATTGTAATTTGTAAAAGTTTTTTCAATTTCTTGCACCACCTGACCAAGTAAATTATAAATAATCATTTTGCCATATACAGGTGGAGCTAAATTATGATTGAATCTAACAGCAACTCCGCCAGAAGTGAATGGATTTGGGAATATCAGCTCATTTTTGATTACACCCGCCGCATTCGAGTCGGGAATAGTAAAGGCAACTTCCTTTATTGTAAAATTATTAAATACATCCCAAGTGCGTAGTTTCAAAGTATGTATTCCAGCACTTAATCCATTTAATACAATTTCAATTGTAGAATAATTTGGTTTATCAAAAGAGTTTTTTAATTCATTTGTTAAATTAATAGAATTTGGGTTGTTGTCAATCCAGCATTCTGTTAGGTGACCAATTCCCAATCCTGTAGAATTTATTCCACTCTCATCATACAAATCTACTATCAATAATGGATTGGTTGATACTACGTCGCCCGATTTGAAATTGCGAGAATCCAAGAAAATTTCAACTGCAGGTGGATTTTTGTCAACAATATCAGTTGTGGAAATTCCATCAATTATAAATTTACGCGTTGCTCCTTTTGCATAAATGTTTTTTTCAGAAATTGCATAAGTATAAATTCTACCTAAACTATCGGAAAAGCTAATATCCTGTGGGATAAGAAATGATGCTGTAAATTTACCATTCACAACTTCTACAGTTGTCCGATTTAGTGCAGCACCAATTCTCTGGAAGCGATAAGTATCAGAATTAGCAGTATTATCATACGTTTGTATGTAATTATCACCATCATACATAGTTACCCATACGTTCCCATTGAAATCTTCAGCAATTTGCTCGGTTTGTGGATTAATTATTTCACCTTTGATTTCTACTTTTTCTAATCCTTTCAAATGAACTATTTGCGAAGTATCCGCTACTTGATTTTCATTTATACTTGTAATATTGATTTTATATTCAGGCAAAAGAAGTTTCATAGTTGGGTCGCCAAGCAAGAAAAATTTGCGGTCGTTAGTGCGGAAGTACGTTTGCTTAACTAATAGCACTGCTTCGCCAATTGAGCAGTATTGATTAGTTTCGGGATTGCGATAGAACAACTTTTTAAATAAAAGTTGATTTATTTGATCATTATAAGATCCATAAACCACTCGGGTTGCAGTTACTACTCCAATTACTCCTCCGCTTTTACTCAGAAATAATTCTTCTGCTCCACTTTTGATGTCTGGATCGTCAAATCTTCCAAAATCACAAGTTGCTCCAACCATAAAAGTTAATTTGTCTATGTTAGTAAATTTACTTACATGCACATCGCGGTTAAAAGTTTCTTCGTGAGATAGAACTCTTGGATTGCCGTGTCCAATATAATTCCACACAACAGCACCCTTATTATTCATATAATAAAGCATTGCTTCGGTGGCAGCAGGTTTGCGTTTTCCACCCGGAATATTCTCAGATGGATAATCCACTAAATACACTCTATCAGTAATGAGTTCATCAGGCACATTATTTCTAAAAAGATTCTCTGAATAATTTGTATGTAAATCGCCTTCGTAATTTTCGCCAATTCCGTCATCTGCCATAAGTAAAAGTCGCATTCTCCAATCATCAATAGAGGATACATTCTCGTAATGTTCAATTTTATTTATAGTTTCCAAGCCTTCTTTATCAGAATTAATTGTAATTCTTCCAAATGGCACATCAGGCATATTATCATTTCCAACCAAGCAAGCAAAGAAATCATCTGTAGCATAACTATCATCTGTTTCGCTGTAGTAATCCAAATCCTCGTCCATACTTTGATACGAAGGAACAAAGTTATTTGTTTTGTATTGAACTCCCCGAAAATCAAAATGTCCATCACCCCAAAGAATGATACTTTGCAAAGGATTTTTCCAATTTTCATTAGCATATTGTAAATAATTGCGAATTGCTGCCAAGTCTTGAGCCCCGCTATTCAGTTCATTGTAGATACTTTCAGTGGTAACGATTTTTATCTTATAGTCTGAATTACTTTCGCGGTATTCTTTGAATTTATTAGCGGAATTTAGTAGCGATTGATGAGTAATAAGAATTGCATTTTCGCCATTATCTGCTAAAATATTCTCGAATTGGTCTACTTCCAATTTAGCAGACTTTGTTTTTCCTGAAATATAATATCTATGTAAAATTGAATCGGAAACAGCACGGAAAATATAAAGTCCATTTGTTGAAGATAAATTCTTCAGTAATTTTGGATTACGAATGTCGGTTAAATCATAACCAATCAAATTGCCTTCAAAGCCATTTATATTGTATTCGATAATTCCATTTTGTTCGGTATTGGAGTAAAAACCTAATTCATTATCAATAGCATAGAAATTTCTGGGATATGCAATATGATAATAATCAAAAAATGGTATTGCAGTAGTAGAACTACCTTCATTTTCGTACTCCACTCTGAAAACACTTCGATTATCGCTACCAATAATCGAGGAATTAAATGCTACTTTTGCAAATCCTCGTTTTGCGTGTCCATAACCCTTAATTGCAACACTCGAAACACCCAGATCTTGAATTTTTGTACCATTTTGAGAAATTGCAAAACTTCCCCAAGATCCAGCTCGGTGTGCAAGTGCAAAGGTGGCATAAACTGGTTGTGTTCTATCTAAATTATGCAATACATCGGTCAAAGTAATTGGGAACATCGAAGAGCCGAACCAAGTTCTACCAGCTGGCTTGGTGAAGGGATTTGTAAGTTCTTCTTCTTTGTAAATTCTGTGATAATAGGTAGTTGGCTTAAGTTCAACTTCACCCGAAGGTGGCTCTAATGCTTCTGCTCGTTTGCCATTTGCACCGCCCCAAGTTAATATATAGTAATTATGATTAGAGTATGGATTATTATACCGACTAACTTCACCATGTCTAATCTCGAAACCACTTGTTGTTGCTCCATAGAATTGAATATTCTCCAGAGAGCCATCTGTTTTAGTATTCACTATAATTTCTTGCTCTTTGTGAAGTTCTTGTTGTCCCAAATTAACATTTTCCGAAAGCGGTTTGCCACCATTTCCTAATATTTTTATTGTGTTTATTTCAATTTGCGATAAATTTATACCTAATGAACTTAGTTGCGAGGCATCAATTTTATAAATACCTTCTTCTGCTACTTCGATACGAACAAATTGCTTATTGTCAGCTTGTAATTTAGGTAATATTTTCCTTTTAGAAATTACTTCATTGATTACAAATATTTGAGTTTCCTCGTAGTTAATCGAATTATTTAGTCCGATATTATTGATTGGTGATGGGTCTTTTGGTAAAATTAATTCCGAAAACTTAATATTGATATTAATAGATTTTGGGACGAAAGTAGTTTGCGTAGAGGTTGAGAAATAGGCAGATAAAATATATAATTTTGCTAAATGACGATTACCACCAATTCCAACATATTCGATTGCCACAAGATTGATTGGTGAAATTTGCAGATTATTAGCAATATTATGTGGTTCAAAATATGGAATATTATCAGCAATTGCTCGGTCTATTCCTGATTGGATATTATCAAGTGTAATAGATTTGGACAAAATTGGAGATGTTAATTCAAAACCAGTAGGTGATGGCACAGAAATTAGTTCTTCTCTAATCAAGGCAAAATCATTACCAATTCGGTACAAACGAGCTTGCGGTTCTAATTCTATAAATGTTGATTGAATTTCTTTGGTCAGATTACTAATAGTCAGATTACTAATATATTGTAATGATAATTGCTCATCATTACTGATTTTTTTGATTATATCTGAATTTTTTCCAAATAAGTTAGAACTTATAAGGAAAAGTATGCAAAATACAAAAGCATTAATTACGATAGGTTTTAACTTCATTGCAACACCTCTATTTACAGATAAGACAATTAAAATTGAAAAATATTACAATGTAGATAAAATTCGCTAAAACCTCGATAGTAGATAATACAAATTTAGTAAATTATTACAATTAAATAATAATTAAAATATCGGCAACTTTGATTTTATTTTAATTTTATATTAAATTTAGCCAATTATTCAAGAGTTGGCTTCCACACTGTGTAATAAATGACTCAGGATGGAACTGCACTCCAATAATATTAAATTGCTTGTGCTTTATGCTCATTACTTGATTATCTTCAGCCATCGATAATATTTCTAAGTCGTTAGGAATTCTACTCTTATCCAATACCCAAGAGTGATACCTGCCTATTTGGCAATTATCAGGCATATTATTGTAGATTGGGCTATTTGATATTAACTTATTTTGGCTTTGTTTGCCGTGAATGATATTCTCAATTTGCTTTAATTCCGCTCCAAAATGCAATCCAATAATTTGATGTCCCAAACATATACCAAGTATTTTTTTTGTAGATTTGAATTGTTCTAATAATTGAAAAATCTTAGGATATTCATCTGGATGACCAGGTCCCGGAGAGATTACAATTTGAGCAAATTCATCAGTCATTTCAGGAATAAAATCATTATAATTAACTATAACAACTTCGGTATTCAGCTCCGTTAGCATTTGATTAACATTCATTGTGAATGAATCATTATTATCAATCAATAAAACTCTGCTCAAATTTATTCCAATTACTTAATTTCGTATTTTATTCAAAGACGATTTTCAAACAATAATTCATAATTCATAATTCATAATTCATAATTCATATATGGAAATTTTAAATAAACAAGATGGAATTGCAAAATTAAATGAATTAGGACATAAAAAAGTTCCTTTTGTTTTTATTATTTCTTATGATATAAATAAAATTATTGCCGAGCCAATTTCTGAGATTGACCCAAATACACTAAAATATCATTTTGGAAATGCAAGTAACTTCATTAAAAGAAACGAGAAATTGGATAAAAAGATAATTTTCGATAGCCAGCCAATTGATTTCGATGAATACTTACTAAAATTTCAGGAAGTGCAAAAGTACTTGCAAAAGGGTGATTCTTACTTGCTAAATCTAACTTGCCAAACGCCAATTCGTTCAAATTTATCGCTATCGGAAATTTTTTATTTCACCGAAAGCAACTTTAAGCTTGAACTTGTAGACAAATTTGTTTCCTTTTCACCGGAATTATTTGTCAGGATCGAGGATAACACTATTTCAAGTTTTCCGATGAAAGGCACAATTGATGCAAATGTGAAAAATGCCGAGGACCAACTTATTGCTGACCAAAAAGAATTAGCCGAACATTATACTATTGTGGATTTGATTAGGAATGATTTATCATTGGTTGCTAAAAATGTCCGAGTAGATAAATTTAGATATATAGATCAAATAAAAACAAATAATAAAACAATTCTACAATCCAGCAGCCATATCGTAGGGAAATTAGAAGAAAATTGGCAAAAGAATATTGGTAGTATTTTTGAAAAATTACTCCCAGCAGGAAGTATCACAGGAGCACCAAAGCGAAAAACCATTGAAATAATAGATTCAATTGAAAATTATTCCCGTAATTATTACACTGGAATCGCAGGAATTTTTGATGGTAACAACCTTGAATGCTATGTATTGATTAGATTTATCGAAAAGCAAAACACAAAATTAATTTACAAAAGTGGCGGTGGCATCACAACCAAAAGCAATCCGCAAACTGAATATCAGGAACTAATTGATAAAGTGTATGCCCCAATTTTTTGAAACAATTAAAGTACTTGAAGGTATTCCTCTGAATATCGAATATCATTTGCGACGAGTTGTAGCGACTGCCAAGCATTTCAATTTACAATATATTGCAAAAGAATTTGAAAACACATTAGCAAATTTCAAAATTGAAAATAACGAAGTTTACAAATTAAGAATTGATTATACCGAAAAAATTGAGAAAATTGATGTTCAAAAATATCATTTTACAAATCCAAAATTCTATAAAATCATTGACATTGCAGATTATAATTACAATTATAAATTTGTAAATCGCCATTACTTAGAGAAAATACAGCGGAATCTACCCGAAAATACAATTGCCATTCTTACGAAAAATAGGCTCATAACAGATTCAACCTATGCAAATTTAGTGTTAGAAATTGATGGCGAATATTTCACTCCTTCACAACCATTGCTACAAGGCACTAAACGCCAACAATATCTTGATAATCATAGAATTACTCTTCGGGATTTAACAACAGATGATTTATTCAAGATGGAAAAGTTTTATTTAATAAATGCGATGATTAATTTAGAAGATAATCATTGAAATGCAAATAGTCTTAGTCCCTTATGTTTAAGGAAATAAGACAAGTTCATAATAATTGATTACAAGCAAAAATAGCAATCATTATTTTTATAATCAATAACTATAATTCCTTGAGTGCATCTGCAGGGAATTTTTCGTCAAGGATACTTGCTAACTTTTGGATAACTTCAGGGTTGTCGTAAAAGCCACTCTTAAGTTTGTCCATAATTGGCTTAAGCTCTAATAAATCAGGAGTATATTCCAAGGTGTCTTTAATTTCCTCAGAACCACTTGCAGCTTTCGATTCTTCTTTTGCAATTTTCTTCTTATCGGCATTATCAGTGCCAAGAACTTGCTTTTGTCGGTTTAAAGATTTAATTTCCATTTCTATTTTATTTATTTAAAATTCTTTTTAATAAAACAACTTTATTTTGAATAAATCATAACAGATTTTTTCTGATTTAGTGTTTTTAATTTTTCTGCTAATTTTGCAATACTAATTTTAAGCAAATTAATATTATTTAGGTCAATTTCTTCTAATTTATTGAAAAAAAATCTAACTTCTTCTGCATCACCTTCAAGTTTGAAATTAGTATCTCCAATAATTCCATCGTTTGATGAGCGAACAAATCCAATTAATATCTTAATCAAGTCCTTCCGTTCAATGTATAAACTGTTAATATGCTCCGTATCAGCCATATCAATGCTCTCACCTTTGACAAGAAGAACATAAATTTGTTTGGTTATTTCCTCAACCCTAAGTGTAATTTCACTTACACTTTTATATTTGTACATCTGCAACCTGTCCATGACCTAACTGATCTGCAACAAATTTAGCTACTTTTAATGCCAACTCTTGTGGAACTTGCTGTATAACTTCTTTGGTTTCTTTATCGATAATTTTCAAAACCATTTTTTTGGTATCTTTATCAATGCTAAACTCTAATGCTACACTATCAGCACCTAACATTTTTTGGACATTGCTTGCAAATTCACTAAAATCAACCTGCTTTTCTTCACTTTTCTTAGGCTCTTCTACTTTTGTTGCCTCAATCGCTTTAGCAAAAGCATCTTTTTCAACATCTAACTTTTTTTCCTTAAAGTTATTATTGACTTCTGTTTTTATGCTATCGGTCGAGTTGATAATTATTGCCTGAACTCCTGTTACTGCATTAATCATATTAACCTCTTTTTTTTAACTATACTCAATTTTATTACCTTAATAGACTTGAATATCCAGATGCAGACGATGACATACTCGATGCAAATGAGCTATATGAACTATATTGCCCCATTGCCTCGTAGTAAGTTTGCAACAAGGAAGTGTATTGCTTCCTTAAATTGTCTGCCTGAAAATCAATTCTACTTTGAGTCTCTTTAAGCTTATCGTCATAAGTTTTAATTTGATTAGTTATTGACGATTTTCTTTGAATAATTAACCCTTTATCTCCTTGCAAGTTAGTAATCATATAGTTGATTTTCGAAACAATACCATCAGAGTTAGTAAAAAGATCTGCAACCTTTTGCGGATCTTTCTTTAGAAATTCCTCTAATGTATCGGAGTCAGTTACCGAAAATTTACCATTCGAATCAACAGTAACACCAATATCTGACAAATATTTTGGTGAGTCCTCATTTGTGATTGAATCTATTTTTGTTGAAGCAAGTCCCCGAATATTATATTTCAAGGTATTCATAGCCGATTCGCTTCTTGTAATATCTTTGTTATTACTCACTAAATCAACAATTTCATTTAGTGGAGTTAGCAAGTTGTTGATTAAATCTTTGACAGAATTAGTATTTACTTGAGTAGTAATTACTGCTGGCTGGTCGTTTTCTTCTTGAGGTTTAAGCAAATTCAAAGTAATTCCTGGTACAACATCGTCCACTTCGTTGGAAGAACGGTATAAATTCATACCATTAATAATCATTTTGGAATTTAATTCACTTTTATCAGCTTTTACAAATCCTGCATCGGTATCAGAAGCAACATCACGACTATTTCCTGATTGATTAATATTATTTAATCCCAAATGTTTTAAAAGCTCATTGTCACCATCAATAGTTATGGAATTTTCTTCACCCGATTCGGCGGCGGTAAAGGTAAGCCTTCCAGTAGAAGATGTATCTTTAATATATGAAGCGTTTACGATAACATTTTCGTTATTTTCTTCATCAATATCATTAATGGAATTAACAATTTTCTTGAGAAGTTCTTCATTATTCTTAATACCTTCGGTATTTATTGTAACCTCTTTGGATTTACCTTTTACATTTAATTTTAATTTATATTCACTAGGTTGGATTTCAATTTCATCTTCCAATTTCAATTGTTTTGCAATTAGAACATCATTGGAAGCTAATCTGTCGACAAACATAGAAACTGTAGAAGGTACTGCATCGGAACTTGCAGAGGCAGTCAATACATCACTTTTGGAGCTTGATACAGCTTTCGACTTGAATGAATCGTCTATTGAGCTTGTTTTTGTGAAAGAAGTTTTATTATTACCATATTCAAAATCTCCGTATTTGTCTAAAGTTGCAACCAGAGAATTAAGCTTTGAATATAAACTATTGTAGAAAGTTTGTTTGCCTTTCAAATCCGAAATTTTCGAATCAATCGAGTCAAGTTTATATTGTTCTTGCCCGTAAAATGCATTAATTAACTGATCTAACTGAGTAGAACTTCCGCTTGAAGATACTGATGATACACTTGCCATAATATTCTTCTCTTTATTTAATTAAATCAATTTGGTTCTAAGTTGAAAGCTTGCGCCCAAGTTTCGCGTAAATCCTTGATAATTTTTAATGCTTCATCAAACTTTCTTTGAAAAACAGCACGTTGACAATACTCATAAAGTCGGTAAAGTCGAGTAGCAGTTTCTTCGTATTCAAAATTCAAGGAAGACATTAATTCCACAAGAACTCTACTCATTTTGTTTACATCGCCTTTACTATTTGCGATAATAAACAAATCATACATTTTAAGGATAATTTTCTCTTTACTCCACGACAAAACTTCCTGCTCTAAATACGCTGGTATTTTACTTTTACCATCCTGAGCAGATGACGAGCCGCCATAAAGTTTAGAAGCAGCTAATTTTTGAACTGATTCAGACATTGTACATCCATACTTAACTAATTAAACAATTTAACAAGAAACAGCTAAGCTGTTTCTTGCTAAATCTTATTTGCCCTACAAAAAATTAGAATTAACTAAACAATTGTAAGAACGATTGTGGGTTTTGATTAGCTTGGGCAAGCGAAATTAAAGAAGATTGTTGTAAGAATTGTGCTTTCACTAATTGTAATTGCTCGGTAGCAATATCTGCATCTTCGATGCGTGAGATTGCTGCTTTGTAATTAGTTATTTGTGAGCGCAATAAATCTTCTTGCGAACCCAAACGATTCTCAATACCACCGACGTAAGAGGCAACTTTTGATACATTCTGGATTGCTGATGCTAAACTTGTTAAAGTTGTAGAAATAGCTGTCGCAGAAAAAATACCTAAACTTGTGGAGGAAACTGAATTTAAAGAACTCAAACTTAAGCCTGTTACTCCAGCAAAATTCGAAGTAGAAGTTGCTCCCAAGTTGAAAGCAGAATCTAAATTAAACTTAGCTGCGGCTGTGCTATTGTTCTGTAAGTCAATTTCCAATGTAAGCAGTCCATTTGATGAATTGTATCCAACTGTCCAATTACCTGAAAACGATCCATCGATTAACTGTTTGCCACCAAATACGGTTGAATTAACTACAAACTGGATTTGCTCTGAATAACGATAAGCTGATTTTGCTAAAGCAACTTTTTCGTCTGTCCCCAATGCACCATTTGATGCAGTAGAAGCACTCTCCTTAATCTTAGTTAATAATCCGTTAATGTTGTCTAGGGCATCTTGCGTTAATGCTGTAACATTCTTTGCCTCGCCAACTGAATTTAACGCCGTTGTTAACGATTCATTTCGTGCTGTCAAAGAACGTGAGGTTATATAACCTGCCACATCATCTGATGCTGAATTAATCCGCTTACCCGTCGATAAACGCAATTGCCTTAATGCTATATCATTATTCGTACTAATTAACGAATTATATGCATTAAGGGATGGAATATTTGTGCGTATTCGGGATTCCCCCGAAAATACTGTTGGCATAATGCCTCCGCCTAGTTTAAACAAACTTAGGCTTCCTTGCCATTTAATTATCCTCTGACAGTTTTATCGGCACAAATATTCAATTATTTAGTTTTTTTCTATTTTTTTTCAAAGAACTTGGTGATAATTATTATTTCACATTTATTAACGTTATTAGAACAATAATTATGCCAGAAATTATGCCAGAAATTATGCTAAAAAACATAAATCCTATCTTTCTTTTTTTCTACATTTGTTAATTCTAAAAAAAAAGGATAAGACATAAATCTTACCCTTCTTTAGAAGTATAAACTTTATTCTTATTGGAACAATTGCAAGAATGATTGTGGATTTTGGTTAGCTTGTGCTAATGAAATCAACGATGCTTGTTGCAAGAATTGTGATTTAACCAATTCTAATTGTTCTGTTGCAACGTCAGTGTCTTCGATTCTTGAAATTGCCGCTTTATAATTTGTGATTTGGGAACGGAGCAAATCTTCTTGAGATTGCAATCTATTCTCAACACCACCCAAATAAGAAGCCACTTTATTCACATTATTTAATGCTGAAGCTAAACTTGTTAAAGTTGTTGAAATTTGAGTATAACTGAATACTCCCAAATCTGTATTACTTACTGCATTTAATGAAGCTAAGTTCAAACCAGTAACGCCACCAAAATTACTTTGAGTCATCGAATTCAAATCAAATCCTCTTTCCAAATTGAATTTTGTAGCAGCTGCTGCGGAATTTTTTAAATCAACTTCGATAGTTAATAATGCATTTGCAGCATTGTAACCAATTGTCCATTCGCCTGAGAAGTCTCCATCAATTAATTGACGTCCACCAAACACAGTTGAATTAACGATAAATTGAATTTGCTCGGTCATTCTGTATGATGCACGAGACAAAGCAACTTTTTCGTCTGTTCCTAATGCACCATTCGAAGCAGTTGATGCATTTTCTTTAATTTTTGTAAGCAATCCATTGATATTATCCAAAGCATCTTGTGTTTGACCTGTTACGTTCTTTGCTTCGCCTACTGAATTCAAAGCTGATGTTAAAGATTCGTTTCTTGCTTGCAAGCTACGAGATGTGATGTAACCTGCAACATCATCAGCTGCTGAATTGATTCTTTTACCAGTTGAAAGGCGCAATTGTCTAAGGGCAATGTTGTTATTCGTATTGATCAATGCATTATACGCATTAAGCGACGGAATATTTGTTCTTATACGGGAATCCCCTGAAAATACGGTTGGCATAAAACCTCCTTGTTTATATAAAATTCATTAATTTATTTTCAAATTTTGGCATCCTGCCTATTTAGTCCTGTTCTATTCCTAATTAACGACACTTTTTAGAGAATTTTTAGTTTTTAATGGAAATTTTTTTCAAAATCTAAATTTTTAATTTTAAATTTCGATTTTCCGTCAGTTTTAACCATAATATACTCAGTTGCTTTTAGGAATACCTTCTGGAATTTAATATCGGCACAATCTATTGAAAAGTTTAGGAGGTTACCTTCGGATTGTATTTTTATTTTATAATTTTTTCCTTGTTTTATTTGAATTGAATCGCTTTGTGCAATAATTTGTTCATTTAATTTGACTGCATATCCCGTATTAGTAAGGATAAATTGCATAAAAGAATATTTTTTAAAATCAGTTTCGGTATTGTATAAGTAGAAAATTATCGAGTCGCCCGATATTTTTTCCAAATCAAAAGTAGTTTGGTACTGGGTTTGCTCTATAAATTTCATAGATATTAATGCATCTGAATTAATGACAAAGCTTTCATCTAAATTTTGTACTGCTTTTCCGTTGCCGTTCAGCATCTTAACCTTAATTGTTTTATCTCCGGCATATTTATTTATCAAAAAAACATCAGGCGATACGCAAGAGCCTTGCATTGCAACAATCAATAAAGTCAATAATATATTTAACATTTTCATAATTCCAATTTTTTTTTGATTAATTAATATTTTTTTGGTTCTAATGGTAATTCTGGACGATTATATCGTAAATGATGCTGGAAAAATATACGATTTTGTAATCTAATTCCCAATCCAAAATAGAAATTAGAGAAACTTGTACTTCTTCCAAAATTTTCTACAAACGAACCACCTGAAATTTCGTCACTACTTCCTGTGATATATCCTGTTCGTATCCCTAAATTCAAACTCTCAGATAATTGCAAGTTTAATTCACCACTAACATTCAAGTATTTAGTTGGGTACATTCCCAATTCCATAAATGGAGTTATAGTTAATTCATCTTCAATCAAAGTATGCCAATAACCAAATCTTAGCGGTAAAATGCCAAGACCCCAACTATTCATTCCCATACCCAAAAAGTGCAATAATGAAACTCCTGCATAAAATCGATTGTTTCCAAACGGCAAAGCCAGATTTGTTTTAGCAATTTCAATATCAAATCCTTTTAATACTTTTGAAGCAATTGTATCAGCAAATACAGATCTTTCTGAATTTGTGTAATGTAATCCTAATTCAATCAAACCAATTTGCCAGGCTGAATGTTCGTGATCTTTCCATTCCACGAATGTTTCAGGTACTAAATTCAAAAAATCTAAAAATGAAATGCCCAGCCCAGCATAAGGACAAGCAATAGTTTGAGCTTTATCGGTATAATCATTCTGTTTGATTTGTGGTGTTTCGGTGGTATTGACTCCAACTGCCAAGCCTAAATACGCTCGAAGATTTAATCCGCCTATCGACCCAATATCCAACGATCCGCTTAAATTTATATATTGTGATGGAACAAGTCCGATTCCAAAAGAAGGAGTAAAGGCAATATAAGGAATTTCTTCACGTAGGAAAAATCTTTTTCGAACATAAATTGGCAAAACGGAAATAAGAATATTTTCGGCACGTGCATCTGGAATGATAAATTCTACTCCGTGTGTGCCAAGTGTCCAATTTTTAGAATCTCGGAACCAGCGAAGCCTGATTTCGCTTATTCCAATGCGATAAATTCCACCAGTAAAAACTTTGTCATCTTCGCCACGAAAAGCATCTGTAATATTTCCCATTGGAAATACTCCAAATAAACCTGTTCCGATGGCGTGTTTCGGATCGCCTCCCACAATTCCAATACTCTCAAATAATCCCAAACGAATAAAATCAGGATAATATCTTGTGAAAGAGCTATCTCGTTGAGTAACACTTCGCTCAACCAAAATTTCTCGGCTTGATGGGAAAACAACTCCTCTATCCTCATTACTTGGAGAGTTTTTTACATAGTTTTGGAACGTTGTATCAATATCAGAAATTGTAAACTCGTCCTTTTCTTCTCTTATTATGCTTGCACAACTTGTAAAAAGCACTATAATTGCAGTAAATACCATCAATTTGGTAAGTAATAAACTTATTTTCATAGTTTTCATTTTCATTTTTTATAAAATTATAAAAAAAATATTAAAAAAGTTCTTAATTTTGAACTTTATAATATCAAATTTTTTAAAATGGCAAATTATCCTTTCAAAGAAATCGAAAAAAAGTGGCAAAATTACTGGGAAGTTAATCAAACTTACAAAGTAGAAGATGATTTTACAAAACCTAAGTACTATATTTTAGATATGTTTCCGTATCCAAGTGGTGCTGGATTGCATATTGGACACCCCGAAGGCTACACAGCCAGCGATATTATCGCTCGTTACAAAAAGATGAAAGGCTTTAATGTGCTTCATCCAATAGGCTTTGATGCTTTTGGGTTGCCTACCGAAAGATATTCTATGGTTAATAATATTCATCCCGAAGTTGCAACCGAAAAAAATATTGAGAATTTCCGCAGACAATTAAATATGATTGGCTTCAATTACGATTGGTCACGCGAAATTAACACAACTTCCCCTAAGTATTATAAATGGACACAATGGATGTTCTTACTTATTTATAATTCCTACTTTGATGAAGTTGAAAAAGTTGCTAAACCAATCGAACAATTGCCAATTCCTAATCATTTAACTGACGAAAAAGAAATTCAAACATATATTGACCAAAATAGATTATCTTTCATTTCGGAAATTCCTGTGAATTGGTGCGAAAAATTAGGGACAGTTCTTGCCAACGAAGAAGTTGATGAATGGCGAGCCAAAGGTTATTCTGTGGAACGTCGTCCTATGCGTCAATGGATGATAAGAATCACGAAGTACGCTCAAAGATTGCTTGATGATTTGCAATTAGTTGAGTGGCCCCACTCCACAATGGAAATGCAAAAGAATTGGATTGGACGCAGCGAAGGTGCAGAAGTTAATTTCACTTTGCCAAATTCTGATAAAGTCATTACAGTTTTTACTACTCGCCCGGATACAATTTTTGGTGCTACTTATTTAGTGTTAGCTCCTGAGCATAGTTTAGTAAAGGATATTACAACATCAGAAAATAAACAAATAGTGGAAGATTATATCAATCAATCCTCGATGAAAACTGATTTGGAAAGAACAGAACTCGTTAAAGATAAAACGGGTATTTTCACTGGTGCGTATGCAATTAATCCATTAACGAATAAACAAATTCCAATTTGGATTGCGGATTATGTACTCGGACATTATGGAACTGGTGCAATTATGGCTGTACCTGGGCACGACGAACGCGATCACGAGTTTGCAAGTAAATATCATTTACCAATAGTTCAAGTGGTTGCTCTATCTGATGGTAGCGATTGGGATGTGCAAAAAGAAGCCTTCACTTCGTATGATGGTGTGAGCATTAATTCTACAAGTGAAATATATTCCATAACCGGGCTATCCACTCCCGAAGCAAAGAAAGAAATTACAAAATGGATGGAAACTCAAAAGATTGGCAATAGCAAAATTCAATTTAAATTGCGCGATTGGCTTTTCTCTCGTCAGAGATATTGGGGCGAACCTATGCCAATTATGTTCTTTGAAGATGGCACTCGCCGTGCTCTTGATTTTGATGAATTGCCACTAACTCTTCCATATATCAATGATTTCCAACCAGCAGGCACAGGCGAATCACCTTTGGCAAAAGTACCAGAATGGGTTGATTTTATTGATAAAAAGACTGGCAAAAGAGCACGACTCGAGACTAATACAATGCCACAATGGGCGGGCTCTTGTTGGTATTATTTGCGTTATACTGACCCAAATAATCACGATTTCTTTGTTGGTAAGGAAAATGAAAATTATTGGATGGGCGATGGTGGAGTAGACTTGTATATTGGTGGAGCAGAGCATGCTGTTCTACATTTGTTATATGCTCGGTTTTGGCATAAAGTTCTTTTCGATTATGGGTATGTTTCCACTCCCGAACCATTCAAAAAGCTTTTCCATCAAGGTTTAATTCTGGGTGCAGATGGGAATAAAATGTCCAAGTCACTTGGTAATGTAGTTAATCCCGACTCTGTAATTGATGGCTACGGAGCCGATTCATTAAGACTTTTTGAAATGTTCCTTGGTCCATTAGAACAAGCTAAACCATGGAGTGAAACTGGGATTGAGGGAGTTTTCCGATTTTTAAACAAAGCTTGGCGGCTTTATATTAATGACGATGGCAATTTATCAACAAAAATTCAAAATATTCCTATGAATGCTGAGCAAGAATTTGCTTTACATTCTACTATTAAGAAAGTTGGTGAAGATATTGAGCGTTTGCGTTTCAATACTGCTATTTCTCAAATGATGATATTTATGAATGAGTTCACTAAATATGATGTATTCCCAAGAGAAGCAGCTGATAAGTTTATATTGTGCTTGGCTCCGCTTGCTCCTCACATAGCAGAAGAAATTTGGCAAAAATTGGGCAATAATAAGTCAGTAGTATTTGCTAATTATCCTAATTATGATGAATCTAAAACTATTCAGAATACAATTGAATTTGTTGTGCAAGTAAATTCTAAAATTCGCGGTAAGCTGAAAGCTAATTTTGATTCTACACAAGCAGAATTAGAACAAATTGCTTTGAAAGACGAAAATGTACAGAAGTTTTTGGAAGGTAAAGAAATAAAGAAAGTAATATTTGTCAAGAATAAATTAATTAATTATATAATCTAATTAT